>DEPX01000095.1:416-9621 GCA_002358975.1 Micrococcaceae bacterium UBA3381 | reverse complement strand
CTATTACATAACTTGGTATTTCTGGTGGGCTATCCGGTGCTCCGAGGCAATACTGCTAATTCAGCCCAAATCGTACAAGGCAATACGGTGCAACGGCTTGGCCAAGAAATTATGTCGCGGGCCATTTTGAACCCCGTCACCATCTCCACGATATTGGGTGTAGTAGTCGTTGCTTTTAGCGTTCCCGTCCCCAAACTCGTTACCGATAGTCTCGAGCTTCTTGCTGCCACCGCGATCCCACTGGCTCTATTTTCGGTAGGTATCGCAATGCATCCGGCATTGGCCAGCATACGCGCGGGCGGTTTGTCGCTTGGCATGGTACTGTCCGGTATCGGAGTTAAGAATATTATTTTCCCGTTGGCCAGCTTCGGATTGGTTTGGGTATTGCCTCAGGGGATGGGGGCAGATTGGTATAACACGCTGATTCTCATGGCGGCTATGCCAATGTCGACCTCAGGCTATATTTTATCCGCACGCTATGACGAATCCGGTGACTTAGCTGCCGGAGTGCTGGCCGGGACGACCATCCTATCGATCGTGACAGTTCCGGTGCTTGCTGCTGTGCTGCTCTAGTCGCCCCTACATGATTACCGGCCCGTGAACCGGTGATACGGTAGCAGAGGATTCAGCATAATCTTTCAGCGCTTGATATACCGTTGCAACCGCAGGGTTGCGCAGAGACTCTTGTCGTACAACAGCCCAAAACGTTGCGGGATGAGCAAATTCTTCTGCCAAGACTGGAACAATCCCCGGATGTCCATCAGCCATAAAATCTGGGAGCAACCCTATCCCGGCACCTGCCAGTGTTGCCGTTAGATGAGCGTATACATTCGTTGAGGACAGCCCTGGACGCATAGGTGGCAACGTTGTCAGCGCATCATCAAGATCTTGGACCAGCAATATGGCTTCGACATAATAATTTAGTCGATGCGTCTGCAAGTCTTGCAGAGTGGCAGGGACCCCGTTGTCTGCTAAGTACGCTTCGGTAGCGTAAAGTTTAAGCTCATATTCCAATAACGGTCTTTCCCAGGCCCTCGGCACCTCGGGTTTACCAACTACGATTTCTAAATCCAACCCAGAACGGTTCTGTCTGGCACGTTGCGTGGAAGTAAATAGTTCGATATCTAATGCCGGGTGCTCACGTTGGACGCTGGCTAACACTGGAACAGCGATATGTCCGGTAAACGCCTCTGGTGCACCTATACGAACCGTTCCGGTAACTGCCGCCTCAGCATCATCTGCTACAAGTTTCGTCAGAGACTGCTCAATCTCTTCGGCGATTTCAAAGACCTGACGGCCTTCAGTAGTGATTTCCCATCCCGACTGCGAGCGCAACAGTAAGCGCTGACCGGTAACCTTTTCCAAAGAATTAATCCGACGCGAAACCGTAGCATGATTTATCCCTAGGGAGTTGGCTGCCGCGGTAAATCGCCCCAAACGAGCGACCGTTAGAAAGGTCATCAGTGATGGCAGATTCGTATGCAGTTCTTCCCAGTCCATGGTTGAAAGTGTACTTGACCCTCGTCAAATCATGCCGGTTTGCTGTAGCGCTACTGAGGGCAAATTATGCTAAGTCTGGATTAATGGTGATAACCCCACGGCCCCGGATTTTTCGTGCGTCTAGGGATTTATAGGCAGTGTCTGTCTGATCGAAACTGAACCGGTCGGTAATTAGCTTATCTAGGTTGACTTTACCTTCTGCTGCCAGATCTATTACCGCTGGCATGGCAGATGAAACCGTAGCGCCGTAGGACCCTACCACCTCGATTTTACGTCGGACCATGTGAGCGATCGGAATATCTAGAATATGCCCCGGTGGGGCAATGCCGGCCAGAATTACTCTTCCACCGTCGTCTGCCAGGGAAACTGCCTGTTTTACCGTCGTCTGGGTGCCAAGTGCCTCAAATACTTTATCGACGCCGTGGCCCAGTTCCCTGGTAATCACTTCTAAGGGGTCCTGTTGGTTACTATTGATGACATCGGTGGCACCAAGTTCCTTGGCTAGCTGTAACTTGTCATCGGCTAGATCAATGACAAAGATCCGGGATGCACCCGCAGCGGCAGCCAGATGCGTAATCGATAAACCTATGCCCCCTGCTGCCACCACCGCTACTGTCTCGCCCTCAGCAACTTGCCCTGTTTCAAATACGGCACCATAGCTAGTAAAAATGCTGCACCCTAATATAGCGGCGTCCTGCAAATTCACGTCCTGAGGGAGATTAAAAATAGCCGATGCTGGAACGACAGCACGCGTGGCGTGGCCGGCCATGGAATACATGGCTACATCGATGCCGTCTTGTTGATGTAGTCGTGTGGTTCCGTCCAAAAGACGTCCTTGGAGGCGATTGTTTTGGAAAAATACTTCACAAATTGCCTCTAGGCCTACCTTGCAGTGCCGGCATGAGCCACAGGGCATGATAAAGGCAGCGGCCACCCGGTCCCCTGCTTTCACATGGTCGACATCTGCGCCGACATCCACCACTACACCAGCCACCTCGTGACCGAGCACCGCTGGACGCGGAAACTCTACTTCCTGTTTTATAACGTGCAGATCTGTATGGCAGACCCCACAGGCTGCAACATCAATGAGTACTTCTCCGGACTGTGGCGGATCAAGTTCGAGAGTTTCAGGTGCAATATCTGGGCTTGTAGACCCCAGTACTTGTGAATGAATATAGCCCATGGCCTCCACCTTTTCCGTTGAATGTATCGTACTGACTACGATTGTGCTCCGTGACACATTGCCATGACAAGCATCACTAAGCGATCGTCTCCGCCCTCCTGAGTAAATAACCGCTATTGCGCGTCATCTCAATGATGTTCTACTTATGCACACCCGCTGTGCAAACGTGCCGTTAGACCCCTTCATGCCTCTGGTTTAGGCTCTTACGGTGAGGTAACACACATACCTAGACGTGGGATGGCAGACATAGGTAACCGGAGGTAGAGATATGACCGTAGAGCTCATTGGCATCTTCGTGTCCCTGGCGCTATTAATTACACTGGCTTATCGAGGCGTATCGATTATCATTGCTGCTCCTATTGCAGCGCTCCTGGCGATGGTCACCTCAGGCATGCCACTCTTAGCCACTTATACTGATATCTTTATGCCGGCGATGGCCGATTTTGTTGGAAGCTATTTTCCAATTTTTCTTACCGGAGCGATTTTTGGCGCACTGATGCTATTTTCTGGTTATGCCAGAGAACTGGCTAATACTATTACCCGTTGGTTTGGGCCTCAGCGAGCCGTATTTGCCACTGTGGTGGCTTCAGCACTGATGACCTATGGTGGTATTTCCGTCTTCGTTGCGGTTTTTGTTATGTTCCCATTAGCGCGCGAACTGTTTCGTGCAGCCGACATCCCGCGTCGCCTCATACCCGGGACTATCGCGCTGGGTATTCTGACCTTCACAATGACCGCCATTCCGGGCGCACCACAGGTTCAAAACATCATTCCAGGTAACTTTTTCCAGACCAGTACATTCGCCGCACCTGCCCTCGGCAGTATTGGCGGTATCATCATTTTCATTATTGGAATGCTCTGGCTGGAATTTCGTAAACGGCAACTGATGCGATCGGGTGAAAGTTTTGACGACATTACCCTATTGGAAACAAAGTACGGCCGTGGAGCCGATCTGGGCCTAACTGCTGATGCTCCGGCGAACGGTGGCAATAACGCCGACGCTGCACCAGCAACCGCTACGACGGTACAACAGGATGTGGACTATAGCGATGCGGATTTACCTGTAGCTCCGACTACGACTCAGCCGCCACTTGCTCCAAAGAACCGGATTTTTCCGTTTATTCCGCTCGTACTGGTATTCGTTGTAAATTTCAGTGCTACCCAGTTCATTTTGCCGAGCCTGAATTGGGATGTGCTCGATGATGAGGCTTTTGGCGGCATTACACTCGAGGATCGTGCTGCAACCTGGGCGGTCATTCTTGCATTATTGGCTGCCATTATCTCTATTGTTCTACTGAATGTCAGTCATGCCAGAGCCCTATGGCAAGCATTTGTTGATGGCACAAAAAATTCGCTGCAACCTATTTTCAATACGGCATCGGAAGTTGGTTATGGTGCCGTCATTGCTTCACTAGCGGCCTTTACCATTATTCGCGATGGAATTTTCGGGTTGACTTCAAATGCTCTTGTGACCTCAGCTGTGTCCACCTCCGTAATTTCTGGTGTTACTGGTTCAGCCTCGGGCGGGATGACCATCGCGTTGAACACGTTCGGTCAAGAGTTGCAATCCATGGCTGCCGAACAGAACATTTCTATGGAAGTGATGCACCGCATTACCTCCATGGCCTCGGGTGGTTTAGATTCCATGCCACACAACGGTGCGGTAATTACCTTGCTTTTAGTCTGCGGGCTCTCCCACCGTGAGGCGTATAAGGACGTGTTTATGATTACCTTGGTTATCCCCACGGTTGTCACCGCAGCTCTAATCGGCGGGGTCTTACTCGTGGCATGAACCCGGGGTGTCGAGCATTAAACACAACGTAGGCCCAAGCAGTTGCTTGGGCCTACGTGCTATCCGATCATTTCGGGATTTCAGAGACTTTCGATGATCTTGCGCATCTTGTCGGCGGCTTCAGTTGGGGTCTGGCCAACTTCAACACCTGCTGCTTCTAGCGCAGCACGCTTAGCAGCAGCGGTACCGGACGAACCAGACACAATCGCACCCGCGTGGCCCATGGTCTTGCCCTCTGGCGCAGTGAATCCAGCAATGTAACCAACTACAGGTTTGGTGACTTTTTCCTTGATGTACTCAGCGGCGCGCTCTTCAGCATCGCCACCAATTTCACCAATCATAATGATCGCTTTGGTTTCAGAATCATTTTCGAAGGCTTCCAGTGCATCAATATGGGTGGTCCCAATGACGGGGTCGCCGCCAATGCCGATGGCCGTAGAAATGCCAATGCCGGACAGTTCATACATCATCTGGTAGGTCAGGGTACCTGATTTAGACACCAAACCAATTGGGCCGGTGCCGGTAATGGACGCTGGGGTAATACCGGCCAACGAAACATCGGGGGTAATAATACCAGGACAGTTTGGTCCAATGATGCGGGTCTTTGGTTTGCCGTCGGCATCAGCGTTTGCTTGCGAAGCAGCAAAGAACTCGGCGGTATCTTGAACTGGGATACCTTCGGTGATGACCACTAGAAGTTCAATTTCTGCTTCAATGGCTTCCATTGCAGCATCTTTAGCGAACTTCGGAGGGACAAACATGACAGAAACGTTTGCGCCAGTTTCTTGCATAGCTTCAGCTACCGTGCCGTAAACGTTGAGCGACACATCGTTACCATTGGCATCAACGTGCTCAACGGCCTCACCTGCACGGCGTGCATTGACGCCACCGACAATATTAGCACCGGCCTTGAGCATCAAAGCGGTGTGCTTGGTCCCTTCGCCACCGGTAATACCCTGGACGATGACCTTTGAATCTTTATTGAGGAAGATCGACATTCTTGTGTATCCCGTCCTTACTTATTGGCCAGCTGAGCGGCTTTGTCAGCGCCTTCATCCATGGTTGCTGCAATGGTGACCAGCGGATGGTTAGCTTCGGCCAAAATAGCGCGGCCTTCATCCACCTTGTTTCCGTCGAGGCGTACAACCAGCGGTTTCTTTGCGCTGTCGCCCAGGATGTTCAGTGCTTGGACAATACCGTTAGCTACCTGATCGCATGCGGTGATACCGCCAAATACGTTGACGAAAACAGAATGAACCTGTTCGTCACCTAGGATCACATCAAGGCCATCGGCCATTACCTGTGCGTCAGCACCGCCACCGATATCCAAGAAGTTCGCTGGTTTTACATTGCCATGCTTCTCCCCGGCGTAAGCGACAACGTCCAAGGTGGACATGACCAAACCAGCACCGTTGCCGATGACACCAACTGAACCATCAAGCTTGACGTAGTTTAGGCCCTTGGCTTCGGCCTTAGCTTCCAAGGGGTTTTCGGTGCGTTCGTCAACAAGTTCGGCATGCCCGGGTTGACGGAACTCAGCGTTGTCGTCAACGGTGACTTTGGCGTCGAGAGCGATGAGTTTACCTTCACCAGTCAATACCAGCGGATTAACTTCAACTAGCGTGGCGTCTTCTTTAACGAAGGCTTCGCCAAGCTTAACCAACACATCAGCGACGTCGCTTTGCATTGCTGTGTCAAATTTTGCTTCGGCAGCAATCTTTTCGGCCACTTCGCGATTAATTCCAGTGGTTGGTGAAACTTCAACGCGAGCCAAGTCTTCTGGACGTTCTTCAGCCAACTGTTCAATGTCCATACCGCCTTCTACCGAAGCCATAGCCAGGTAGGTGCGGTTGGCCCGATCGAGCAGTATCGAGAAGTAGTACTCTTCTTTGATATCTGCGCCTGCAGCAATCATCACCTGATGGACGGTGTGACCTTTAATGTCCATGCCCAAAATTTCTTTGGCATATTCATAGGCTTCGTCAGCGGTCTTGGCGACTTTGACACCGCCGGCTTTCCCGCGGCCACCAACTTTAACTTGGGCTTTGACCACGGTAACGCCACCGAGCTTTTCGGCAGCGGCTTTTGCATCTTCCGGGGTTTCGGCAACGATCCCAGGCAGCACGGGGACCCCGTGTGCCTCAAAAAGATCGCGCGCCTGGTACTCATACAGGTCCACGAGTTTGCAGTCCTTTTACCTCGACAATTTTATTGAACGAGACCCCCGGAACAGATACCTTCCGGGCGTCTACGAGTCCGGCTTCACGCCACAGAACTCCTAAGGCATAACTGTAGTCCACGAATGGAAGCCTTACTGAACCATGACTCAGTGCTGACCGAACTCAAACTTTTTTTAGCGGGGCATAGCGCAGCAGTAGCCTTTTTTCAGATTCAGCAAACTGTACTATGGCCACGGCTTTCTGCCCCTCGCCTTGCACTCCGGTCACAACCCCGGGCCCAAATGTTTTGTGTTCCACGGTGTCACCTGCTGCCACCGAGATAACTTCTTTATTCGGGTCCACCGCGGTGCGTGGTCCAGGTTTTGTGACCTGTGCTGTTTCTTGTGCTTCAGTGATTCCGTCGGTTCCGGCATTACTATAATTGCGAGACGACGGCGAGGCACCCCAATATGAGCCGCTAAAACGTTGGGCATCGCGATACCGGAAACCTCGTGGGCTGCCATCGGTACCAAAGCCACTACCAGTACCGCCAAATGCTGAAAGAGCCGGCGATGCTTTACCTTCACGTTCCCAGTCGACTAACGTATCCGGTATTTCAGCCAAAAACTGGCTTGCCGGGTTGAACTGATGTTGCCCCCACATGCTGCGTGATTCTGCCCGCGATACGAATAAGCGCTCGCGAGCGCGAGTCAATCCCACATAAGCTAACCGGCGTTCTTCAGCAAGTTCCTTTTCATCGGCCATAGAGCGAGCATGAGGGAAAACGCCATGTTCCATGCCAGTAAGAAAAACGATAGGAAATTCCAGCCCTTTAGCAGTATGCAGGGTCATGAGTGTGACCTCACCCATCTGGTCTGCCAGCGCTTGGCCTTCTTCGTCTGTGACATCAGGCAGCTGATCGGCATCGGCGACCAGGGCTACTTGCTCTAGAAAGTCACCCAATGTCCCTTCCGGATTTGCCTTTTCAAATTCACGGACAACACCGACAAGCTCACCGAGGTTATCGGCGCGTGATTCGTCTTGGAAATCTTTGGAATTACGAAGTGTTTCAAGCATGCCCGTCTGTTCAAGCACTGCTTCTAGTGCCGTAGCTACGGATTCGGTTTGTGCAACCTGTGATAAGTCATCGAGTAGTTGAGTGAATTTTTTCACCGCGTTTAGCGATCGAGTAGCCAACCCACCTTGAGCATTTTGCGCATCCCGCAACGCCGCCATAAAAGTTGATTGTTGACGCGTTTGATGCGCGGCAATGGTGCCCTCGGCTCGCTCTCCAATACCGCGTTTGGGTTCGTTAAGGATGCGACGCAGGTTCACGTCGTCGTCAGGGTTATCTAGGATACGCAAGTAGGCTAAGGCATCTTTGATTTCTTTGCGATCGTAGAATCGTGTGCCACCGACGACACGGTAGGGAATGCCCGAGGCGATGAGTCGTTCTTCAATAGAGCGAGACTGTGCATTGGTGCGGTAGAAGATGGCCATATCGGCTGGACGATACTCATAGTTGTCCATCAAGTCATCGATAGTATCGGTAATCCACTGGGCTTCACGCGACTCCGATTCCGCTGCGTAACCGACAATTTTTTCTCCGTTGCCCTCAGAGGTCCATAATCGTTTGATCTCGCGAGAGGGGTTTTGGGCGATTACTGCATTGGCAGCATCCAAAATGGTCTGGGTCGAACGATAGTTCTGTTCCAATCTGATAACGGTGGCATCAGGATAGTCATGTTCGAAATCAACGATGTTTCGGATATCGGCACCGCGAAATGCGTAAATAGATTGGTCTGAATCTCCGACGACCGTTAGTTGGCCACCGGCGGTTTGCACACCTGCAGGATCTCCCGGGGCACCGGTCAACAGCCGCACAAGACGATACTGCGCATGGTTGGTGTCTTGGTACTCATCAACCAATACGAAGCGGAACCGACGGCGATAATTATCCAAGATCGCAGGGAAAGCTTCGAACATGTGCACCACATTGCCCAACAGATCATCAAAGTCCATGGCATTTGCGCTGCGCAACCGGGAGGCGTACTCCTTATATACTTCGGCTACGGCTTGGTGCCAGGGGTCGGCAGGTGCTGTAGCAGTAAAGGCTTCCTCATCAATGAGTTCGTTTTTCAATGCAGAGATTTTGTTGCGCATTGCCCGTGGCGCAAAACGGCGCGGGTCCAGATCGGCGTCCTTAACGATTTGCGTAATAAGGCGCAACGAATCAGAAGCATCATAAATCGAGAAGTTCGATTTGAGGCTCACATGTTGGGCTTCACGGCGCAATATTCGCACACAAGAAGAGTGGAAGGTGGAAATCCACATCCGGGCCGCATCAGCACCTACTAGCTCGCCGATACGCTCACGCATTTCAGCAGCAGCTTTATTGGTAAAGGTAATGGCCAAAAACTCGTGCGGGCGGGCGTCCCCGGTGGCTAGCAGGTGCCCAATTCGATGAGTCAGCACACGCGTTTTCCCCGAACCAGCACCGGCCACAATCAATAACGGACCACCACGGTGTAACACTGCTTCGGCCTGCGACGCATTAAGCCCTTCAACGAG
>DEPX01000095.1:0-268 GCA_002358975.1 Micrococcaceae bacterium UBA3381 | reverse complement strand
TCTGTTCGCCGGCTGTGGACCGAACCGTGTGCCACCGGCCAGCGTAACTGAACTAGAATGAATATGCGGAAAAAGAATGACACACCGCCATAATGACACCCACAGTACCCATCGGAGGACCAGTGGCAAAGAAACGCCGAGCCAAAGACTACAAGAACGCTCAGCTAGCCGATCCTTCGATAACTCAGGGCTCAGAGCACCCAGCGTTGTCCGTGGCCCAAGCTAAAGATGACATCCGTCAAGCAAACCAGCAAGGGGGCAATCCCGG
>DEPX01000091.1:1139-2658 GCA_002358975.1 Micrococcaceae bacterium UBA3381 | reverse complement strand
CCAACGAATGGTGACCACGAAATCCACCAGCCCCAATAGAACAAGGTCCAATTGGCCTGCCACTCTTTGGCCGTGCCATTACCGTTGTTGGGAAACGTGTCAAAACTCATCCCCGGCAGACTTTGAATATACGAACCGATATCTGTTGCCACGGAGTTCAGCAGCACTCGTGTAGGGCCAAAAAAGAACACAAAGAGCATAAGCGCAAATGCAATCCACAGATTGATCAACGACAGATTGCGAATCCCTTTATCGATGCCAAGCATAACCGAGGTGACGGCCACCGCAGTAATGGCAAGCACAATGATGACCTGCAGGGTCGGGGTATTTTCCAGGCCGAAAACCTCATTAAGTCCAGCGCCAACCTGTTGGCCACCCAATCCTAGAGACGTGGCCAGTCCAAACAGAGTGCCGAAAACGGCCAGGATATCCACGGTATGGCCGATCCAGCCATAAATACGTTCACCGATCAGTGGATACAGGGCTGCGGCGGGACGCAGCGGTAAGCCACGTCGAAAAGCAAAGTAACCCAGGGACAATCCCACCACAATATAAATTGCCCAAGGGTGCAGACCCCAGTGGTAAAACACGTAGTTCATGGCGTTTTGCGACGCCTCAACAGTGCCGGCCTCGCCGGTCGGCGGTGCAGTAAAGTGCGCAACCGGCTCACTGACAGCAAAGAACACCAGGCCAATGCCCATACCTGCGGTAAAGAGCATGGCAAACCAAGCAAGTGTACTGTATTCAGGTTTTGAGTCCGCAGGACCTAAACGGATACGCGCATAACGACTGAATAAGAGCCATATAACAAAAACCACAATCCCAGAAGCCGCCAGAATATAGAGCCACTTGAAATTGGTGGTGATAAACTGTTGAACCCGATCCGCAACTGCCGCGACGTTTTCCGGGGCTACAACTCCCCAGACCACAAACGCAACGATCAGAATACCCGAGATCAGGAAAACTGGTGGGTTTGTATGTGTCCGAAGATACTGTTTCATTATCAAATTGTATGTTACGTCACAAATCTTTGGCTAGGGCAAGGTGCTAACGCTGCGACCATTCCGGCGGTGACTAGACCATCTCGGCAGTCATGACTTGCACACATTGACCTACAAATTACCGGATTGTAGTTCTTCACACCTGTGGATAACTTTGGGTATAACTCTACTTGGAGTAGTCGCGTGCCCCGAAGATCGCAGAACCAACCCGCACCACGGTGGCTCCTTCCTCTATGGCAATCTCATAGTCGTTTGACATGCCCATAGATAGCCCGCCGTCGCCAATCAAGGCTGGCCGACGCTCATGCAGCTCATCTCGTAAGGCGCGTACCATAGAGAAGTTCTGGCGAATGATCGCTTCGTCTGTGGTGTGTAGCGCCATGGTCATCAGCCCTCTAACCTTTAGGGACTTGAACTGTTGTACCTGTTCTAAGAAGTCTTCAACCTCGTCAGGTTCCAACCCGGATTTCGTTTGTTCTCCTGAGGCATTGACCTGAACGTAAACATCCAAAGTACGG
>DEPX01000091.1:0-1012 GCA_002358975.1 Micrococcaceae bacterium UBA3381 | reverse complement strand
AAATCTGTCATGGCTTCAGCCTTAGTTAGAGCCTCTTGCACCTTATTTTCACCAAACTGTCGCAGACCAGCGGCATAGGCCGCACGTATACGAGCTTCCGGCACAGTTTTGGAAACCGGCAACAACCGCACGTCTTCAGGTGTCCGGCCAACCCGTTGGGCCGCAGCAGAAATGCGTTGGTACACGGCACCGATGGCTTGGCGAAACTCAGCTTCACTAGTAGCGACATCTAGAGCATTCTCAGGCGTGGTCATGACCAAAATGTAACATAGAGGCAAAGCATTTCCGCCTTTGTCCCCTCCGCTGGTGGGGTTGTTGAGGAGTTTTGGTGCCCCAAGCATCTACCACACCGGATCCGGTCGCCTCCATTACCGCAAACACGGCTGCCGACATAGCCGAAGCGATCCGTGACCTGGTGGACACCGGCCAACTACATCCCGGAGCGGGATTGCCGCCGGTGCGCACCCTAGCCGAACAACTGAAGGTCAACCGCAATACGGTGGTGGCAGCCTATGGCCTGCTGGTTCAGGCCGGCGTCGCGGTGACTCGCGGCCGTGCGGGTACCCAAATTGTGGATTTGCAACCGCTGCCACAGGAGGGCTTTTCCAATGTGACCGGCATGATTGATATCGCATCGGGCAACCCTGATCCAGCCCTGTTGCCCCCTGCCAGCAAAGCTTTGGCTGAACTGGCCGCCGATGAGCCGGTACTTTATGGCCAACCGGTCATCGACCCTGATCTGGCACATTGGGCAACCGAGGTTTTATCCGCCGATGTTGGTGCAGCAGAATTGACGGTGACGGCGGGTTCTGCCGACGCCGTGCAGCGCCTACTGGCTGATTCGCTGACGATTGGCGATGCCGTCGGCTTCGAGCAACCATGTTTTTTGACCACGCTACAAACGGCACAGGCAGCAGGATACCGCCCGGTACCGATACCCGTTGATGCTCAAGGTCCAACCGTTGCCGGTCTGCGCGCGGCGCTGGATGACGGGATTCGGGCAGTGGTGGTC
>DEPX01000021.1:13382-14079 GCA_002358975.1 Micrococcaceae bacterium UBA3381 | reverse complement strand
GCAACCAGATCCAATGTTCCTGCATAGCCCACCGTATGGTTCCAGACGGTAAGTTCAGCTGCCAATGGCTTCACTTGATAGCTTTGCCACCATTCATCAAAACGATCTGCGAAACCGGATTCGTTGTGTTCAGCCAACACGTTACGAGCTTGGCTCAAACTATGTGGCATTCCCAACTCGCGAAGGGCCACCTGCTCGGCATAGTTATGCACTCGATCGCCACGAGCTGCTGCACTGTCACGATATCGGTCGGCAGCATCATTGCACTGGCGAGCCAGCGCCTTGAGTTTGGGTTGGGAACCAATTGCCTCAGCTAATCGAGCATCAGAAATTAATTGGGTTGTTGCCATGTGGCAAGCCCAGCCCGTTAAATCCATGTGCTGCATTCCGATAACGGTAGTAATAGAGGGAACTTCGGGTAGTCCCGCCACGGATCTGGCATACATCCTTCCGGCGGGTGTTTGGTGTGCAAGCTGTGGTTGAGTCATACTTCCATTATTGTTCATCGGACGGACACGCTAAGACTTTCTGTCACGTTGCAGAGTCATCAGAGAGTCTGATTTGCGCTTTTGAATTTTGATTGGGTATAGTTTCAATCTGTTGGACGCACGGTGAACAGCCTAACCGAGTTGATCACCTGGTTCTGCGGATGTAGCTCAGCTGGCTAGAGCACCACCTTGCCAAGGTGGGGGTCGCG
>DEPX01000021.1:13031-13371 GCA_002358975.1 Micrococcaceae bacterium UBA3381 | reverse complement strand
GTCGCGGGTTCGAATCCCGTCATCCGCTCGCAACACCCTCAGGGTGGGGTGGCCGAGTGGTGAGGCAGCGGCCTGCAAAGCCGCGTACGCGGGTTCGATTCCCGTCCCCACCTCGATCGGATTTTCAACATCGCAGCAAAAACTGCTAATGTTAGGATCTGCATGACTTGAGTTTCACTACGTGGAACACAAGCGCGATTGGCGCAGTTGGTTAGCGCGCTTCCCCGACACGGAAGAGGTCACTGGTTCGAGTCCAGTATCGCGCACTGAATTACTTTGGTAATTCATGCGGATGTAGCTCAGCTGGCTAGAGCACCACCTTGCCAAGGTGGGGGTCGCG
>DEPX01000021.1:4637-13011 GCA_002358975.1 Micrococcaceae bacterium UBA3381 | reverse complement strand
GTCGCGGGTTCGAATCCCGTCATCCGCTCCGCTAATAGAAAATGCGGCCCTGGTGTAAATATTACCGGGGCCGCATTTTTATGTGCTGCTCACCTGGTTTACACGTGAGCAGCACAGCTTGGTCTATACCGCTACATTGCTTTTTCGCCGAGTTGGCCTTCGCGGGCCAGGGCGGTCATTCGAGACACCGTGCGAAAGTACTTTTTCATATAACCGCCAGCCATCATGTCTTCGGTAAAAAGCTGTTCAAATGGCACACCGGAAGCAATCACTGGCACATCGTTGTCATAGAGCCGGTCGGCCAGAACAACAAAACGCAAGGCCATAGCCTGTTCGGTGATCGTTGTGACACTACTTAGCACCAGTACATCGATGTCTTTGACCAGTTCCCTATACCGAGACGGGTGAACCCGCGATAGGTTTTCGGTTAGGGCCTGCCAATTGTCGAATGCAAAAACGGACTCATCTGGGAAAACCTGTTGTGCTGTTTGCAGCTCTGTGCCAACGGTCACCGGTTCCGGTGCGGCTTCTAAACCGCGGTGGCGGAAGTCTTCACCATCAATACGGACGACCTCGAATTGGTTCGAAAGCACTTGGATTTCACGTTTGAAGTCCTGAGCGGCAAAGCGTCCCTCTCCTAGAGCACCCGGCAGGGTATTCGATGTGGCGGCAAGTTTTACCCCAGCATCCGAAAGTTCTCGCATTAGTCGTGACATCAGCACTGTATCGCCGGGATCATCGAGCTCGAACTCGTCGATACACACCAAAGAGTATTCCTTGAGTACTTCAACGGTGGTCGTAAAGCTCAATGCACCAACCAAATTGGTATATTCCACAAAAGTTCCGAATGCTTTTTGGCCTGGAGCATCGTGCCATAACGAAGCCAAGAGATGGGTTTTTCCGACACCGAAGCCGCCATCTAAATATAAGCCGCTTGGCTGGGCTTTGCGGGCTTTTTTTGCCTTGCGGGAAAATAGCGAAGAAAAGAGCCCGCTGGATTTTTTGTTGGTGTCTATCGATGCTGCAAATTCTTTGAGACGATCCACAGCCTCAGCCTGTGACTGATAAGCCGGGTCTGGGATAAACGTGTCGAACGATACTTCACCAAAGCGGTACGACGGATGGAATCCCGCCAGAAGTTCTTCGGGCGAAACCTTCGGGTTTCGGTCCGAGAGAGCAACAATTTCGGTCACGCTATATCCAATCCTTTTGGTTTTCGACACGGGGAGCCCCTGGTGAGCAGCGGCCAACTTCTTCATCCTAGAACGCGTGCCACCAAGGTCGGCACTATTACATTATCTACGCACAACAAGTAGCAGTGTGAAGCGGGATCGTGGCAATTAACACATAGCCTTGTATCCTTAATAGTCGAACGTGCCGTCTTGAATACCGAATACTACTGAAAGAGGGAATCCCCTTATGAGTTCACACATTCCTGTGGAATCCTGGGATTATGCTCACCCAGAGAAGCTTGTATCGACCCAGTGGGTTGCGGAATATAAATCAAATCCGAATGTTGTTGTTTTAGAGTCCAATGAAGACACATTATTATACTCAACCGGACATATTTCTGGTGCCGTAAAAATCGACTGGCACACCGAGCTTAACGATCCGGTAACCCGAGACTTTATTGGGCCCGAAGCCTTCGCCAAAATGGCTGGTTCTAAAGGTATTACCCGCGAAACAACGGTAATTTTTTATGGCGATAAATCTAATTGGTGGGCTGCCTATGCGCTATGGGTCTTCACATTATATGGTCACCCCGATGTTCGACTGATGAATGGTGGTCGCGATAAGTGGATCGCTGAAGGACGCGAAATCACCCGTGATGTTCCCCAGGTTACTGAGGTGGATTACCCTGTTGTGGAACGCGATGATGTAACCGAGCGTGCCGATAAATCAGACGTATTAGAAAACATCGGTGCGCTGCCATTAATTGATGTCCGCTCCCCTGCCGAGTACACCGGTGAAACCACCCATATGGCCGGGTACCCCCAGGAAGGCACTTTGCGTGGCGGCCACATCCCCACTGCCGAATCCGTTCCTTGGGCAACAGCTGCTAACGAGGACGGCACATTTAAGTCTCGCCAGGAGCTAACCAAGCTATACGCCGAAGACGCAGGCTTAGGCAAATCAGATAACGTAATTGCTTATTGTCGCATCGGTGAGCGTTCAGCACACACCTGGTTTGTGCTGCGTTACCTTCTTGGGTACGAATCGGTACGCAATTACGACGGTTCATGGACTGAGTGGGGCAATAGTGTTGGTGTGCCTATCGTGGTGGGGGCAGAGCCAGGACAAGCACCAAAATAGTCCACCAGCTGACTTCTCGGACTGCTAAAGCCGGTGTTGGATTTACCAGCACCGGCTTTAGTGTCTTAATGCTACAACGCGCTAGAATAGTCGCTGGATCAACACCACGGAAAGGATCCCATTGGCTGCCCAAACCCCACAGGTGCTACAAGAAATCATTAATGATTTTCAAGAGATGTACGAACCTGAACGTCTCGAATTATTGTTGGAATTTTCGGATAACCTACCGGAACCGCCCGAACGCTATGCTGGCCATGAAGATGTGATGGAACAGGTCGTTGAATGTCAGACACCACTGTTCTTGGCACTGGAATATTCTGATACCGATGATCCAGAAGTTACCTTGGTCATTTCAGCTCCACCAGAGGCGCCAACGACCCGAGGATTTGCTGGTGTGGTACTTGAAGGTCTATCCGGCCAGCGCGCCTCAACCATTCTGGCGGTGCCAGATGACATCCCAAATAGGCTGGGGCTAACTACTGCACTAACCCCGCTACGTTTGAACGGGATGTCTGCCTTGCTGGGACGCATCAAACGCAACATCACTGAACACTTGGCTGCATGAGCTCGCAAGACACCTCCACCCCGGCGTTACGCGCGGTAGATGAAGCAGGCCTGTGGCATCGTGTCTATGACTATCAGCACGACGACGCTGTCAAAGGCTTTGGCGCCGAGGCTGCGGATAAATTGGATGTCGATCCCAAGCGCATTTATAAAACACTGCTGGTTATCACACCGCAGGGAAATCTAGCGAATGCGATCCTTGCGGTAGCCGATATGTTAAGTCTGAAACGTATTGCCAAAGCCCTTGGCGTAAAAAAGGTCACGATGGCACCAGCTGCGTTAGTTGAAAAGAAAACGGGTTATGTTCTAGGTGGAGTTTCTCCACTGGGCCAAAAAACTGTGTTACCTGTGGTTGTCGATAGTACTGCCACAGAAGACGAGACTTTGCTGGTCTCGGCTGGGCAGCGCGGAAGGTCACTGGAGCTAGGCGTCGAAGATTTTCTGGCTCTTACCAACGCTAAAATTTCTATTATTCGTCGCTGAATACATGAGATTAGCCGCGTAACCCAGTGGCTTGACCCCGGGTAGCGGTCAATGATTCTGCAATCGCGTTTTCAACAGCCTGCAGTGCTTCGGCCATATCCGGCTGCGTTTTCTGAATTTCGTTGTGAAATTGGTGAAGCCGAAGTCGAATAGTTTTATTTGGGATTGCCGGAAATACGCGCGTAAGCACGTTGGTTGAGTAGAGCAATTGGATCAGTGGCCACGTGATAGCCTCCAGTTGAGTCGAACGGCCCATTAACGTTGCGCGCATCCGAATATAGCTATCCGTAGTGCCGTAAGAATCATCTCGCAGGTAACGGGTCTGTGGAATAAGACCCATTAGCCGCTTCTTTTTGAGAGTCAGCTCGCCATTGTGTTCCAGGATTTTTATGAGTGCATCCATCAAAGCTGGCCGTGAAAACCGGTTAATCCACTGTTCTGCATCTTGTGGTTGTGGTGATTCAGCGATGAGATGCAGCACCGAATGTACCGGTGGTTCTAGATCACTAATGGTTGGGTCTGCAACAGTGACCAGCTCTTGGCTTACGTGAATATGTCCACGCCGAGCAAGGTCGGTGAGCACTGCACCGGCTATACCCACTCGGACAGTATGTGGCTGTGTCAAAAACCGGCCACCACGATCAAGACACGACAGCAGGTAGTACTCTGCCAGATTGAACGACCGTTTTTTCGTATCTTGCGGTTTCGACATCATGATCCTATTGTCGAGGATTTTCTAAACAACGTCAGCCAGTGTGGCAAAATGCCACCGGTGTGTCTTGTCTAGGGCTTGACTTATTCATCTGCCTGGTGTGATAAAAACCGTTGGGTACCAGCCTGCCAACCTTCCGCGATAAGGGAGCGCATTGACCCTATTGTGCCGGTTACGTTTTTTGTTTGCGCAATAATCGGTAAGAAGTTTCCATCACCGCCCCAGCGTGGAACGACGTGCTGGTGCAGGTGGGCTGCGATACCAGCTCCACCAACTTTGCCTTGATTCATACCGAGGTTGAAACCTGCCGCATGTGAAACTTCGCGCAGCACTTCCATACCGATCTGCGTCAGCTGGGCGAATTCGGCAGTCTCTTCGAGGTTGAGGTCCGTGTAATCGGGCACGTGACGATATGGACACACCAACAGGTGGCCCGGGTTGTATGGATACAAATTCATGACGACATAGCAGGTTTCGCCACGCGCCACGATCAGAGAAGTTTCGTCGTCACGTTGAGGTGCGGTACAAAATGGGCAGGACGCCTCATCGGTAACCTGGCTTTGCCCTTTGGCAACATAGGCCATCCGATGCGGCGTCCATAGCCGATCAAAGGCATCTGGCACACCGGGTAATGCGAACTCATCCGTGCTTGCTGCGTCGTGCTCTACATTGCGGTCTGCCATGATGTTTTATACCTGCTGACGTTGCTGCACTGCGGTGACAATCCTGTCGATGGCTTCATCAATAGGGACACCGTTATCTTGGGAACCGTCACGATACCGGAAGGACACGGCATTGGCTTCGGCGTCTTCACCTCCGGCAATGAGTACAAACGGTGCTTTGTGTTTTGATGCTGTACGGATTTTTTTAGGGAACCGGTCCGTGGAGTCATCAACCCGGGCTCGAATCCCATAACCTTTGAGCTTATCAACGATGTCGTACATGTAGTCGTTGAAAGCATCGGCTACTGGAATAGCGATGACTTGCTCCGGTGCCAACCACGCCGGGAAAGCACCCGCATAGTGTTCGGTAAGCACTCCCATGAAGCGCTCAATCGAACCAAATAATGCACGGTGGATCATTACTGGGCGTTGACGAGTACCATCTGCTGCCTGATATTCCAGGTCAAAACGTTCCGGAAGATTAAAGTCCAATTGAATGGTCGACATCTGCCAAGTACGTCCAAGCGCATCACGCGCCTGTACTGAAATCTTTGGGCCGTAGAAGGCCGCACCGCCTGGATCATCGACGAGTTCTAGCCCCGATGTGCTTCCAACTTCGGCCAGCACTCGGGTTGCAGTGTCCCAAACTTCGTCGCTGCCGACGTATTTATCTGGGTCCTTGGATGATATTTCCAAATAGAAGTCATCCAGCCCGTAGTCCTTGAGCAGATCCAGCACGAAGTTTAGCGTGGTGGTCAACTCGTCTTTCATTTGTTCTGGGGTGCAGTAAATGTGGGCATCGTCTTGGGTCATGCCGCGCACACGAGTTAATCCGTGGACTACACCGGATTTTTCGTAACGGTAGACGGAACCGAATTCGAATAACCGCAGTGGTAGTTCACGGTATGAGCGACCGCGCGATGCATAGATGAGATTGTGCATCGGGCAGTTCATCGGTTTCAGGTAGTAGTCCACACCGGCACGGGTGACTTCTCCGGTTTCTTCGTCCCGGACCTCATCGACGTGCATGGGCGGGAACATGGTATCGGCGTACCATTCTAGGTGCCCAGAGGTTTCGTATAAGTTTTGTTTGGTGATATGTGGAGTGTAAACGAATTCGTAGCCGGCTTCTTCGTGACGTTTGCGCGAATAATCTTCCATTTCCTTGCGCAAAATACCGCCCTTGGGGTGGAACACCGGTAGCCCGGAACCAAGTTCGTCTGGGAAGGAGAAAAGATCTAGCTCAGCACCAAGTTTCCGGTGGTCACGGCGTTCTGCTTCGGCAATCCGTTCCTGAAATGCTACCAAATCGTCTTTGGAGGCCCAAGCGGTTCCGTAGATGCGTTGTAGCTGCGGATTCGTTTCTGATCCCAGCCAGTAGGCGCCAGCAGCACGGGTTAGGGCAAATCCGTTAGCGATCAATTTCGTGGACGGGATATGGGGCCCGCGGCACAAGTCTTTCCAAACGACTTCACCTTTACGGTCCACATTGTCATAGATGGTGATTTCACCGGCACCGATTTCTACAGCTGCTTCGTCAGCATTAGCTGTGTCATGTTGCCGATCCATTAGCTGCAGTTTGTACGGCTCATCGGCGAGTTCTTCGCGTGCCTGTGCTTCATCGACTGCTCGACGGTTGAACGTCTGGCCGGCTTTGACAATGCGCATCATACGCTTTTGTAGCTGTTTGAGGTCATCCGGGGTGAATGGTTCAGCGACGTCGAAATCGTAGTAGAAGCCGTCTTCGATGTAGGGCCCAATACCAAGTTTGGCATCTGGGTTTATTTCTTGGACTGCTTGAGCAAGCACGTGTGCAGTCGAGTGGCGCAGTACTTCTAGACCTTCTTGGTCCGTGATGTCGATGCGCTCGACCGTAGCGCCTTCGGGAACGACACGAAAAAGGTCTTCCAAGACGCCATCGACCTTCATCACTACCGTAGTTTTTTCCTGGCCAAACAGGTCGGTACCTGTGGTGCCTTCATCCACGCTGGTTGGTTCGTTGTCTACGGTAATGGTTATTTTTTTAGGTTCGGCCACGTGCCAGTTCCTCCTAGGTTGAGGCTCTTATATTCGGTGGCATACTGGACCACCGATAAGCCACCCGCCATTGTATCTGCTTGCCCGGTGGTTTGCAGGTTCGAGACCACTATTTATCGTTGAGCTGGATATCAATCACGATACGGACTGTGCCATACCCTCGGGCTTTGGTGTAGTTAAAGAAGTGCCCATAATCTCATCGTGTTCGTTGACGTATGTAGCAGCGCTTAACGGTATCGCACCGGTGTTTTGGTCTGTTGTGGTGGCAAGTGATGACCCAGTTGGCTCTGGTGCATCACGGTGGGGACTGGTGTAGCCGAAGCGCCCTGCAACCATTGTGCCCATTGACTGCGTTGGGTATCCCAGTAATCCGGATCCGGTAGGGTCGCTGGATCATGCATGTCCCAGGCCCGGATTGCTTGTAAAGTAATGCCTCTAGTACCGGTACGCCGAGTAGTGCCTTCAATGAGCATTAAACGTGCTGAGAATAAGATGTCACCGGTGGCATGTTGTGCTTGAGCAAAAAATGAGGTGTCGACGACGCCTGTGCCGTCGTCAACCGAGATAAAGACGACGCGGTCTCCTGAACGCATTGGTGGTGTTTGGGTGGCCACTCGTACCCCGGCAACAAGTACCCGCGTGTGGTTTCGAAGTTTGAGTAACTGGTCGGCGGTGGTGGCACCAAGGGCAGCCAAATATGGTGCGTGAGATTGCATTAGATGGCCGGTTGTGTCGATGGCGGTGAGATCAAGTTCGGTACGGATGTTTTGTTCGGCTGTTGGTTGTGGGAATAATGCCGGCATTCTTTGAAGTTCAATGTCGCCCAGAGGGAAGGCTTGTTGACCTGCGACCTGGGTTTTACCGGTGCGTATCGCCCGTCCCGTTCGGTCGCGTTTGGTCGTTGAGTGTAGAAATTCTAAATGATGAACCACATCTGTTCGGCTGACTGTAGTGTCGGCCAGCATACTGTCTAAAGCACCGAGTTGGGCTAAACGTTCAAGACTTTTTTTGCTCAGCCGTGCCCGGTCGCGAAGATCAGCCAAACTATCAAAGGGTTGTTCCCGTTCAAGGCGTTGCATTTCATGTTTGGTCAACCCCAACACGGTGGTAAAAGCCAGCCTAATCCCCCACTGGCCCTGTGGGGTGTCCGGGGTTTTGGATATCCACTCCAGCCGCATATCGGTGGTGGAAGCATTGATATCTACCGGTAGGATTTCAATACCCATGCGTCGGGCTTCTGCCACCATGAGACGTTGGGGATACATACCGGGATCATGTTGTAAAACAGCGGCCATAAACGCTGCCGGGTGGTGGGTCTTGAGCCAGGCAGATTCGAATGTAGGGATAGCAAACGCGGCACCGTGGGCTTTACAGAACCCAAAGGACCCAAAGGCCGCTAAGGTTTCCCAGACCTCGTCGATGACATCGATTTGCCAATTGCGTTGCATAGCATTGGCACGAAAATAGGCTTCGACTTCTTCTTGGGCCTCGGTACCAAGACGTCGACGAAACTCATCGGCGGCAGCCAGGCCGCAACCGGTCATAATATCGAAGGTGCGCAGTAATTGTTCGTGGAAGACTGTGACACCGTGGGTTTCTTGCA
>DEPX01000021.1:3392-4534 GCA_002358975.1 Micrococcaceae bacterium UBA3381 | reverse complement strand
ATAATTAAATCGGTAATGGATTCAGGTTCCAGTTTGCCTAAGAGTTCGCGTTGCCCCGGGGATTCGATCTGAAAGCAACCCAGCGTATGGGTAGATTGAATGAGTTCGTAGGTGGCCGGGTCATCGTGTGGGATGTGTTCTAAGTTGACGCTTTCACCTGAAGTACGCGCAATCTCATCAATGGCATAAGCGATCGTAGATTGCATACGAACTCCTAAGACATCAAGCTTGAGCATGCCCATTGAATCCATATCGTGTTTATCAAACTGGCTCATGGCCAACCCCATACCCGAGGCCTCTACCGGGGTACGATCCAGCAGGGTTTTATCCCCCAAAATGACGCCACAGGGGTGCATAGAAATATGCCGAGGCAACCGGTCGAGTCGTTCGGTCAGATCAACGAGCAAGTCAAGTTGTTGGTCACCAGATTTCCTGCTGTTTTGAACCTGGGCGGCAAAAGTTTGCAACTCTGGCATGTGTTCCATGGCTTGGCGAAAATCAGCGGCAGAGTAGCGCCACAATTTTTTCGCTAAGTGGTCTACTTGTTGATCTGCTATCCCTAGGGCACGCCCGGCATCACGAACGGCACCTCGGATTCGGTAGCCATTTTGCATACTCATCAACGTGGTGCGTTCAGTACCAAAGCGGTCAAAGATTGCATGATAGATCTCGTGACGGCGAGCTGACTCTACATCGATATCAATATCGGGCAGAGTGGAGCGATCCTGCGATAAGAAACGTTCAAAAATCAGTTCGTGTTCGATTGGGTCAACGTGTGAAATACGCAGCAGATAGTTGACCAGTGAAGAGGCTCCTGATCCGCGGGCGGAGACTCGAACGTGACGTTCTTCGATCATCTGGACGACTTCGGCCACGGTCAGAAAATAGCTGGCGAACCCCAAATCTTGAATGATGCGCAATTCATGATCGAGTCGAGCTAGGACGTCGTCGTAGGCTTTACCGGCCGGATCAAGATGGGCGAAACGTTTTGCCATGCCGCTTCGAGCTCGTTGGGCTAAGACCATATTAGGGTCACCATCAATGCCAATAACATCAAATTCGGGGACACGTGGCTGGCCCCAGCCTAAATCGTACTGTGGGTCAAGTGCGCAGGCCTCGGCCAGTTGCTGGGTGGTTTCTAA
>DEPX01000021.1:0-3315 GCA_002358975.1 Micrococcaceae bacterium UBA3381 | reverse complement strand
AGGGCACTAGATTTTAGCCAACCTTGACCGTTGGGTTGAATATCGGTGAGAGTATCTAAGCTACTAAGTGCTCGGGCCGCATCCACGACATCGGCTGTGGCTGCGCCATCCGGGGTAGCATACCGGACGGCATTGGTGAGTATCGCAGGGAGTTGTAGATCCGTGCTTGCCCGCAACATGCGCACCGCTTGGGAAGTAGATAGCTGTTCTGTTGGTAAGGCCAAATGCGACACAATTTCGACATGAGCCTTGTCCTGCGGCAACGCTTTTTTCCATAGTCGTAGCCGGGAACGCCCCAGAGCATATTTCCGCTGGGACATAAAGGCCCCCACATCAGATGTCGGTCCGATGAGCACATATAAGCCGTCTCGTGCCGCGTTGGCTAACTGGGAAACATAAAGTGTGGGTGTGCCATTTTTGGCTGTCTGACGGTGTGCCAGTGAAATAAGCCGCACCAGCGCTTGATATCCAGCACCAAGGTTTTGGGCCTGTCCGTAGCCGGCGGTGGCGGCACTGGCCGCAAGCACTGTGACCCGCCCAGCAGATAAGGGCTGCCCGTCAGAAGTGGTTGCAGGATCCCAGACCACCGCAAGATTCACCCCGATAACCGGGGCGATGTTGTGGTGCATGCAAGCTTTAAGGTGTTTGGCCATCCCATAAAGCCCACCCCGATCGGTATACCCCAGTATTTGGGCACCATCGGCTGCCGCAACTGCCGCCAGCTCTTCGGGCCAAGATACCCCGTAATGAGCCGAATAGGCAGTTGTGACATTTAGATGAGCAAAGGCTGCTGGCATAATTAGACGGCTTCTTCCAATCGCAGTGCATCATGTACCTGTACAAGGCGCCAGCGACCGGATTCAATGTGGTGGGAAATATCTAAGGTTAATATTGGGGCGTTTTGTGCTCGTGTAAGTTTCACTTGAACCCGCCACACTTGGTAATCCACTAGCCCTGGACCGTAACCGATTTCTGCCCGGTGCTCTTCTGCCCACCAACGACGACGCACATACCAACGCTGTGGTTCGGCTGTGACAGTATAGGAGCGACCACCATACAACAGACGCAATGGTATTCCCGCGGTGGTGCAAGTAACGTGAATGGATTGTGTCAGTGTACCCATGAAAAACTCCTTCGAAAATGCTGAAAGAACCCCTGTTCTTTTCGTGTTCTCAGCCTAGATTTCCGGAAGGACACGATAAGCCCAAGATAGTGTCAGACTCCTCCAGCGACCATAATGGGGGCCATGACCAACTCTGTTTTTGAATCCACGCTGTCCCAGTTACTCAATGCCCCGCGTCTTAGTTCAGTCACGGCGGCTGCTGGCCGGGTAACCACCACCGTCCAACAACTGAACCAACAGGGTTCCGGCTATGTCAACCAACTTTGGGATGTCACCACCGCCGCTGTGCAGCTGACACACGGTGATGATTCTGTTGCAAGTGTTCAACACGCCAAGGATGGTCGGATCTTTTTTCTATCGTCACGAAAAGCCGTTGCCGAGGATCCGGAGGCGCCCACCGCTGCAGGTACAAAACTTTGGGTCATGCCACCATTGGGCGAACCCTATGTGGTGGCTCAACGTTCCTGGGGTTTTCAGGGACTCAAAGTAGTCGGTGGCCAACTGGTAGTAAGTATGCAGTGGCATTCCAACGCCACGACAGAAACAGAGCACGAACAATTGGCTACAACCCGCAGTACTGCCAAGGTCTCAGGTGTAGTATACACCCAGTTTCCCACCCGGTATTGGGACCAGGATTTACCCCAGGGCCGCACTGTATTAGCTGTTGCTCCCTTACCTGAGCCCGGTGATGCCCCGAAGTTTACCCGGGTAGAATTACCCGCCGGCCGGCTAGTGGATTGGGATGTCACTGCCGATGGTAGACAAGCGGTAGTCACCATGTCCCAACAGCGTGGTAACACCCCAGAGACAGTTCAGACCTCGGTGGTCTACCGGTTAGATTTAGGCACCGGAGAATACACTGAATTATTGGTTTCTACTCCGCAAACCGAATACGAGGCCGGTGCAATCAGCCCAGATGGTCAATATGTGGTGATTACCATAGCCACACCGTGGCACGATCAGGTCAACCTCGCTATGCATACCGCGGTGCTGGAGTTGCGTAGCGGCCAGTTACAACCTGTCTGGTCACAGCTGGATCGCTGGGTGACCCCACAGTGGCTGACTTCCAAACACCTCATAGCATCCACTGATGAGCAAGGTGCCGGAGCAATCTACGTCGGTGGTCTCAACGATGCTATACCCACCCGTATTACGCCAAGCCTGGATACTTGGACCTCCCACGCCCAACTAGATGCCGTGCGTGCTTACGGGCCCATCACAACTGACCCGAAAGTAAATACCGACGACGACGCAGTGGTATACGCGGTCGCTTCCGGTATTGCAGCTAGCCCCCAACTGGTGAAGTTTCAGTTCAACCCCAGCATCCCGGACACGGTAGAGCCCATCGTCGTCGAGACGGCTGTCCCAGAACTTACCTCGCCCGGTCGACTCGATACCCTCAGTGCAATAGCCGAAGATGGTACCTCGGTGCGGGCTTGGCTGCGGTTGCCCGAAGGTGAGGGCCCGTTTCCGCTGGTCGTGTTGATTCACGGTGGGCCATGGGGGTCGTGGAATGCTTGGACGTATCGGTGGAACCCGGATCCTTTTGTCGCTGCCGGGTATGCGGTTTTATTGCCGGACCCGGCAATTTCTACCGGATATGGCCAAGCAATGATCAACCGGGGCAACCAGCAGCTGGGTGGTACCCCATTTTCCGATCTGTTAGCTCTTATTGATAGTGCCGAAGCGCGAGTGGATATTGCGACAGATAAGACCGCGATAGCTGGTGGCTCGTACGGTGGTTATCTGGCCAATTGGGTGGCTGGGCATACCGGGCAGCGTTTCCGCTGCATTATTACTCATGCTTCACTGTGGGACACCACAGCGATGGGTCAAACTACTGATAATGCAACCTGGGACCGAGCCATGGCTACCCAACAGCACTACTCACCGCACCGCTATGCCAAAGATATTGCTGTTCCTATCTTGATAATCCACGGCGATAAAGATTATCGAGTGCCCATTGGCCAAGCTCAGCAACTGTGGCATGCGCTGCATACTGTCACGCCACCAATTACCGATGCGGCCGGGGATACGGCTCATCGTTACCTATATTTCCCCGATGAGGGCCACTGGGTTGCTGGGCGTGGTAACGCCGAGGTTTGGTATAAGGTCTTCCAGAATTTCTTAGCTGCGCATATAGAGGGCAGTTCCGAAGAGCTGCCAGCTGAACTTGGATAATTTTTATACCA
>DEPX01000043.1:594-6286 GCA_002358975.1 Micrococcaceae bacterium UBA3381 | reverse complement strand
GAAGGCGTGGATCGTGCCGGCCAGCTCTCTGATTACGCCGACGAAAACGGACTGAATCTTGTAGAAAGTCTCGTGACAGTAGCCAGCGACCTCGATGCCGCACCGGCATCTGTAGCACTAGCCTGGCTGCTTGCTAAAGGCGTGACCGCACCTATCGCATCGGCACGAGTTGTTGACCAACTGGACGCTCTAGTTGCCGCTCCAAAACTCCAACTATCAGATGAGCACATGGCAACACTTGATACTGCCTCTGAACCATACCTATAAAACTTTAAAAATAATGGTGGAACGTGGATGAAGTTCCACGTTCCACCACTATGCATATTGAGTCTAAATCTGAATTATTCGATATCCTCGTCGAGCTCTTCTTCAAGCTCGTCTTCATCCACTACGTTCTCTTCGGCAAGCTCCCAGTCATCATCCATCAGCGGTTCGGCTTCCTGCCCCGTCAGGGTAGTGGCACCATCTGCATCAGATAACACCGCTTCTGTGCCACGTAGCGGGTCTTCCTCATCGAGAGTCTCTGGCTCATCCGACGAGCCTTCAACGGGTGGGTAACTTTCCCGGCCATCTTCTGGTTCTTCTAGATCCGGTTCTTCAGAACCGCTATAAAATTCTGCGTTATTCTCAGTCATATCTCTAGTCCTTTCTTCCTCAAAGCTGGATAAGGCTAGGACCTCTCACTGTAGTTACCGTGATCGCCAGAAGGAACCGTTAGTACGGATCAGGTTGATAGTCAGCCAGCTCATCATCCTTGAAACGTTGCTGGACATCTTCCAGCTCATCCCAGTCAACATAGACCACCGACTGGCCACCACCCTCGGTACCAGTACCGGTAGTCGGTAAAGTGAAGCTGGTGATATCACTGGACCGCACCGATGACATCGAGGTGCCAAGACCCAACATATCGGTTGAACCAAAATCATCATCGAGAGCCACATACGGTGTGGTTTCATCCAATAAAGTACTCAGCTTCGACGGGCTGGTCAGAGTATCCCGGTTGAGCACTTCTGCGGCAAAAGCCTGCATAAAGAGCTGCTGATTCTCTGCTCTAGAGTAATCACCATCAGAAAAGCTCTTACGCTCACGTACAAACGCTAGTGCTTCTTCACCGTCCAGGTTTATATTGCCTTCGGAAAAATTATGGTCCCCAACGTTAAAGGCACGAGGATTATCTAGTTCAACACCATCAACCGCATCGGTCAGATTCTGGAAACCATTAAAATCTGCCACCGCAATGTGATCGATGCGCTGGTCAATAAGATTCTCAACAGTTTGCACCATTAAAGGGACACCGCCGTGAGCCATGGCGGCATTAATCTTCGATTCCCCGTGGCCATCAATGTCTACCCAGGAGTCACGCATAATCGACATAATCTGCACACCGCTGCGATCCGAAGGAATATGCGCCACCATAATGCTGTCTGCCCGGTTGCCAAGATCATCCAGAATCGGAGTTGAGGTATCGGCACGCGAATCTGAGCCCAACAACAAAATATTTACCGAAGGATCATCCTGACCCTCGGCTGGCTCAGATATTTGCGGACGGGTGCTTTCATCCGGAAATGCATCTTCAATTCTTTCAAAGCCCGATAACTTTGACAACGCTGCCCATACGATGCCACCGGCTATCAATAAGACAACGAGAAAAGCCCCGAGCACCCACAAGAGTGTCTTCTTCTTAGTGGAGAGCCGCTTCTTTTGCTCAGGGGCTCCCAAGGTATTTCCAGTCATGTATACGAGTATATAGCCTTTTTTGACTTCGAATATATTTCTATGATATTTGCCCAAGTGAAAGGGGAGTTGTTGAAAGATGAGATGTCGTGAGCCCAGCCTGTGAGTCCGGATTTTATGTCAAACATGGGAATCTCTGACGATAGTGACGAGCGAATACCACGCGTTCCGGACGCGCTATATTTTTGCGCAGTGCTTTTTGACGGTGGACGTGAATATTGTGTTTCCTGAAGCCGAGCTCAGCACAGCTCGGTGGGGCTTCCATCTCGAGTATGAGGACGCAGCCTTCTTGAAGGCTGCGTGGCAGACTACCATACGATACTGATTGCTAATCCACGGTAACCTTGCTCAGCCTGTTAACCTATAAGTGGCAAATGTCTGTGGAGCCGGAGGGTAACTGCCATGCGGAGTAGAGTGCGCGCATTTATCGACTATATGCGCTTCGTCTACGGTAGCGAATGGGCATACGCTGTGGGTTTCATCAGCAGTGTTCTGGCAGTGATCATCGGTGCAGTAGAAGACGACATTCCACGGGACATCGTCTTTTACACTGGTGTGGGTGGTGCAACTATAAGCTTTGTGCTTTTGGCTCGGGATTCCTTGGACCTGTACCAGCGATGGGTGGGAGTCGAGCTTCGCTACGGTGGACTACGCGATTCATCCGCGTACTTCTCCGGGGCGCAATGGGGGAGGGTCGCTGAGGACCACGACGATTCGGATAGAGGCTTTGTAAACCTTGCCGGAGCCGGTGATGGCGAAACCGCCGAGCGGATCTGGCGCGACCCTAAAGTAGATAGGACGCTCTGGTCTGAAGCCGGAAATGTTCCGCTGGAATTACATCGTTCACGCTACCTACTGCCAGACAAGCTACGAGACATTGCCCCGCGTGCATTGCGTGCGACAAATAGTAAATCCAGTGGTGCAGGCAGAAACCGACGTCCGATCTGGTTTAACGGCAAGCTTGCACGGTTGATGACAGAACCTACGATTGACAGTCTTTCGGCTGGGACATTGAGTATGCAGTCGGTCAGTTTCTTTGACGGCCAGGCAAGCAACGAGCTCTGGTCGTGGACTGAAATTCAAAATAGTGCCAAACGAGCGAATGTATTCGGTGCAGCTTGAGACATTATGAGGTCTGCATTCAAGAATTTTGAACGCCGCCAGGAGCGGTTCAAGGTGGATCCGCGAACGATGCAAGACGGTACTGAGGGGACACGGTCCGTGGCACACCAATATGCTGTCGATGCTGCCGGTGAGATACTAGGTTTGAGCGACGCTCGTATGGCCAATATCGTCGGTATTTCTCTGCTGGCTATTACCGCAGACGGACAGGTCTTATTCGTGCTCCAGTCCGGGCGCAACTCGGTACTGCCCAACGGCTTCGCGGCGTCCTCATCGGGTTCTCTCGACTGGGCTGACGCCAGGCGCGTACAGCACCGCGCCGTCAAGTTGGACCAACCCGTGGACCTGCGCGATGTGTTGTTCGAAGGAATGATGCGTGAACTATTAGAAGAATCGCAGGTACGCCGTCACGAAATTGTCGAAGGATCACAATACGTGACAGGTTACTTCAGATGGCTTAGTCGCGGTGCCAAGCCAGAGTTCACAGGGATCGTTCGGTTGACTGTGACACTCCCCGAACTTGAAGGACGCAAGGTCAAAGGGTTTGAGAAGAATTACACGGCCGGGCGTTTCTCTGTGCCGGTTCGTCTGCTGCAGCAGTCCGTAGAGACGTGGTCACAGGGCCAGGAGTATTTGTACGAGGTGCTGCATGACCAGCTACCAAAGAGCCAACGACAGCAGCTGACTCGGCGTGTGCCGATCGGTGTCAGCTCAATTGCCGCATGGTGCGCTGCCGCGGATTTTATTGCATCGCATCCCGGGTACCTCACCGAGGGTAGTGACTTTAGGAGCGTTGAGTAACCGCTCCGGCAAAATGCGTAGAACCCGATTCGGTGGTGGGCTGACCATCTACGGGGTATCTACACTCAAGTCATGCTCGGGCACTCGTTGTTGTGGGACCCGTTGTTTTTCACGTGGGGTTTGTCCCTGGTAGTTTCATTGGTGTTGACGCGCCGGTCAGTGTCTGGGTGCATCGTAGACTCAGGTTTTGTGTTTAGTGCAATATAGTAGACTAAAAGTTATTTTTATCACACCGCACGACACATAAGGGGAAAGTCCGTGGAATTGCGGGACTATCTGCGCGTCTTATATAGCAACTGGGTGCTCATTGTCGTAACGACGGTGTTTGGCATAGCACTTGCTGTGTTACTGACATTCCTTACTACACCGAAGTATGAGGCTGAAACGAAACTCTACGTCTCGGTTCATACGGATTCGCAAGCTTCAGGTGATCTCTTGCAGGGGTCAAACTTTGCCCAGCAGAATATGGCAACGTTTGCCGAGCTTGCCACAACAGAGAGCGTCTTGGAACCGGTTTCAGAAAACCTGGATTTAGCAATCTCACAGACAGCGCTTGAAGAGCAGGTCAATGCTGTGGCAGCGGAAGACTCCACGCTGCTGAATATCACGGTCACTGATGAAGACCCTGAGGTTGCGGCTCAGATTTCCAATGAAATTGGTACTCAAATTAAGCATCTTGTGGAAGAAGAGTTAGAGTCACCACAACAGGGCGAAGACACTAGATGATTAATTCCTATTGANNTACAGTGTTATCAGGAGGGTGTTGAGTTGTTTGTTCACAACATATGCTTAACACCCTCCGACCTGCTTTAACAGGCCTCACCGCCCCAAACACCAAGAACCTTCCCAGCAAGAGCACCGCACCGCAGCGGCAATTAGGAATTACTCATCTAGCCCAGTACAGGTCAATACAGTGCAGTCAGCGAAAGTACCGGAATCACCGGTCAGCCCGCGCGTAGCACTGAATCTGGTACTTGGTTTCTTACTCGGTCTTGCCGTCGGCTTTGGTGCTGCCGTGCTACGCTCCGTTCTAGACACTCGAATTAGAACAGTCGAGGATATTGAGCAGCTTACCGAGGCACCAATTATTGGGCGTATCGCCGCTGATCCGCAAGCAAACAAAAAACCACTGATCGTTCATCTTGATCCGAAGAGTCCACGTGCCGAAGCCTTCAGAGTACTTCGCACGAACATGCAGTTCTTTACTGCTGATGAGGGACCGAACATTTTTGTCATGTCCAGCTCTGCCTCTGGTGAAGGCAAAACAACCACAGCGACGAACCTGGCGGTTGCTATGGCAGAGACAGGTCTAGAAGTCGCCCTGGTTGATGGAGACTTGCGTAAGCCACGAGTCGCGCAATGTATGAATATTGAAGGGGCTGTGGGGCTGACAGATGTGCTCATCGGCCGAGCTGAGGTTTCGGATGTTTTACAACGCTGGGGCCGCAGCCAATTATATGTGCTTCCTGCCGGTAAGATTCCCCCGAACCCTGCTGAACTGCTGGGTTCTGAAGCAATGGAGCACACGCTCTCGGTGCTGGCTGCCCACGTTGATGTGGTCATTGTTGATGCTCCGCCACTGCTGGCGGTGACGGATGCTGCGGTAATGGGCAAGATGACAGATGGGGTCATCATGGTTGCTGCAGCAGGTTCGACGACCAAACAAGGCTTGGCCACCGCCACGGCATCGTTGGAGACCGCAGGCGTAGCACTACGTGGCGTTGTTGCTACCATGCTTCCAACACGAGGGCCCGGTGCATACGGGTACGGGTATTATGCGTACCGCTACGGCGATGAAGAAGCATTCGACAATACAGCATCGGGAACCTGACCTAAAAATGGTACAGTTTTCGATTCTGACGCTTTGCACCGGTAATGTGTGTCGTTCCCCGTTGGCAGCAGTCCTGCTGCGACAATACCTCCAGGATTTGGACATCAGTGTGCATAGCGCAGGCACCCATGCACTGGTGGGCCACCAGATGCCCGAACCACAATTGGCAATAGCACACCAACTGGGCATCGAAGATGCTGCAGC
>DEPX01000043.1:0-545 GCA_002358975.1 Micrococcaceae bacterium UBA3381 | reverse complement strand
TTAGAACACGTGCAAACCGCAGACCTAGTTCTGGCGCTAAGCCGTGAGCATCGCAGTGCCGCTGTTGAGCTGACCCCGAAGGTATTGCGGAAGACTTTTACCCTCCGAGAGCTTGCCAGGATTGCACAGTTCGTGCCCGATACCGAGTTACACCATGACGGTACTGCTTCGTGTGAAAGCACGTTAGTAGGTGCTGTCGAAATAGCCGCGATGAACCGGGGGCTCGCGCTTCCGGCAGCTTTTCCGGAAGATGATGATGTTATTGATCCATACCGAAGAAGCCAGGAAACCTATCTCAAAGCTCGGGACGAACTTGTTGCAGCGGTGGATACTGTCGCCGAGTTTTTACACAGAGCCGTTGCGTGGCGTTCAACGTGATGACTAGCGAAGAAGAGACACAGTATGAGTGAGCGAATTTTTCTTTCTCGACCAGACATCACAGAACGCGAGGAACAAGCGGTGCTTGCTGCAATCCAAAGCGGTTGGGCGGCACCAGCGGGCCCAGAAATTGAAGCATTCGAGCGTGACATGGCCCAGCGGATAGG
>DEPX01000180.1 GCA_002358975.1 Micrococcaceae bacterium UBA3381 | reverse complement strand
ATTTCGGTCTTGGCAAATCACTACTCTCGTTGCTCTTAAACAGGGCCTAGTAAGTAGGCAAAATCGAGAAGTCGAAGAACCACTGCCAGGCTGTTCTCAGGCGATTACTTGGATTTTTCAAGCTGAAGTCGTGCATAATTCAAGCAGCATTTAAGCCCGTAAATTGGCGTCGTCCTTAGGCTATTGGCTTTCTTTTTCATGATGTGAATGATGCGAGTTTGAAGCCCCCCAGCGTGCCGATTTCGGGGCTCTTTTGTGTCCTGTGATAGTGCAAGTATGTGACATATTTCGCTTGGCGCTATGCTACGCTTTTCTGCAAGCCACGCATCCGTAGTCAACAGAGATCATGTTTTGGGATAGACCTTTCGCGGCATTGATGCTCAATGTTGTTGACTCTTTGTGGTTGAACTCATAGTTCAGTTCTCGGGCAAAACGAGACCTTCCTGTAGAGGGAAGATGATCAAAAATGTAATCCAGCGGAGAATACGAGCATGAAAAAAGAAATGCGTAACGTCATGGCCTTGGGCGCCTCAGTAGCGCTTGTCGCCTTAACTGGCTGCGGTGCCATCGCCGGTGCTGAAGGCGAAGAAGAAAACGAAGAAAATAACGGCGAGAGCGTGGAAGACGTCCCAGCGCTGTCAGAAATTGATAGCCAGATGTGGGACTCCATGCAAGAAGCTGGCACGGTCACCATGACCGCCGATGTCAACGAATTCCTCGCTGAAGAGGACCCGCAAACCGCCCAGATGTTTGAACAAATGATGGGTGGCGAAAACTCGGAGATTCAGTTCTTTGGCTCATTGGACGAAACGGCCACCGGCATGCGCTTTGGCGACGAAGAACTCCTGCGTAACCTTGGTGATGGCGAGGTCTACATCTCGGCGGATGCAATCTTTAACTTATTAGATGGTCAGAGTCTCGGCCTCAGCCCTGAAGAGCAACAACAACTCGATGATGCTGCTGCGGAGTTTTCGGATAGTTGGTTCGATTACAGCGAGGAAATACAAGCCGAAGGTGACGTTGAGGAGATAGACCTTTCAGTCCTGTTCAATGACCTGCAACAAAGTTGGAAAGGCGAAGAAGCTGACCTTGACAGCCCAGTAGAGCGCGAGCAGATCTCCGATGAAGGTACCCACGAGGTTCGCGATGAACAAGACGTATGGGTGTACACCGGAGACGAAGAAGGCCTAGAACTCGTGCTTGAGGCGAATCACGATTCCCCAAAGTTCGTGAGTCTTTCCAGCGATGACGCATCGGTAAAATTTAGCGACTGGGGTGATACGGAACTCCCAGAGCAACCTGAAGAATCACAAATTATGACCGAGCAGGATATTGAACAGCAGATGAGCGGTGCTGGTGGGAGCAGCTCGAGTTCTGATAATAATATCGAGTCGACTGAACCAGATACAGAACCATCTGAGCCCAGCTCCAACTCAGAACCAGATACAGAATCAACTGAGTCCAGCTCCGACTCGGAGTCAGGCTTGGACTCGACATACTCAGGTTCAGACATCGCACGGGTACCTGGTGTTGGTATGTTTAATTGCGAAGGTCCAATCCCAGGTGACCCCGGATTCACCGATCCGAATGGTAACTACACGGACTCAGATATCCAAGAAATCCAGGAAGCCTGCGACGCTACGGGCTGATAGCAGCACTACAGAGTCCAGTGGTTCCAGTGACGGTGCGCATGGATAATGAGACTAAAGACGCTTGACAAGAGGCTCCGGGGATATCCGCTCCGGAGCCTCTTTCTTCATGTTCAGGCGTAGTTCGATGTCAAGGATTGGAACATGCTCTGGAATTACTGCTTCGGCCATTCGCGTCTGAACTCAGCTGGACGCCCCGACCACTAGGCAATTGCAACATCCTCAGCTCGATGATGCTCCTATCACATCGGGTATCGCCTGAAGCAGGCCCATAGCCAGACGGCCAAGCTTGTACTGGTTCAAACCATCCACTACTGCAAAACCTGTATCGAATATCTCACAGACGACGCATACCATTAGCGACTTAGTTTGACCGTAACCGTATCGCCTATCATGCCTTGCCGTCCCGGAAGTACAAGATGCTCATCAACTACTTCAATTGTGGTTGATTCTTCGGTTGTGGCAATCACAATGCCCGCCACCTCGCCGCTGCCGCCAAGCAGACTGGCAAGCGATTCGGAAAGTACCGAAGTGTCTAGTGTGTTGACAGGACCCAGATCAAGAATTTTCCCATTCTCAATGACTGCTAAACGGTCCGAAACTGTCCTTGCTTCGACAGGATCGTGAGTAACATAAATAGCCGACGTGCCGGTCTGCTTCAACAACTGCCGAATATCCACCGCTAACGTTTGGCGCAACCCTCGATCCAAGGCAGACAAGGGTTCATCAAATAAAATAACCGCTGGCCGAATAACCAAACACCGGGCTAAAGCCACCCGCTGCGCCTGGCCACCCGACAATGCGTTGACCCCACGATCAGCTAACTCTGATATTTGCAACATATCTAAAACCTCGGCAACACGACGACGGCGCTGGGCAGCAGGGACCTTGGCAGCTTCCAAACCATACGACACATTGGCAGCAACACTACGATGCGGAAAAAGCTGGGCATCTTGGAAAACCATCGTACAGTCCCGCAAATGTGGGGGAGTGTGGCGGCCATGGTCATCGGTTGTCTTGCCAGCAACCACAACCGAACCGGAGGAAGGCGGCTGCAATCCAGCCACAATCCGCAACAGGGTAGACTTTCCCGACCCAGATGCACCAAGCAGCCCAAGAACCTCACCGACAGCCAACTGCAAATTCGCGCCGGTCAGTACCTGATTGCCTTCTGGATAGGCCAAATGAATGTTGGTAAGTTCAACGGCAGTCATATTCTTCTCCTCAGACGCGGACGGATACGTTCGCCAACCAACAGCGCTAACGATGCAACGATGCCTAAAACAACCGCGGCAGCCAGGGCCATACCAAAGTTTTCGGCGCCTGGACGATTCAGCAAACGTACGATATAGATGGGCAGCGTTTGATAATTCGGTGAGGCCAGAAAGCTTGTGGCACCAAACTCACCAAGCGAAACAGAAAAACTCAGCCCCGCGGCCAGACCAACAGCGCGCATCAGATACGGCCCATCAATGGTCCGCAAAACACGCCCCGGGCTAGCACCCAATACTGCGGCGGCTTGGCGCTGTTTCGGATCAACAGCAGCCAAAATAGGAATCAAACTGCGAACCACCAACGGTAGAGCGACCACCGACTGAGCCAACGGTACCAAAACACCAGATTGGCCCAGATTCGGACTGACCGCATGAATAGAAACAAGAAACCCGAAACCGATCGTCACGGACGAGACACCCATCGGCAGCATAATGAACGTATCCAGAAAACGTTGGCCGCGGG
>DEPX01000198.1:19118-19593 GCA_002358975.1 Micrococcaceae bacterium UBA3381 | reverse complement strand
GACATGAGTCTCCTACTTCGTTGCTATCTCGCATCACACCAAGCGTCTTGGCCTGATATTGCGCCATTTTTCTCCTCAACCGTACCCTGTACTGCACGCGATTTCTCCCTGACACACTTTCAAAAGTGAACGTAAAGTGATCGTAAAAGTGTCCGTTTTCCCCCTGTGACACTATAGGGAATTCTACTGCCTAACTTTGCGGGTTGTTTGCGAAACTCGCGCACTCGCTTCCGAATAGGTCTAATGGATAGCGATTTGGTGACAGGAGAGTAGAGATCCCATCTGTTAGTTGTGAAAATCCCATCGCTCTGGGCGCGATTTTTTATGCAGATTAATGATCCAGCATTGACTTTGTGGGAGCATTCTAGTTCCACTGAACAGCCGCGGGTATGTTGTACTACTTGGTCTGTGAAGTAGGGCTGGTTTTCCTGGCGTCGTTGGGCTTTTTAGGCATGTTGATGGTTTTTCGACTTAT
>DEPX01000198.1:18317-19045 GCA_002358975.1 Micrococcaceae bacterium UBA3381 | reverse complement strand
CCAGCCGGTAATGTTGGCGTGCAGTGGGTCAAATATGCCGTCTTCGGCAACGAAAACAACAAACAGCGTTGCCGAAGCATTGAGGCTACTGTGGGCGAGTGCTGCTGGCCAAACTGATCCACCGCGAAGACGTAACCAGCCGAAAATGCCGCCCATGACAGTACAGAACCCAGTCATCGCAAGTAGTGCCAACCACCCGGGTGTGCCGGGATAATTGTGTCCCAGCAGAATAACTGGTGTGTGCCAAAGTCCCCAGATGACGCCAGATAGGAAAATTGCCGGCCAAGGCCCTAAATGTAAGAGTTTGGGGAGGAGCCATCCGCGCCAGCCGATTTCTTCCCCCCAGAGCCGGGAGAATGTTGATAAATAGCGCTGCGATGAGAACGTTGAGAAACTGGCCAGCCACCAGCACGCCTACAGGGGCGGGGAGTTCGGAGATGCCTAATTGTGCCAGTTGCATTTCTGTGATCTGTTGGAATCCTCCGAAATTCGTGAAATCTGCGGGATACAAGCCCAGAGCCGATCCCACGCCTAACGCAACGACGCATAGAATAATCGGAAGAAAAAGCGCAATGGTCAGGTATCCGATCAACCGCCCGGCAGGTTTCAGCGGCACTAAACCCAGCGCCTGAGCTTTTCGCTTCGGCTTGTCGACGAAGAACACTGCAATGACAGCAGCTACGGTTGGCACAAACATCATGGCCACTGTTAAGACACTTGCCATCGGT
>DEPX01000198.1:16885-18266 GCA_002358975.1 Micrococcaceae bacterium UBA3381 | reverse complement strand
AAGCCGTCTCCTAGCCATAATGGGAGCATAATTAGCCATGCCAAGAGGTATGACGCGCCGAGAAACACTGCAATTGAAATCTGGTATTTCTGGCCGTGCTTCAACGCCCATGACGGATTCATTGGAACACCTCGTCTTCTCGTAAGTGGTTTCTTGGTTAGAAACCGTCTTTTGTAGTTGTCTGAGCGGTATAGTATTTTAATAGGCCAGCGGCTGTTGGGGCGTCGTCGCTTGTGATTTCCAAGACGCGTCCGTTGGTGCGAGTAATGCGCAAGCCTGGACCCGTGTGTGTAATGAGACCAGTTCCTGAGCCTTTGAAACGCCATCCCCAGCCTCCCCAATTCGCGGCTTGAACGTGGACAGATTCTGCTGAGGCTATGGCGTGATGAGGGATTTTCCCACGTGGGAATCCGAGATATGAACGGTAACTGAGCCCTTGGTTATCGATGCGATAGCGCCATCCCCAGGTAGATAGTGCTACGACAACTGCTAATACAGCCGTCAGTACCGTCGCCCAGCTGGGGACAATGATGAGACAAATGAAGGCTGTTACAACTGCTAGAACTAGAACGATCTGAACACCGACGTGCATCGATTCCGAACGCAGCCATACAGCCTTGCCTTGATCTGGGATATTAGGGTGAGCCGGTGGCGTGCTCGGTGGTTCAGTGTTGGGGACAGGCTGAACCAGAAATGCCACAAGCCCCCCAATAATGATTGCAATAAGAAGGCTGAGGCCAAGTGATAGGCCAGGCATCGTGGCTTCGCTAGCATCACTCAGGCCTCGCTGTATCCTGAAGAGCTCTATTTGTAGCGCAGACAGCAGTGCGACACTGAAGCCCGTCGAGCCAGCAACGATGCGACCAGTTGTGCCGTGCCACATGCCAGAACGTGCCAGAACCACAAAAATCACGAGCAGTAGCAAGCTTATGGCGGTCACTAAGACCATATTTGTCACCGGGTCGAGGAATCCATCCGCCACGGAATTGGCATCGAAATGAATGGCCATCGGCTGAGGGACTGACGACACCGATAATGTTGCCCACAACATTGTCCCAACAACGAGTACTAGTAGGGGGATCAGTGTGGTCAGAAGATATCGCTTTTGGGTGCTCAAGTCAGCCCTCCTCGGGCGAGTAGATGCGTAATGGAACTTAGAGATAGCCCGCGATCGCCGGCGAGCCGAATGACGACTTGCACGGCTGATAGGAGTGCATCATCGTCAGGTTGTGGGGCACAGGCTATTGCGCCGCGGCCACGTCGTAGGTCAAGATACCCTTGCTCGCGCACGTGTCGGTAGGCTTGCAAGACCGTATTGCGGTTGAGATCAAGTGACTTGGCCAATTCAACAGCTGATGGCAGTCGCTCGCCATCGGCGATG
>DEPX01000198.1:14122-16843 GCA_002358975.1 Micrococcaceae bacterium UBA3381 | reverse complement strand
TACGATTTGCTCCGCGATCTGGACATATACGGGTCGTACGTCACGAGGATCCGTCGTAAGGAACATACACTTAGACTAGTTCAACTAGTATAACTCGTACAATATTCATTGCGGCGTGACCCGCACGAAAATTTCTGCGGCCTTCCGTCGCGCGGTCGCTATGACGGGAGGACTAACATTCAAAGTCACATGATATTCCGGCTTTCGTCGACAGTTCTACCTGTCATCAAAAGTGGCGAGGAAATCAAAGTATGGACCCCGTACATAGCGACCCTGAAAACGTTTGACGGTCAAAAGTTTGGAAATATTCATCATCGATAGAAGCGCCACGGGGGCGCTAGGCTGGACTGTATGGACCCGATGCTACTGATTCTTCCCGGAGGATTAATTCAAGCTGCGCTCATTGTGGTGGCCACCTGTTATGGAAATAGCGGCCCTAGGGCGGCACGGAATGATCTTATAGGTATTCGTCTTTGGTCCACGACGTTTTCGGATGACGCTTGGCGAGCAGGCCATCGTGCTGGGATTTTCTATAGCTGGCTACTTGCAGTATAGTTGCTGTTATGTCGCTGGCCATTGGCGTTTGGCTGATTCAATGGGATCCAGCGCCTAGCGATGTCATAGTTTCGGTCTATACGCTCGGCACGCTGATCACCACTTTAGTAGTCACTGGGCTGATGATTCTTCGCGCTCATCAAGCTGCCAAGCAAGTTGCAATCGGTCAGGTGCTCGAAGAAGAAGGGGACGAGATTGATGCTCTCATCGACAAACAGTACGAAGAGGAGTACTAGGGCGATTCGACGCTCTTGTCGGGCACTGTTTTTCGCTGAGTTGTTTCGAATCGATGAGTTGCAACGGACACCGCTGCTGCTCACCGTACCCACGGCTGTATTTATCGTCACTGGAATTCTGACGACAGTCGTGCTTATCGTGGTCCATTGGCCCAGCGACTCGTGGCGACCACTCCTTGCGCTCCTAACTGGCATCGCAGCCGCCAGTTTAGCTCGGTGGGTTCTTCTCCGCAGACCGCACTCACGCCCTGTACATGCTGGTTCTGATGATTTTTATCTATTATGAAAATGTCCATTTCTGGCATGAACCGTGAGCAGCACGCCAAGAGACTTACTGATACTCGTGCGCCGTCGGGCTTCGATTCATTCATCTAGGAATGGTTCATCTAGGCTCTGAACTGGCTCTACTTTTTGGAGTCACGTAGATCTATGAGCATTTGCTCGTGGTCAATGTTGAGGTACTGCACGTGGTCAAAATGGTCATAGCGTAAAAACAATTTGAAAACCGCATTTGCATAGATCCAGCCGATGTCTGCTAACGCCTGACCCAAATTGCCGGTAGTAAATAAGTCCGTCTCAGGAAAGATCGCTAGTGACTGCTCTATATGCCATAGATTGCCGTGAGCCACTGAGCTGTATTCCCACCAGTTCCGCAAGAGCCGGTATCGAATTGCTGCCCGGTCATCATCTGGACACTCGGGTCTACCGCACTGACAGTTACTTTCGTCAACGAAGTGGTCGAACGCATCTCGGATGATCTCACTTTCACGGATGCCTTGGCGTCTTTCGCTCTCAACGTCGGGAAGATTGAGCAGCTTCGCTTCTTTGAAGCGAGCGTAATCTTGTGCATTTCGGTCAGAGTTATAAATTCTTTCACATCGCTTTTGTCGATCTTCTACATCATCTGGTGCTAAAAGATAGAGTGCTTTGGCGGCACCGATGAGGGTTGAGCGTAAGAGAATTTCAATCGGTATGGAATCATGCTGACTTTGCATCAGTGAAAATGCTGCGGTCGATGACGACGCTGCATTTTTTAGCCCCCTAGAAACGAAGAAGACAAATAGATTTGCATCAGCGTCATTCCTGAATTCTCCCGATATTGGGTTGTCTTCCATCGCCTCCCAGATAGGCATTTTTTGGAAGCGGGTGAACTGCTTGGTAGCCCAAGCAATTCGCTTCAGACCGATTTGCCATTGTACCTGTGTGCGCTCTTCTACCGTGGGCTCTTCGATCAAGTTATTCTGCCCCCTTGTTTCTTTGATTTGCACGCAGGGAAGTCCCGGTTAGTGGTGACCAGGAAGTAACTGGTTGTTTCCCATGGTATTCAGCAATGCTGATCAGGTTGACGCCTAGGGCACCTGATAACCCTGTGATGTCGGGCATTTTGATCCACGTTTCGCCGTTGAGTATCCGGTAGAGCCGTTTGGGAATCATGCCGGCATTTTCAGCAACTTTGCCTTTTATTCTGCCTTCGACCTTCAATATGGACTCAACGGAGTAGGCGATGGTGTTTTGCATCAGTGCTGCGTGAATCTCGTGGAGTTGTTCGTGTTCAGCAACGTCAAATTCGGGTTTCAGTCGGGATGAGATGTCACCGAATAGTCGGGGCGACTCGAAAAAATCTTTGGGCTGCATATAGGCCACGAACCTCAGCATAAGGGCTCGGCCCTGCTCCGAGCAGAAGACTCACCAATTGTCCGATTTGAGGGACACCAGTATTCTGAATGTTAGACGCTGTTGTCCTAAGTAGACAGTGTCGGTACATTCAAGGTGTGGATCCGATATTCGTGAGATGGTGCCAAACACTGTCCAGGTATGAAACTTGGACATGGAGGCAGTCGGCAATCAGCACCATCGACACAGTCTGCGAAGATGTCTAAACGCTACAATAACCGTGCTGACGTAAAATGGCGGCCACACCAGCAGGTAA
>DEPX01000198.1:7516-14081 GCA_002358975.1 Micrococcaceae bacterium UBA3381 | reverse complement strand
CAACGGTTCTTGGAGCCTTTCTGCTCCGTTGGATGACTTCCGTCGGGCAGTTGACTGGTCGATGCCGCCAGCAACCCTACAGTGTCCGGTGCCAGAAGGTGAGCACAACGCCCTCATCCGATGCCTACGGTGGCAATGATGCGCCCATACTACGGACAGATGACTCTCTAACCGTCTTGGAGATCCTTGAAATTACGACGGTTTTATGGTCACCGGGCGTGATACCCCTGGTTTCCTCCCCGGGATATAAGCAGCGTCGAGCAGTTGAGCGTGTCTTTTGTGAGCCACGTTAGTTGTGAGTCTGGAAGATGCTGGGCTGGGACTAGTTGGCAAAAAATAGGTAACGGGGGGTCAACCTGCTGAGCGCGCTGAAACGACTACTAAAACATTAGCAGCTAGCTACCAGGTTGATACAAGCAGAACAACTTGCCGGTATATCCGCACTAACAAGACGAACTGCATATTTTTCGCCACGAAGATTCAGACCGCCTTCGCACTTGGCTGACGCAACTTTTAATAAGCCATTGCACAAAGAAAATGAAAAGTCTTTCCATGTTTACTAAATGACATGAGTCTCCTTGTAGCTGGTTAGAGTTTTCTAAAAGTTAGTCAGTCTCTGCTGCGTCGTCACCGGCAATGGGATCCGCCGAGTGCAGGATATCGACGACGAAGACTAACGTTTCGTTGGGTTCAATACCTTCGGTGCCAGCTTCTCCGTAGGCTTGTTCTGGGGGGATAGATAAAATCAGTTGGGAGCCGACTTTTTCTCCCGCCATACCCTCTTGCCAACCAGGGATGACTTGGTCTAATCCGAAGTTTATTGGCTTACCAGTGTTGTCCTCTCCCCAAGACGAATCGAATTCTTCGCCATTTGACCAAGAAATTCCGCGGTATTGCACGGTCACATTGGAATCTTCTTGTACTTCTGGGCCATCGCCTTGTTTCAGTACATCAACCACGAGGTCCTCTGATGGTTCGCCTTCTGGGGTTTCGATAATAGGAGCTTGGGTTTCCTCATCGAGCGTGACTTGCGGCAACTTGGTGTCGAGCTCTGCGGTGTCAACTGGGTCTCCGGTGGCGTGGTTGGGTATTACGCTTTCGATGTGCATAATATCCAATTGCGCAGGGTAACCATCCCCTAACGTATCGGCAGGCATATAAAACGCTACATCTGAGCCGAGAGCCGCCCCTTCAAGTACGTCATGGACTTGTGGGAATTCTGAAGCCAAATCGTCGTTGACGGAAGTCACTGATCCACCAGCATTGAAATCTTGTGCACGGATCTCTTGGCTATCAACATCCACGCTGGCCGTCAGAAGCTGAAGCATATCACCATTTTTAATGGCATCTCCGTCACCTTCGTCAATAATCCACGCGGCAGGCTGCTCGAGATCGAGGTCGCCGTCGATATTAACTTCTTCGGTATCATCCGAGATGTCATAGGAGATATCCACATCTGGTTTGACACCGGACTCCTGGGATCCCTCGCTATCATCAGACCCGCATGCGGTCAGGGTAAGTGCGGCAGTAAGAAAAATACCTGCCGTGGCGACCAGATTGGAGCGGCTGTGTTTGGTTGACATGTGTTTCCTTGTAGTTGGTGGTTGAGCCGTCCAATAGTTTAGTCCGATTAGCGATTCTTAGAGGTCGGCCCCTGAGACTTTAGCAAACAGCTCATCGACAATTGAAATGTCCGTTTCGAATGGGTTACGCACGTATAGGGTCTGCATGGGATAGTCAGTGAGTTTCATATGTGTCCAATCCATTGAATAGTCCATACCAAGAGCTCGGGCGGAATTAATAAACCGATGCCGTAGTAAGGCTCGTGTAGTAGCTGGCGGATTTTTATATGCTGCATCCACCTGCGCATCGGTGAGCACTCGGATGGCCGCTCCCCTGGTTTGCAATAGATTGAAGAGCCCGCGTTTCGGGTGAATATCGTGATAGGACATATCCAGTTGCACCAGACGAGCTGCATCCCAATCGAGGTTATTTTTGGTGGCATAGGCGCTTAAAAATTTGTGTTTGATGGCCCAGTCCACTTCAGTGTCAATACTGGAATAGTTCTGGCTGCGAATTGCTTGCAGAGTGCGGGCCCAAAGGTCCAGGATTTGGGCCAGAAATTTATGATGTGCACCGTGATCTGCCACAAAGTTTTGTGCTTGTGTTAGGTAGAATTCTTGGATTTCTAGCGCTGTCATAGTGCGACCACCGACGAGTTCTAACAGGGTATTTCCCGTTAGGTCATGCGATACTTGACGGATTGCTCGAACAGGGTGAGCCAGCTGTAGGTTTGCTAAGGGTTTACCGGATTCAATGATTCGCAACAAGAGGTCTGTTGTACCAAACCGCAGCAACTGGGTGGTTTCGGACATATTTGAGTCCCCAACAATGACGTGTAGGCGTCGATAGGTTGAGGATTCTGCATGCGGTTCGTCACGCGTGTTGATCATCGGTCTGGCTCGAGTAGACGATGATGAGATGGCCTCGTGCATGTAATCGGCGCGCTGCGAGAAAGCAAAGTGCGGTTCTGCATGTGTAGGAAATTGATCATATAAGGGCAGAGCCGTTGGGTCTTGGACGACTACGCCGTTGCCAGAAATTAGTTGTCTGGTAACCAAAAATGGGAGCAGAGCTTCGGTGAGCCGTCGGTATTGGGTGCTGCGCTGGATCATGTAGTTTTCGTGACTACCATAAGAATTGCCTAGCGAATCAGCATTGTTGCGGTATAAATAGATATCACCGTCGAAACCATCGGCAGCCATGGCTTGTTCGGCTTGTTTTACTAAATGATGCATAATAGCATCACCAGCCGCGTCACTGGCGATTAGTTCATCAACGCGAGTAGTTTCAGCCGTGGCGTATTCAGGATGGGAACCTACATCTAGGTAGAGGCGTGACCCGTTGGAAATAAATACGTTGGAGGAATTTCCCCAGTTGATCACGGGTTTGAACATGTACCGTGCTACTTCGTCTGGTGCTAAGGGCCGTTTGGTGGGATGGACAGTGTGTACACCGTATTCGGTTTCCAAACCCATGATGCGGGTATCCAAAAGCTGCTCCTAAAACGCGTAGGGCCCCTTACCGGTTAAAAGCTCGGTATCAGCCTCGCACTGATTGGTTGAAGTTACTGTCCGCCTTTTTGGACAAAGCCCTGCACGAATTCTTCGGCATTTACTTCAAGAACATCATCTATTTCATCCAATAAGGAATCAAGATCTGATGTTTGGGCTGCGGAGGAGCCAGGTGCCGGTGTACCGTCTGGTAACGGATCTGGAATATAGTTGTCTTCTTCATGCTGCTGACGTGATTGGCGTTGCTGTTCTTGGGCCATTTTAACTCCTTGATACTGGCTTAAGGGTGACCGATAGCTCTATACGGTTGTAATTGGTTTAGTAGCTGCGTTATTTCTGCTCGGTTTGCCGAGGTGTCGTCGAGACTAAGTTGCGGTAGCGCTGGGTCTAGCAGTCCGTGCAGCTCATCTGCGGTGGCCGAAAGCGGTTCCGGAAAATGAAAACGATGTATCGGGCCGGTACGGAAAGGCCGGACTAATACAGTCTCCCAAGATACTCCTGCCAGATGGGCCCCAAATCGTTCAATGAGCCGGCCTCGTGCCCAAGCTCTGGTAGTAGTCGGCGGAAGATTGATGGCGTGTTGTATTTGTTCTTCGCTTACAATAGTGCGCATCGCACCGCGGGTAACCAGGGTGTGATAAAGACTTTTGTCGTGCCGTAGATCTGCCCACTGGAGGTCTAGCATTCCCAGTTTGGCGTTTGACCAGTCTAGACCGTGTCGTTCTCGCATGCCGTTGAGTAATTGGTACTTCGCTACCCAATCGAGTCGATCTGCCAGTTTGGCTGGATTATGTTCCAGTAAGTCTAAAACTTGCGCCCAGGCATTGACCACGTCAACGGTCTGTTGGTCGTCAATATGATATCTATCAATATAAGCTTGTGCTGCTTGTTGATAGATGCGTTGGATATCGATGGCAGTCATCCAGCCGAGCCCGTTAACTAGTACTTGTGTTTGCAGCGAGGGATCGTGCGAAATGTCTTGTAGAGCCTGTACTGGTTCTGTCAGCTCGACCATGGGTAGCTCGCCCAATTCAATCATGGATAACACCAGCGAGGTCATCCCCACCCGCAACCATGTGGAGTATTGCGACAGGTTGGCGTCGCCGATGATGACATGTAATCGACGATATGCATCAGCCCTGGCATGTGGCTCATCGCGAGCATTGACGATAGGACGTCGGATGGTAGTTTCAAGCCCGACTTCTTCTTCAAAGAAGTCTGCTCGTTGCGAGATTTGAAATCCGGCACGCTCATTACGACTGCCAATGCCTACTCGACCTGCGCCCGTAATAATTTGTCGAGTCGTAAAGAACCCGAGAATAAACTCGGTGAGTTCATCAAAATCTAGCTGCCTGGCCACCAAATAATTCTCATGTGCGCCATAGGAAACCGATTTAGAATCAGTATTGTTTTTGTACAGGAGCATGCGCGCGCCATCTTGGGCCGAGGCAATGTGGTCGGCTGCCTGCTGTGCTATTCGGTCTCCAGCCTGGTCCCAAACCACCGCGTCTAATGGGTTGGTGGTCTCTGGCGACGAAAATTCTGGGTGAGCATGATCAACATAGAATCGTGCGCCGTTTGGCAGGATGAGATTGACCAACATGTGCAGCTCCTGACCGTCGTCGTTGACGAGTGCTTGATCAGTCAGCTGCGAGGGATGCGCAATAGATCGAGGCATTTGCCAGCCGCGAGCATCCGATAACGGTGATTCTTCGTTGTAGTCCCATTCAGTACTGGCCACGTTTGTGCCGCTGCGGGATAACTTGTGACCGTAGGAATTAATAAGTTCCAGTGACATTGCTGTATGGGAAGCATTTGCGTGGCTTGGTGCGTGAATACCAAATTCGGTCTCCAAGCCGACTACCCGGTGCACACCGTAACCGGCTGTTGGACGGTGGGCTGGAAATTTGGCAGCCAACGATGCCGGAACCAACGACACAGATGTCATCGAAGTATCCTTATCCATTCTGTAATACACGCAAAGCTATCGCTTGTGCTCCGCGATGGCCAGCCAGTCGCAACCATTGTTGGGGAGCTGAGGTATCTGGCAGATCTAACTGCTGAATCTTTTCTTCACCAATAGCCTGGAGTAAATGACTAGTCTTGAGCCCTTTGGCGGTGTGAGTATCTTTGGCATGTCCTTGCAGATAATCTTTGATGGCTAAGCGCTTGGCCCGATCAACAATGTTGGCGATAGTTGCTCCGGAAATAAAGTCAGCAAAATACAACACGTCGGTGGCACCGTCTTGGTAGGTGACCTCAACAAATTCATTGCGCTGCTGCCGGGTATACAGATCATCGACAGCCTCATCAATCATGTATTCGATTGCCTCGTTTGCACCCCCGTGTGCGACCACTTCTTCGGGATGAATCGGAATATCGGTTTTTAAATAGATACCAAGAATTTCGCGGGCCCCGGCAGCATCGGGGCGATCCACACGAATTTTTACGTCGAGGCGACCCGGTCGCAAAATGGCCGGATCAATCATATCTTCACGGTTGGACGCGCCGATGACGATCACATTTTGTAGTGTTTCGACCCCGTCAATCTCGGATAATAGCTGCGGGACAATCGTTGTTTCGACATCCGAAGAGGTTCCGGTGCCGCGGGTACGGAACAGGGATTCCATTTCGTCAAAGAAGATCACCACGGGATAGCCGTCAGAGGCCATTTCCCTGGCACGGGAGAATATCGTACGAATATGGCGTTCGGTTTCACCAACGTATTTATTGAGTAGCTCTGGACCTTTAATATTCAAAAAGTACGCATGATCAACGCCGTCTGCCCGTCCGGCCAGTGACTGTGCCACGGCTTTGGCTATCAATGTCTTGCCCGTTCCGGGAGGCCCGTAGAGCAAGATCCCTTTGGGTGCCTCTAAATGATGTTCTTGGTACAGCTCGGGATATAAGAAAGGCAACTCAACCGAATCACGAATCAGCTCAATCTGATCGCCAAGCCCACCGATGTCATCGAATGTGGCATCAGGGATTTCTTCGAGCATGACATCTTGCACGTCGGAGATATCCAGCAATTGCGTGGCATAACCAGATCGGTAATCGACTAATACTGCATCGCCAACCCGGATACGACAATCTTGTAGCCCCGGACCACGACGGACCACATGTTCATCATCGGTTCGTCCGGTAACTAGAAGCCGGTTATCATCAAACAATTCTTTGATGCGCCCGGTCTCCCCGGTGGGATTGGTCTCTAACACAGCGACCACCGATAGGCCTTCGTCCAAAAGCACTTCGCTACCGGGCCAGACCGCATCGGTGCTGAGCATTGGAGAAATATGGGTGCGCAGTTTTCGTCCAGAATACAAAATATCTGCGCTAGGACGAGCCACCGCTGGTAATTCAATATCCGGATTGTGTTCGCGTTCGGGATGGACTTGTAGCAAGGTGGCAAAACTAAATGGCGGTTGCGCGTTATCGGCAATGGACTCTTTCAGATCTGAAATCTCTTCACGAGTGAGATTCAAAATCTC
>DEPX01000198.1:2977-7445 GCA_002358975.1 Micrococcaceae bacterium UBA3381 | reverse complement strand
TTCCACCAGGGTAGCCAGCCGGCGCCGTGTCGAATCATATTTTTGCCGTAGATCGTGGTGTGTCTCTGCAGAGACCGAGCCCCGGGGTGTTTCGATCGGCGTGTTGTCAGACAAGCTAGCCCAACCTCCAAAGTGTACGGTTACGTGACTACTAGTCTACGTGGCTTAGTCCATTCAGTCTCGGGTTTATTGTGCGTTCTCGTCGTCTTGTTGCGAATTTTTTGCTGAACGCACACATTCCAGCGACTCCGATGAACGTTGCGCCTGGACTTTAGCTTGGCGTAGGGCTTTCTTCGCACGTTTCTCAGTAGGTTCACGCTGACCATGCTGCTCTGGACGCCATTGGTCTGGATCATCGGGCGTCCAAATATCCATGTCTTCTTGCTTGAAGGTTTTTATTCTACGGCGCAGTTCCAATCCTTCTTGACCAAGCGCAAGCCGGCGGGTCAGCAGTAAGAACCCGGTGTGGCCAACCATGCGGTGTTGTGGTCGTACAGCAAGACCATCTAGATGCCATCCGCGTTGTATAGTTTCTGAGGCTTCCGCCGCCGTGAAACGACCGTCACCACGAATCGCTTCGTGGAGACGCGATAGCTGCGTCGCGGTGGCCACATAGTTTACCCACACGCCACCTGGAGCCAGGAGCTGGGCCACAGTATCGACCACTTCCCAAGGGGCCAACATATCCAGCACCACCCGATCAATACTGCTCGGATGATGCTTTTGTAGCGCTTCGTGTTGGATATCGCCAAGAGTGATGCTAAATCCGGGGTGTTGCTCGCCGAAAAAGGTAGTGACGTTTGCTTCTGCGATCTCGGCAAAATCTGCTCGACGCTCGTATGAAAAAACTTTGCCTTGCTCCCCCACGGCTCGTAGCAAAGAGATTGTTAGTCCTCCGGAACCTACCCCGGCCTCCACGACCCTAGCACCCGGAAAAATATCGGCCATATGAATAATCTGACCGGCATCCTTAGGGTAAACCACTGTGGCACCCCGAGGCATCGATAAGACATAGTCCGAAACTAACGGGCGTAGCACTTGGTATTCAAAGCCATGCGAATTCTCTACGACGACACCCTCAGGGCCACCGATCAGCTCGTCGTGGTCAAGCACTCCGTGTTGAGTATGAAATGCTTCACCTGCCATCAACGTGATGGTGTGTAGTTTGCCGCGTTCATCGGTTAGTTGGACGCGCTCACCCGTTCGCAAGGGCCCACGACGACTCAAAGCTCCGATAGGTGGTGTGGGATCCGCGGAAGAAGTCATGCAACAGTCCTTTCAAAACCTACGTTACGTAAATAGGCGCCCGGCAAGGGTCTCTGGGTTAATAATGCCAACGATCCTGTGAGGCACCTGCGAATCGTCAACGACGGCGATCAATTCATTGGGAAATTCCATGAACTTGGTGAATAGCTGTTCTACTGCCTCTTGGACACCAATACGTGCTTGCGCATCTACCGAACGGGTGACCGCACTGACCGGCAAATGCCATGAACTCCGAGGCACCGTTGATAAGGCACTATAGTCCACCAAGCCAACCAGCATCTCATCACCGGTATCTTCGGAAAGCTCCAACACTGCGATGGGTAGCTGCTGATACTCCCGGCCTGGACCTGACCCCGAGAGTAAAGGTATCAGCATGGAAATACTGGCATTTGCCAGAATAGTGCGTACCGGAGTCATTAGATCTGTTAGGCGCATCTTTTCGGCTACGAGTTGCGCCTCTGCTGTTTTGATTGTCGCAGAAGCCGCCTGCCAGAGCATAATGCCAACCATAACGACAATGAGCACCGAGAGCATCGATAGCTCGCCAGTACGTAAAAACGGAAAGAGCACACCGCCCAAGAACAACAGGATGACGATGATTCGTCCCGACCAGCCGGCGGCTCGCATACCACGCGCTCGCGATCCGGTAGAGGCCCACACGGCGGACTCTACAACCCGTCCCCCATCCAACGGATGACCTGGTAATAAGTTGAACCCACCGATTAATAGGTTCGTCCAAACCGTGACTGCCAAGAGCACAGGGGCTGTTCCCTCAGGGGCAAGTAAGACTTGAAGTAGCAACCAAGCAATGCCAGCGATAACTAAATTTGATAACGGGCCTACAATTGCTACTGTCAACGAACGCAGAGGCGTTTGTTTCTTTCCCTGTGCCGAATGCTGGTAGACCGTTGCGCCGCCCCAGAAATTCAACGTTACATCTTGTACTTTCCATTGAAAGCTCACTGCAGCAAGTGCATGAGCTAATTCATGCACCAGTACGGTCCCAAACATAATCAGTACAAAGAATGCTGCAACAGCCCAGGTCCATCCGGTAGAAACGTCGGGTAGTGCACGGGCAAATGTCGGCCGAAACACGACCATGATCAGTGCGGCAAAGAACCACCACGACCAGCTGACATAAATTGGCACGCCAGCCACCGAGGCGATCTTCAGGCCTTTATTGGAGGTCATGCAGGCTAAACCATCCTCTTATTGCTGACATCAGGTGTGCATTAAACCTTGCCATACTTTTTGGGCCCGGTGACGTTCACGAAATGTAGCGTTTTGGCAGGGAAACCGACTTGTAACAACATTGGAGAACTCGCCCGGTGTCAGCGAACATGGGTGTCACCGCCTGCAAGTGTTGGCTAGTGTAGAATAGACAAATTTACTGAACGTACCGAATGGATGATATGTCTGAATTTTCTGGTATCGACCAGAGCTTCCTAGGTTGGTTGGCAAAATATACTCCAACCTTGTCTGGGCGGACCTCTCGCCCAGCTCGAGTAATGGTAGCTGCATTTGAAGGTTGGTCAGACGCCGGCGACGCGGCTACTGATGCGATTGAAGAAATCGCACGGCAGACTAACGCTGAACTGCTGACCGAATTGAATCAGGACGACTACTACGACTATCAGGTTACCCGGCCGGTAGTGACACGCAATTCGGATGGTACCGGCCAAATTGATTGGCCGCGGACCCGCGTCTTTCATTCACCAGCTGGACAAACACAACAGGATCAGCCTGAGCTATATTTGGTACTTGGAACAGAGCCCAGTCTGCGTTGGCGGTATTTTGTGAAAGAAATCTTGGACTATGCCGACCAATGGGATATTGATGCAGTTGTGGTGACCGGTGCATTGCTTGCAGACGTCCCACATTCGCGTCCTCTTACGCCTTCGAAATCTTCGGCGAACCAAGCGCTCCGTGATGATTTGGAAGGTTATGCGAAGCCATCGTATGAAGGACCTACCGGTATCACTGGCGTACTGACTGATGAGTCGGCTACCCGAGGCTGGCCGACGGTATCTACCTGGGTGATGGTCCCCCATTACGTGGCACAATCGCCCTCCCCGAAAGCACAGCTTGCACTTGTTAAAGAGTTGGAGGACTTGCTTGGCTTACGTCTCGATTTGAATGTACTTTCCGACGACGCTGCTGCTTGGGAACGTGGCGTCGACGAGCTAGCTGGCGAAGATCCTGATGTCGCCGCTTATATTCAACAATTAGAACAAGCGCGTGATACCGAACAGTTACCGGAAGCTTCCGGGGAACAAATTGCTAAAGAATTTGAACGGTATCTCAAACGCCGCGACGAAGGCGACGGCGGCAACGCCACAAGTGGTGGCGGTACCCGCTAAAGTCCTAACTGATCCTAATGTTTTCAAAGATGTAGGTCTAGTACAGCTTTATGCCCAAGAGCGCGTCTACGACCACTGAGACATTGACTGACTGCAGCTTTGCATCTCGTGGCAGGCCCTGGTGGGTCGCTTTTTCAGCCCAAGTATCTATGGCCTGTAGGGCCATGGGGGCGTCGAGGTCATCAGAGAGCGCGGCAAAGATCGTTGTAGCCAGGGCGTCAGCGTCACCAAGCTGTTCAAAAGCCATGGCAGATTTCCAGGTCTCCAGACGTTTAGTAGCTGCAGCTAGGTCTTCGTCTGTGTATGTCCAATCGCTGCGGTAATGGTGATTAAGTAACAACGCACGGATCGCCATGGGAGATTCCCCACTGGCAACTAAGTTCGAAACGAGTTTCAGGTTGCCCAGTGACTTGGACATTTTAACGCCATCAAGACCAACCATGCCAGAATGCACATAGTGTTCAGACATCGGTCGTCCGGTCACGGAAGTGGCGTGTGCCGCAGAGAACTCGTGGTGTGGGAATCGTAAGTCGGAACCGCCACCTTGTACGGTGAACGGTTCCGGCAGGGTATGGTGCGCTATCGCTGAGCATTCTACATGCCAGCCTGGACGTCCGGTTCCCAGTACATCGTCGTGCCAAAAGGGTTCGCCCTCTCGACGGGCAGACCAGATCAGCGGATCCAGCGGATTGCGTTTTCCCGGTCGCTCCGGATCGCCGCCACGTTCTGGGAAAAATTCGATCATTTCTTGCTGGGAGTGGGCACTGACGGCACCGAGGTACCAGTCAGTTTGCGCTTCGGCTGCATCAATTGAAAAATAGATGTCGCCGTCAGGATTATGC
>DEPX01000198.1:1788-2879 GCA_002358975.1 Micrococcaceae bacterium UBA3381 | reverse complement strand
GTTTCTGCAACCCCTAGATAGTGTGATGGGGCTAGCACATTGAGATGTTCCATATCCGAACGGAATAGATCAGTTTGGTCTTGACCAAGTTGTTGATAATCGATGCCAAGCTCATTGGCACGTTCAAATAAAGGATCATCGACGTCGGTAACATTTTGGGTGTAGGTGACGCGGTAGCCAGCGGCGATCCAGTAACGGTAGAGCAGATCAAAAGCCACATAGGTATTTGCATGTCCCAGGTGGGTTGCATCATAGGGTGTAATACCGCACACGTACATGGTCGCGTGGCCATCTTTGACATAGACTGGCTGTTTTTGTTGGACAGCTGTGTCAAAGAGACGCAGGTTGTCTTCCTGCACAGGAATGGCAACAGGAAGTGGGGTGATCCATGATTTCATGATTGCTCGCGAGTTCCTTACGAATTTGTCGATATCCGATGAGGTTATAAATGTGGTCGATCAGGCGTTAATTACTCCGAGCCCAAGTAGGACGTAGAGCGCGGCGCCCAGAAGAATTCGGTACCACACAAAAACTTTGAATGAGTTGTGAGAGATGAAGCGCATCAGCCAAGCAATAACGGCATATCCGATGACGAATGCCACAGCGGTTGCGATAACGGTTTCGCCCATACCATAGGCAGCTGTGGGATTAGGGCTGGCGATCGCTTTGGCCAACTTATAGAAACCAGAAGCAAAAACAGCCGGAACTGCCAGTAAAAAAGCGTAGCGAGCCGCCGCTTGGCGGGTGTAGCCGAGGGCAAGCCCCATGGTGATGGTACCGCCTGAACGTGATACGCCGGGGACGAGTGCTAAGGCTTGTGCCAGACCATAGAGGATACCGTCACGCCAGTTGAGGCGCCGCATCGGCTTGAGCTGTTTGCCCCAAGTGTCAGCCATCGCCAAGATAACTCCGAAGACGATTAACATTGTTGCCACAAGCCATAATGACCTGAACCTGGTATCGATCGAGTCTTCAAATAATAGGCCAAGCACGCCGATAGGGATGGAGCCGACGATAATAAGCCAACCCACACGAACATCAGGGTCAGAGTGTGGGACTTTGCCGACTAGCGCACGACACCATTGGGCAAT
>DEPX01000198.1:0-1689 GCA_002358975.1 Micrococcaceae bacterium UBA3381 | reverse complement strand
AGATGTGCGGAAGACGAAATCGGTAAAAATTCGGTTAGGCCTTGTACCAAGCCTAGGATGACAGCTTCAATCCAGTTCACTTGGACAACCCTACGACACTCAAGTGAATAATTGGTGAGGCTACGGTACTTTGACTCTAGTTAGTCCTCGTCAGTGCCGTCGTCACCATCGATGTCGAGCTCGTCGAAGTCGTCTTCTTCGTCACCGAAGTCGCTAAAGTCGTCATCGTCATCTTCAAAGACGTCTAGCGGGGTGACTTCTGCGGTGGCTTCGTAGAGAGCGTCTTCATAGCTTTCGAAGGCATCGGCAAGCGCATAATATGCGTGTTCCAAGCTGGGATCATCTTCGCTCCGTTTATTCGTGGCTGCAGCGAAGTGTTCTTGAAGTGCAGCAATAAGGGCCTCTAGCGAAACGCGTGGATCGGTGCTCATGGATTCTAGAATATCTTGGATTTAACCAGGTGACTACACTTTATAAGATTATGTGCTCGGCCTGCTGCGAAACGGTCGGAATGATACGTTTCGATTTTCGTGCGCGCTGACTACAGTAGTTGTCACGATGTGCCATTGGGTGCGCTATCACTAGGAGGGCCTGCGCGTGCGAGAGACGCCGATTGTTAGCAGTGTTGATACTTTAACTCGAAAGAACGCCTGGGAATATTTGGTAATTACTGTTGCACCTGGAGATTCATTGGCGCAGGCGCGTCAGCGCCTGGTGGAGCACGCTGAGTATGGCCACTGGGAGTTGCAGCGATCGCTTTTGTATAAAGGTGGAGCTCGACGTTTCTGGTTACGCCGCAAGGCCATTAAGGTCGAGTCCACTTTGGTGACCATTTAGTCGTCGAGTGGACCCAATCCAAAGGTTGCAAAAGTCGTATGCGCTGACTCGTCGTCAGACGGATGATAAAAGCCGGCCATTACGTCACGATACAGTCGGGAGATCTCTTGGCTCCGATGGAATCCAGCGCCTCCCGAAGCTTCGAAGGCATAATCGACCTGGGCTTTGGCCACGCGAACGGCCGAAATCTTGTTGGCCACTAAACGCACGAACCATTCATCACCGTATGCGGTGAGATTACTAATAGCCTCGGCAAGACCAGTGATTTGCTGGTCTTGGCTCATCTGTCGCAGAATCGCTTCGCCATGTTTATACCGCAGGAAAGGATCCTGTGACAGGGCTGTGCCGTGTGTTTTGGATGTTCTGGTGTGCAGTTTATCGGCAGCAATTTCGACTGCGCGATCTCCTAGACCGGCGTAGACAGCGGACGTGAGCGTGAGAAATGAGGCGAAGATACCAAAGGTTAGTAAGTCCTGATTCGGACCGGTGGGTATGCGGCGGATGATTCGTTGAGGTGGGACCACAGCCCCATTAAGGTGTGTCACAAAGGAATGTGTAGCGCGCATGCCAAGCATGTCCCAGCTTGAAGCATCGGCTGTGGTATTACCTTCAGTGCGGTCTAATACACCAAAGAGTAGCTGGTCACCTTCTGGAGACTTGCCGAAGACCCCTAGTTTTGTCCAGACCGGTGATAATGTGGTGAAGATCTTAGTACCCGTGAAACGCACTGAGCCGTCGGCTTGCTCTTCAGCTACTGTTCCGGAGTCAAATAGGACAGCATCGTTACCGGCTTCGGAAATACCAAACGCATAAATCTCATTGGCTGCTGCATCTTTGAGAATGAACTCCAAG
>DEPX01000030.1:2254-7474 GCA_002358975.1 Micrococcaceae bacterium UBA3381 | reverse complement strand
CACCAGAAACGCCGATCAGGACATCAGCTTCTGCGAAGGCCCCTTCGACATCGGCACCACCAAGTGCCATAGCCCAGCCGCCACGATCATCAACAAATTGTTGGGCGCGTCCCGATGAGGAATGTACAGCAACGTTTTTTGCGCCACGGGCTTCTAACTGGGCTAAGGTCGTACCGGCATAAGCGCCGGTGCCGACTAATAAAATATTGGCGTCTTGCCAGAAGCGTCGCGCCCCGACAATAGAAGTACCAGCTCGTAGCTCAGTAGCTAACTCTAGTGCTACCGAAACTATGGAGCGGCCCGTTGAGCCCAGTGCTGTTTGTGCACCGATGTCTTTTGCTGTGCGTGAGGCAGTTTCAAAAAGTTTTGTTAAGGCACCGGTGGCATGTCCAGACTCGCGCGCCATCGATAGTGCGCGGCGTACTTGCCCGGCGATTTCACGTTCCCCAACGACAGCGGATTTCAGCCCTGAACTCACCTCAAATAAGTGTCGTACCGCAGCGTCATTGCGGTAAAGGTGAAAGGCGTCAGCCACGGTGTCATAGGGTAGCCCTGTGCTACTAGCGAGGACTTCTAAAAGTTCTTGTGCAGCAAGATCAATATCGTTGCCACCAGTTTCAGCATAGAGTTCAAGCCGGTTGCATGTAGACAGGGTGACAACCCCGGAAACAGTGTTATCGGACAGCGAATCTGCGACCTCTGAAGCACCGCTTGCAAGTTGCGCCACCGTTTGGAGGTCCAGCCAGGTGTGCGCCGCGACTAATGAAAACATCACCACAATAGCTCCCATCGTACGAAATCTGGCTGCTGGATCAAAATACGTGCCAGTGTTTCGCTCTGGGAGCGACTACCGAAGCTCTTAGGAAACCTGGAGTGTATTCAGCGCAGATGCTGGAATAATGAGCTGGCATGAACCAAGAGTTGAATCAAACTTCGGCGCTGCCGGATAATCATCCGCTTATAACTTCGGATGCCGAAAGATCTACGGCCCAGTCTGACCTGATAAAAGGTTACCGCGGAGATGTAGGAAATCGGCGGCCCGTCTGGTTTATGCGACAGGCTGGACGCTCTTTGCCAGAATATCGCCAGTTGCGCGAAGGCACCTCGATGCTTGAATCCTGCCTGATCCCAGACATGGCATCGGAAATTACCCTCCAGCCGGTACGTCGACATGACGTTGATGCAGCGATTTTCTTTTCTGATATTGTCATCCCGCTCAAACTGGCCGGCATCGGAGTGGAAATCCAGCCCGGTGTAGGTCCGGTATTGGACTCACCAATCCGTACCGCCCAAGACATTTCGAACCTGCCTGTGCTCACCGATGAAATGTTTGAGCCCATCACACAGGCCGTTGAGCTGACCGTGGCCGAGCTGGGTTCCCGCCCGCTGATTGGCTTTGCCGGGGCGCCGTATACGGTAGCGGCCTACATGGTCGAAGGTCGCCCATCACGCGACCATTTGGGACCGCGAACCATGATGCACAACGCACCGGAAGCCTGGCAACGTCTGATGGCTTGGACCGCGGAGGCCTCCGGACGGTTCCTACGAGCTCAAATCATGGCGGGCGCTTCAGCCGCCCAGCTGTTTGATTCCTGGGCTGGATCGTTGTCCCGTGAAAACTATCAGCAACATGTGATGCCATATTCCCAGCAGACCCTACGTCACGTGGATGACCTCACCGGTGATCACGGCATCCCGCTGGTGCATTTCGGCACCGGTACAGGAGACATTCTGGACCTGATGCGGGATGCTGGAGCCTCCGTGGTCGGCGTCGATTATCGACTCCCGCTGGATGAAGCTAACCGACGCCTGGCAAATACACCAGGTCCCGACGGTCGGACCAACGTAATACTACAGGGTAATATCGACCCGGCATTTCTGAGCGCCGACTGGGATGTGCTGGAATCTCATGTACGTGATGTGATTCGTCGCGGCGCCGCTGCGCCCGGCCACGTGCTGAATCTGGGACACGGTGTGCCACCTTCCACCGATCCGGCCGTGCTGACCCGGTTAGTCGAACTCGTGCACTCCATCGAGTACTAAATGTCGCATGTCGCAGTTGTTGGCGCCGGTATAGCTGGACTGACCGCAGCATATTCTGCGGCCAAGGCAGGCCACCGTGTCACCGTGCTGGAGGCCGCCAACCGGGCCGGCGGAGCGGTGCAGCAGCTACGGTTCAGCCTGCCTGAAGGTGAACTTGTCTTCGATGCCGGAGCAGAAGCCTATGCCAGCCGTTCCCACCTTCTCGGTCAAATGATTGATGAGCTGGGTCTGGCCGATCAGTTAGTCAGACCAAATCCTGCAGGATCGTGGTTATATTTGCCCGAAATTGGTGCGGTGCCAGCGCCTAAATTGGGTATGTGGGGGATACCGGCCAACCCGCAAGCAGCAGAAGTTGTCACCGCACTCGGCGCCGAACATGCCGCCCGTGCCGCACAAGATTTTGAGCTGCCCATGCACACCTGGGCGGCAAAGCGTGCTGCTGGTCAAACCATAACCATCGGGGAGCTGGTGACTGACCGCTTCGGCCCCGCGGTCCTAGAACGGCTCGTGGCTCCCGTCGTGGCTGGTGTGCACTCAGCACATCCCGACGACGTCAGTATTGAAAAAGTCGCCCCCGGGCTTGTTGATAAAGCAATCCAGCTGGGATCGGTTGCCAAGGCGGTGTCTGACCTGCGTTCCTCAGCTCCACCCGGAGCCGCAGTACAAACGCTGTGCGGTGGCATGCATCGGCTAGTAACCGCCCTAGTGGACTATCTTCGGGCCCACGGTGACCTGCGGTGTAATACTGCAGTGGCTGGACTAGACCCCACCGCAAAAACCCTGGTCACTCAACATGGCGAACGTATCCGTGCCGATCACATCGTGCTGGCCATTAATGCGCCGGCGGCACACGATTTACTTTCTGAAACGGTGCAACTACCTAGGCGGCCCCAGCATGGTGCCGGGGTGGGCCTGGTGACGATGGTCCTGGACGCACCTGCCCTGGACGAATACCCTCGCGGTACCGGCATGCTGGTGTCTCCGGCCGTAACACAGGTCCAAGCCAAGGCTGCAACGCACGTAACCGCAAAATGGCAATGGGCTCAGCAGGCCGCTCACGCACAAGCACCCCACCGGCATGTGTTGCGCCTTAGCTATGGCCGAACTACCGATACGATCGGTGGAACTAGCCCGGGCCATGACACTCCTGATGCCCAACTTGTCGATTATGCGCTCGCCGACGCTGCAGCGATGTTTGGCCTGACACTTGAAGACCTTACCCAGCAACTTAAGGCCGCCCGTGTAGTGCGTTGGCGCGAGCCAATGCCGTTGATCACAGCCGATAACACGGCAACAATAACCGCCATCGAAAACGTCACACAGGCAACCGACTGGTTGCACGTAACAGGCGCATGGTTCGCTGGGACCGGGCTGGCGGCCATTACGCAGCATGCTTCAGCAATACCCATCTATCAACTACAGTAATTTCTACGACTTGTAGAAACCACAAGGAGCATAAGTGACTGACTCAACCAATATCGTTCGTGGCGAAGAATCGGCGACCAGCTGGTTCACCACCTACACTGTTTTTGCCCGAAAAGAAGACGCACCGGCAAAATCCCAAGAACAGATCAGCCGTGACAACACCGCATTCCCTGAGCTTGTCACACAGCTTGCCGACCAGGGCGTGACCGTGCGGGGTCTCTACGACGTCTCAGGTATGCGGGCTCAGGCTGACATCATGGTATGGATGTGGTCCAAGTCCCCAGAGGCACTTCAAAACGGCATCCGACAAATCCGTCGCTCAGGGCTGTTTTCCACCACCACTTTGGCCTTTAGCGCTATGGGCGCCGATCGGATGGCCGAGTTCAATCCCGAACACGTGCCGGCATTTACCGAAGGCCGTAAACCTCGCAAATGGTTGTGCTTCTACCCGTTTGTCCGCTCATATGATTGGTACACCATGGAGGCAAGTGAACGTGCCCGGCTGCTGCGCTCCCACGGCCAACTCGGCCAAGAGTTCCCAGATGTATGGGCCAACACCGTCTCTGCATTCGGTCTGAACGACTGGGAATGGCTTTTGGGACTGGAATCCCCACGGCTGGAACTGCTCGTGGATATGATGCGTTCACTGCGTAATAATGAAACCCGCCACTACGTACGCGAAGAAGTCCCGTTCTACACCGGCCGCTACGTTGAGGTCGATGAGGTCGCCGAGGTGCTGGCCTAATGGCCTACCGTATCGGAACCCGAGGTTCCGCATTGGCCACCACACAAACCCAGTGGGTGGCCGATGCGATGTCCACACCAGAAACCACCTTTGAACAAGTCGTGATCAAAACCACCGGCGATATTACTACCGGGTCACTAGCCAATCTGGGTGGCACCGGCGTCTTTGCTACGGCACTGCGCCAAGCGGTTATTGACGGTGAAGTCGACATGGCGGTGCACTCGCTCAAAGATCTTCCAGCAAAACAGCCCACCGAATTACGCATTGCAGCCATTCCGCAACGAGCCGATGTCCGGGATGCGCTGTGCGCTTCCAACGGGATGACCCTGGATACCCTGCCCCACGCAGCCCGTATCGGCACGGGTTCACCGCGGCGAGTAGCACAACTGCTGGCCCTGCGCCCGGACCTAGAAATGGTAGATATTCGCGGCAACGTCCACACCCGGTTGGCACGTGTGGCCGGCTACGAACATCACCACGATAATGCCCCGGCAGCAGCGGGCTCACCCAAAGGTGACCTAGACGCCGTCGTGCTGGCCTGCGCTGGCCTGGATCGACTCAACCTGCAATGGGCAATCACCGAACGAATCGACCCGGCGAAAATGCTGCCGGCACCGGGGCAAGGCTCCTTGGCCGTTGAAGTTTCGGCGCTGAAAACCCTTGATCCGGCACTGATGACGGCGCTGACCGAACACGATCACACTGCCGGACGACTAGAAGCCACCGCCGAGCGCGCCCTACTGGAAACCCTCGAGGCCGGTTGTGCGGCACCGCTGGGTGGGTTAGCCCGGTATACCGAAGGCAACCTACACCTAGATGCAGTGGTAGCGGCCATGGATGGTACTGAAACCATTCGCAGGTCAGCTTCCACTGGCATAGCTACCGATGCGATTACCGATGCCACTTTGGACGCGGCTTATTCGTTAGGAGTCGAGGTAGCCGAGATGCTGATCAGTCAAGGTGTCGATCTGCTACCGGCTGGGCCACCGCGCGGCACCCGATGAGAG
>DEPX01000030.1:1569-2219 GCA_002358975.1 Micrococcaceae bacterium UBA3381 | reverse complement strand
TCGTTTTGACCCGACAACCTGCTCAGGCCGGCCACATTGAGGCCGGTCTTGAGCAGTTGGGCTACCACATCGATTTTCTGCCCCTAACAGATTTTCAACTGCCGCAACACACTGCAACCCTGGATGCTATGGTGAAAGGCTTGCACAACGGGATATGGCACCGTGTGCTGTTGACCAGCCCCAACACCATCCGGGCGCTCGTTGCGCGCGGCTGGGACCCTGCCCACACCGAAACACACACCGCGATTGCCGTCACCGGACCCGGAACCGCACGGGTCCTGTACGACCACGGTGGACAACAAACCCCCTGGATGCCCCAAGATGATGCCTCCGCAGCAGGCATTCTTAACCAGTTCCCACCTGGACCAGGCACCTTAGCCCTACCACAAGGTGCAGCAGCTGGCAGCGCCATGCGTACCGGACTCAGCCAACGTGGTTGGTGCGTGACCCATACGGTCGCATACCAAACCGTGGACTACCCGGCTGACCCGGCACGTGCCCTACTGCCAGCCCGCCCCGATGCCCTGAAACCACAAGACCTCACCGACGACGACGTCGTCATACTTACAGCACCCACAGCTGCGCGGCGCTGGGCGCACATCCAAGTGCCAGTACGTGCCGTGGTTGCTATCGGCCAGCCAACTCGACGC
>DEPX01000030.1:0-1535 GCA_002358975.1 Micrococcaceae bacterium UBA3381 | reverse complement strand
CCAACAAACCGCCATTGAACTTGCAGCCACCGCAGCATCACCGGACACCGCCGGCCTCGTCGCCGCTATTGACCGCCTCTGAAACCGAAAGGACCTCATGTTTTCTCACCGTCCTCGCCGCCTACGTCAGTCGAAGGCCATACGCAATCTTGTGGCCCAAAACCGGCTGGCCCCGGCTGACCTGATCTTGCCGGTCTTCGTTAAAGAAGGTGCCGAGCAGCCCATCGATATTTCCTCGATGCCCGGTGTACAACAGCACAGCATGGACTCGCTGAAAGCCGCAGCCCACGATGCCGCAACCGCTGGGGTTGGCGGAATAATGTTATTCGGCGTCCCAGAACGTCTCGATGCACAAGGCAGCGCCGCCGTCGATCCGCAAGGCATCCTCAACGTGGCCATCGCAGAGGTTGTAGCCGAAGTTGGCAATGAGATGGTCGTTATGGCAGACACCTGCTTGGACGAATTCACCGACCACGGCCATTGCGGTGTGCTCAATGATGACGGGGTCGTCGACAATGATGCGACAAACGCCATATATGCTCGCATGGCCCTGGCCCAAGCTGAAGCCGGCGTGCATGTGGTGTCCCCATCGGGCATGATGGACGGTCAGGTAGGGGTTATTCGCCAAGCACTGGAAGCAGCCGGATACACCAACACGGCAATCCTGGCCTATTCGGCAAAATACGCTTCGGCATTTTATGGCCCATTCCGCGAAGCTGTTGACTCAGCACTGATCGGTGACCGCAAAACCTATCAAATGGACTCGGCCAACCGCAACGAAGCGATCCTGGAAACCGAACTTGATATCACCGAAGGCGCCGATATGGTCATGGTTAAACCGGCCATGTCCTATCTGGATATCCTGCGCGATGTAGCCGATATGTCCACTGTGCCGGTGGCCGCCTACCAAATCTCGGGAGAATACGCCATGATCGAGGCCGCCGCTGCAAACGGGTGGATCGAACGCGAACCGGCCATGTTGGAATCCCTGACCGCCATCCGTCGTGCCGGAGCCCAAAATATCTTGACCTACTACGCTACCGAAGCTGCCCGCCTACTCACCTAGGAGACTCATTGACAACAAACCAACAAGCATTTGACGCCGCACGTGCCATTATCCCCGGCGGAGTAAATTCACCGGTTCGTGGATTCGGTTCCGTTGGCGGTACTCCGGCCGCCATGGTCAAAGCTGCTGGCCCCTATCTTACTGACGTCGAAGACAATACCTATGTGGATTTGGTTGGTTCCTGGGGTCCCATGCTGCTGGGCCATAATCACCCGGCTGTGGTGGATGCCGTGCATCAAGCTGTTGACGCTGGCCTATCGTTTGGCGCATCCACACCCAGGGAATCCCGGCTGGCCGAGCTGATCGCCAACATTATGCCGATTGAACGCGTGCGTTTTGTTTCCACTGGAACCGAAGCCACGATGACCGCAATCCGCTTAGCTCGAGGTGCTACCGGGCGTAACCTGATCATCAAATTTGCCGGCTGCTACCACGGTCACTCCGACGGCTTGTTGGCGGCTGCCGGTTC
>DEPX01000019.1:2089-6723 GCA_002358975.1 Micrococcaceae bacterium UBA3381 | reverse complement strand
GCCGGGACACATCCCGCGGGAAGAGTTTTCGGCCCAGCCACAGTGCGACATAGACCAGCCCGACCAGGACGGGAACTTCAATAAGTGGGCCGACCACACCGGCCAGCGCTTGCCCCGACGTTATGCCGAAAGTGCCGATGGCCACTGCGATGGCTAATTCGAAGTTGTTACCTGAGGCAGTGAAAGCAACTGATGCGGATTTTGCATAGTTTAGCCCCACGATTTTGGAGGCAAAGAAACTGATGACAAACATTAACACGAAGTAGAGGAATAAGGGCACTGCCATACGGGCCACATCCCACGGCTGAGACATAATCGCTTCACCCTGGAAAGAGAATAACAACACGATGGTGAACAGCAGCCCGTAAAGAGACCACGGCGCGACCTTCGGCAGAAAGGTTTCTTCATACCAGTAGCGCCCCTTGGTTTTTTCGCCGATAGTTCGGGACAAAAAGCCCGCTAACAACGGGATACCAAGAAATACTAGGACGGATAGGACAATAGCGCTGATAGAGAACTCTGCCGAGGTAGTTTCTAAGCCCAGCCAGGACGGCAACGCCTGCAAATAGAACCAGCCCAGTGCCCCGTAGGCAACGACTTGGAATGCAGCGTTGATAGCGACCAACACGGCGGCGGCTTCTCGATCGCCGCAGGCCATATCATTCCAAATAAATACCATGGCAATGCAGCGGGCTAAGCCCACAACGATCAGTCCTGTCCGGTATTCTGGCAGATCCGGCAAAAACACCCAGGCCAATACGAACATAAACAACGGGCCTAAGACCCAGTTCAGTATCAGCGATAACACCAGCAATTTACGGTCACCGGTGACTCGTTGTGTCTCGTTATAGCGGACTTTGGCTAAGACCGGATACATCATCACTAGCAGCCCCACGGCGATGGGAATGGAGATGCCACCGACGGTCATGGCGTCCAATATTTGATTTAGCCCGGGTACAAAATGGCCCAATGCCAGGCCTACCCCCATCGCCAGCAGAATCCAGGCGGCCAACCAACGATCCAAGAACGACATGCCTTGGGTCACCGGTGCGCCTTTGGCCGGAGCATGCTGGTCGTAAACGCTCATACGCCTTGCATATCCTTCATATAGATATTCATCAATGCACCGAATCAGACATTACAGTCACATATGGATGGACGTCAATGTAATATGGGGGTATGAGCGCTACAGCTAAAGAAGCAAGTCTCTCAGTTCGAAATAATATTGAGTGCTGTCCTTTGGCAGACGGAGTCATTGGGCATGACCAGGCAGAACATCTCGCCGGGATGCTCAAAGCCCTAGCAGACCCCACCCGCCTTCGTCTACTTTCACACGTTACCGCTCAAGGCTGCCAAGATGTATGTACCTGTGATCTCACTGCAGAACTGGGCATTACGCAGCCCACCGTGAGTCATCATATGAAAAAGCTTGTCGATGCTGGGCTGGTCACCCGTGAACAGCGCGGTAGATGGGCTCATTACAGTGTCGTCCCCGAAGCGTTCGTCCAACTGCGCAGCCTATTGGACCTTACCTGAGGTTCTGTACCAGCACAGCGAGTCCAACGGTCACGCATGACCCACCTTCCTACCGTTAGATCGATAAGAATATGCATAGGACCACCTTGGCCACCACGAATCGACCCACAGGCAAGCTGCTAGAGGTGTTTTTAGTTTTTCTCCGACTGGGGTTGACCTCCTTTGGTGGCCCGGTCGCCCACCTAAGCTATTTTCGTGAAGCCTTCGTAGAGCGTCGAAAGTGGCTGTCCGAGAAGGCGTATGCCGATATTGTTGCGCTGTGTCAAATGCTGCCCGGGCCAGCTTCATCTCAAGTCGGTATGGCCCTGGGTTTGCGGCGTGCCGGCTACCCGGGATTACTTGCTGCTTGGTTCGGTTTCACCGCTCCGTCTGTGATTGTGCTGGTGGTGTTTGCCTACGGTGTTTCTGCAGTAGGTGATCTTTCAGAAGCCGGATGGGTCCATGGTCTCAAGGCCGCTGCAGTCGCCGTGGTCGCCCACGCTGTGTTGGGCATGGCACGGGCACTGACCCCAGATCCGCCGAGAGCAACGATCGCTGCTGGGGCGATGATTGCTGTATTGTTAGCTCCCACACCATGGCTGCAGGTCGCTGTGATCGTCGGAGCCGGGATTGTCGGGTTGCTCTGGCTGCGTCCCGAGACGCAACAGCTGGAAGCCGAGGACGCTTTTCCGGTCAGAGTCTCCAAAAAAGCAGGTGGTGCTTTTCTGGCGATTTTTGGCCTGCTGCTTGTAGGTCTGCCGGTATTGGTCAGCCTCACGAACAATGCCATCGCGGGGTTATTCGATACCTTTTATCGTGCCGGCGCGTTAGTTTTCGGCGGCGGTCATGTGGTCCTGCCGCTATTAGAAACCGAAACCGTGGGAGCCGGTCTGGTAGACGCAGATACGTTTCTAGCTGGCTATGGTGCAGCCCAGGCGGTACCCGGACCGCTGTTTACCTTTGCTAGCTTTCTAGGGACTTCCAGCACGGGGGAACTTACTGGCATTGTTGGGGCCCTAATCGCTACCATAGCGATTTTTCTTCCTGCCATGTTGCTTACCGTAGGAGCCCTGCCCTTCTGGGAAAGCTTGCGTCACAACACCGCAGCTCGTAAGGCATTCATGGGTGTCAATGCCGCAGTGGTCGGGATCTTGGCCGCTGCCCTCTACGACCCGGTATTCACCGCTGGAGTGCTAGATATCGGCGTTAGCGCCCTGGTGCTTGCGGTGGCGGCTTTCGTGGCCTTGAATAACTGGAAGATCCCAGCCTGGATAGTAGTCTTAGCAGCCGGAGCTTTGGGATGGCTTATCATCTAAGACCAGTTCGGTTGACTGGCAAATAATCGCTCAGTGCCAGCGACTTATTAAGTATCCTGGACAGTATGTCTTCAACGTTGCATTCCTCATCCGAGGCCACTGTCGGTGAACTTGGTGAGGCCGGGATTCTCGCGCTGCTGGAACAAAGTTATGCCGGTTTCAACATCGGCGAGGGGGTGATTGGTCCCGGTGATGATGCAGCCGTCATTCCGGCCCCGAACGGTAATTTCGTGATCGCCACCGACGCGATGAACGAGGGCCACCATTTTTTGCGTTATTGGCCATCCGGTGTCGTAGATGATGGGTATTCCACCGGCTGGAAACTGGTAGCCCAAAACATTTCCGACATGAACGCCATGGGCGCGATCACCTCGGCGATCAATATTTCACTGGCTATGCCAAAAAGTACCCCGGCCCACTGGGTATCGCGTTTTGGTCGTGGCATAGCCACCGCGTGTTACTGGCTAGGAGCCGAACAAACTGTCATCTCCGGTGGTGATCTCACCAGGGCTGATTCCATAGCCACCGCAATCACCACAACGGGCAACCTTATTGGCGAACCGGTTCTACGAAAAGCATCTCAAAATGTGGATGGTTTCTTGTTGATACATACCGGCAATGTTGGCACTGCTGCAGCAGGCTTTGTAGTGGCCACAGAAGGACAAACCAACAACCTAACACGCGATGAACTTAATGTACTGAGACTATTTTTGCGTCCACGCCCACCGCTGGCAGCGGGTCCTGAAGTAGTCGGTACGGTTGCGGCCATGATGGATGTCTCAGATAGTATTCTCACCGATGCGGACCGAATCGCAGCAGCAAACGGATTACATGCCCAAATTGATCAGAACTGGGTTACGGCACAAGCTACCGGTCTACAAACGGTGGCCGAGATTTATACGGCGGATCCACAGCAATGGGTGCTGACCGGGGGAGAGGACTATGGTCTATTAGCCGTACTTGATCCCCAAGTCACGGTGCCAAATGGGTGGCAAGTTATTGGCAAGTTAACCGATACACCACAACCGCGCCCAGAAGTCACCGGTTGGGATCATTTCTAGTCTGCTGTTGTTGTCTGCGACTCCAGTTGAGACAATGAATCATGGCAGTTACCTTAAGATCACTTGAAGTTGCCGTCCCCGAAACCGTCTTGGTGCAAGACGAAGTTCGTGACGTGTTCGCATCCCAGCCAGGCATCAGCCGACTGGCCACGCGCTTAGTAAGTGCCTCTTTCGACTCCTCCGGAATCGAGCGCCGACACAGCGCCGTAGCCGAAATGAACCTGGAAGAACCCCAAGAAGGCACCCCACAATTCTTTGACTCCACAACCCGGCAGATCCTCAACCCAAGTACCGGCGTACGAAATGATGTCTATGTTCAAGAGGCCATCCAACTCTATGTTGATGCTGCCGCAGCAGCATTAGACGCCAGCGAAGACATCAACAAAGCGGACATCACCCACGTCATCACAGTGTCCTGTACCGGGTTCTTCTCGCCGGGACCGGATTACCGCATCGTTCGCGAGCTTGACCTAGACCCATCAGTGCAGCGCTACCACCTAGGATTTATGGGCTGCTATGCCGCCTTTCCCGCACTGAGACAAGCCAAAACAATCTGTGAAGCAGAACCAAATGCGGTGGTACTAGTGGTCAGCGCAGAACTGTGCAGTATTCATGTACGCGTTTCTGATGATCCAGACACCATCCTTGGGTCTTCGCTTTTCGGAGACGGTGCCGCCGCAGCCGTTGTTACCGGCCGAGAGATGGATAACGGACGCGCTTTGCAACTGGACCACTTCGAGAC
>DEPX01000019.1:841-1975 GCA_002358975.1 Micrococcaceae bacterium UBA3381 | reverse complement strand
ATTATTGGCGCACTAGAACCACTGTTGGCTCACGACGAGCCACTAACCCAGCGCGAGTATCACCAGATTGAACACTGGGCGATTCACCCCGGTGGCAGAAGCATCCTGGACAAGGTTGAAGCCAAACTTGACTTGAAAGAAAATCAATTGGCCCCGTCGCGCAACGTGCTGCGCAATTTCGGCAACATGAGTAGTGCCACGGTACTATTCGTGCTCAAAGAGATCTTGGAACAACCGGGGTCTGCTGACGGCGAGCGCATCTGCGGTATGGCCTTTGGTCCTGGATTGACCGTGGAAACCGGACTCTTTACCACCATCGGGAACAATCCGTGACAGCCCGTGGTGTACCAAAACTCAAGCATCGTGATCGGTATGCCACCGAGTGTATGGATGACCCTAACTGTGACCTGGGGATGCTGTATCGCACCTATGCACAGTTCAAAATTATCAACCGTGTTGTTGCCGGTTGGCAACAGACCTACCGAATGTATGTGCGCCCGTTGCTACACCCAGACAAAACCAACACGCTGCTGGACATCGGTGCAGGCGGGGCAGATGTGACCCGAGCGATTGCCCACTGGGCACGTCGAGACCGTTTGGCACTACATATCACCGCCGCGGACCCAGACGATCGAGCCTATACCTGGGCAATGCACCACGAGCCCGACGATGGACTACAGTATCTGCAAGCGTTGAGCTCGGATCTTGTGGCACAAGGGGATACCTATGATGTGGTCATCTCCAACCACCTGATACATCATTTGAACGACGACGCACTGCAAGACCTACTACATGACTCATGGCGGTTGGCCACAAGGCGAGCAATCCATAGCGACATCCGTCGTAGCCGGGTAGCGTATACGTTATTTTCCATCGGCACCTGGCCGTTTTTCCCCGGATCATTTATTCGTCAAGACGGTCTAACCTCCATCCGGCGCAGCTATACCGCCGACGAATTGCGCGCGGTTGCCGCCTCCGGTTGGCGGGTCATCCCACAGCGGCCATGGCGCAACCTATTAATCTATGACGCTACCGACCGTGCAAAGCCCAGCTGACCATGCAACACCATTGCCAAGTACTCATCGTTGGTGGCGGTCCAGCAGGACTGGTGCTGGGCTGCCTTCTTGCTATGGG
>DEPX01000019.1:0-825 GCA_002358975.1 Micrococcaceae bacterium UBA3381 | reverse complement strand
AGAGGTGGTTATACTCGAGCGCCGCAACCATCCGAGACAGTTCTCGCGTGCCATTGGACTGCACCCACCGGCATTGGCGGTAATGCAGGCACTGGGTGCCGAAGCCACTGCGCTGGCACAAGGTACCCGGGTCCATGCAGGTACCGCCTATCGAGAAGGCCGACCACTGGGCAGTCTAAGTTTCGAACAAGCCTGGCCAGATCGTCCCTTCGTCTTGACGCTGCCACAAAATCGCACCGAAGCGTTGCTAGCTCAACGCCTGAGTCAATTGGCCCCGGGGGCACTTCATCGAGGATGGGAAGTCACTGAGATCACCGATCCGACCACCGACAGTACGGCGATACATCCTGGTGTCCAGGTGATAGCACGAAGCATCAGCGACGGCCGACAAAGTGGATCTGAACGCAGTTGGCGAGCAGATATTGTTGTCGGCGCTGATGGCCCGCACAGTCTGGTTCGTCAGACAGCCGGTATCGGTACCCGCACCCGAAATCTACCAGACACCTATTTGATGGGGGACCTGGCGCAACATGCCGCCGGTGCTGTCCACGCTTCACATACTTTGGCCGCAATCTTTTTAGAAACCACCGGTGTTATTGAGTCGTTTCCACTACCGGGCGGGATGCGCCGCTGGGTTGCCCACACCGGAACTGAACTCAAAGAAGAATCCCCACATATACTTACGGAACTGATCGCTGAGCGCACCGGTGAACAACTTGATTCAACCACCTCCACAATGCTCAGCGCATTCCACGTGCGTCGCCGGATAGCACAGCATATGACCGCCGGACGGTGTGTCATTCTCGGAGATGCCGCCCATGAAGT
>DEPX01000041.1:31768-35211 GCA_002358975.1 Micrococcaceae bacterium UBA3381 | reverse complement strand
TCAGTAGCAATGGAAACTACCAGCGGGATCGCCAGGCCTAGTGCGTGAGGGCACGCAATAACCAAAACGGTAATGGTGCGAACTACTGCCGTACCGGGGGCCCCAAATAATGACCAAATAATGGCGGTAATGATCGCTGCAGTCAGCGCAAACCAAAACAGCCAACCCGCGGCAGTATCAGCAATACGCTGGGCTCGTGAAGATGACGCCTGCGCATCGGAAACCAGCTGTTGGATACCAGCCAACGCCGTGTCATCACCAATGGCGGTAACTTCAAGACGAATACCAGAATCTGTTGCCACTGTGCCAGCGACAACGTGAGCATCGACTGCACGACGTACCGGCTTGGACTCCCCGGTAACCATGGATTCATCCATCGACGCGCTACCATCAATAATTTTTCCATCGGCAGGCACCGAAGCACCAGGACGCACCACAACGATATCTCCCACTACCAGCTCGGTTGGTGCAACCTTGATAATTTCGTTGTCCACAAGCTTTTCGGCTTCATCGGGTAGCAGCGCAGCTAAGGAACCTAAGGCAGAAGTCGTCTGGGCTAACGAACGCATCTCGATCCAGTGACCCAACAGCATGATGATCACCAGTAAGGCAAGTTCCCACCAAAAGTTCAGTTGGGCATCCAAAATACCAAGGGTTGCACCCCATGAAGCAATGAACGCCACCGTAATCGCTAAGCCGATCAGTAGCATCATCCCAGGTTGACGACTACGCAGCTCCGAGACTGCGCCCGTCAGAAATGGTTGCCCACCCCAGAAGTAGATAATGCTTCCCAAAATCGGCGATATCCACCATACCCAGGTACTATCCGGCACGTTATATCCCAAAAGGTCAGCAAACATGGGATTAAAGACGACGACGGGAATACCCAACACGACCATGACCCAAAATAGCCGACGAAACTGGTCGACGTGATGACTGTGGTCGTGGTGTTCATGGTCGGTGTGCTCATCGTGTTGATGGCTAGTTTGCTGGGCAGTCTGATGCATATTCGATCCTTCCGGCAGAATTCGGTGTGGCGCGATCTGTGGTGGCTAGTCTGTCAGGAGGTCCTCACCCCTAGCGGTCAGCAGCTGTTCCATTTCATCCATTTCGGCGGTCTGAACCTCGACCATCTGTTCAGCCAGCTCAACCAGTGGCGTATAGCCGCCGTTTTCGATTTGGTCCTCAGTCATAGCGATGGCTCCTTCGTGATGCATATGCATCAGCTGCAAAAACTGGGTGTCAGCTTCGGGCCCGTCAAGAGTTTCCAACTCATCCAGTTGTGCAGGGGTCAGCATCCCGTTGGCCACATGTTCTGCGTGATGAGCCATTAGTGCGTCTTGTTCCCATGTATTGGCCCATCCCACCATGGTGTCTATTTCTGCTTGTTGGCCTTGTTTGATCCGCTCAGCCAAATCGTTGGTTTCATCAGTTGTCTCACTGGCGGACAAAATAATGTCGCTCATGTCGACGGCTTGTTGGTGGTGCGGCGTCATCATGGCAATGAAATGTAAGTCGACTTCGTTGACCTGGGAGGGTTGCTCGCTACCGGCTGTTACCGCGGTGCCATCTGCGTCTGTACTGGGAGGAGGGTTATTGCCTTCGGGTGCACTGGCAGTGCAGGCAGTGAGGCTAAGAGCGAAGAGCCCAGTGGACACGGGGATGACCAGTACGCGCGGCACCTTTTTAACGAGCATGTTGAACCTTCCGACACTTATAGTTATACCCCCTAAGGGTATAGGATGTTTGACCTCGGACTCAATCTGCCGAGGGCTGCATTGCCCGCCCAACTGGTGACACAAGTATCGCAATTATGTGCCACTGGGGTTACACTGCAGCCATATGGAACGTATTAATGACCGGCTTGTCTCTTGGGCTTCTCTGCTGGATGACCAAACGCGGCAGCAGGCCATTACTTCGGCTGAAATAGATTTTATTTATCCGCATATTGCGTTAATGCCGGATGCTCATTTGGGCTATGGAGCAACAGTGGGGTCAGTCATCCCTACCTTGGGGGCGGTCATGCCCGCTGCGGTGGGCGTTGATATCGGTTGTGGGATGACCGCTGTGCAAACGCAGTTTAAATTCACCGACTTACCAGGGGATCTGACGAAATTACGTAAAGAAATCGAACGCAGCATTCCGGTTTCGGCAGGTCGTTATAATCGCAAAATTCTGCCGAGTGCAGCCCCACGAATAGATGAACTTGAAGAGCTGGCCTTAGAAAAAGATTTTGACCCCGATACAGTCGATAAAAACTGGCGTCTGCAACTTGGCACATTGGGTGGCGGTAACCACTTTATTGAGGTGTGCCTTGATGAAAACGATAACGTCTGGACGTTTTTGCACTCAGGGTCACGAGGGATCGGTAATAAAATAGCCCAGTACCACATTGATACGGCTAAAAGTCTGCGGCACCAAGCAGGCGATCAGCTACCGCATCCGGATCTTGCTTGGGTAGCAGAGGGGACCGAAGAATTCGATCGCTACATTGCGCAGTTGCGGTGGGCTCAGCATTTTGCCCTATTGAACCGTGAAGAAATGATGGACCGTGTAAACAATCAGTTGGGTCGCTGGGCGGGAGAGCCAGTGCAAAGTGTCCAACACATCAATTCGCACCATAACTTCACCGAACAAGAAGAACATTTCGACAAAATGGTTTGGGTTACCCGCAAAGGTGCCATCCGCGCCCGAAAAAGCGACATGGCGGCAATCCCAGGATCAATGGGGGCAGCCTCCTATATTGTTGAAGGCCAAGGCAATTCCGACTCATTAGACTCGGCGCCGCATGGCGCAGGCCGTCAATACTCCAGACGCGCGGCACGGCGGAACTTCACGCACCAGGACCTCCGCGATGCCATGGTGGGCATCGAATACCGCGACACCGCGAAGTTCATTGATGAAATTCCACAAGCATATAAACCCATCGACCAAGTAATGCAGGACTCCAAAGAGCTCGTTACGATCCGCCACACCTTGCGTCAAATCGTAAACGTCAAAGGCGAATAGCCCGGTTGGTGGATAATAGAAACCATGTCTTGGATGAATGATAACCCTTTCAGTACCGGTTCCCGGCTGTATCAACGGGTACTCATTACTGGCATGATTATCCTAGGCACCGGTTTTATTACCGCCGTGATCGGTGGTATCACTGCCACTCGGCAAATCTCGATTATGGCAGCGATAACTATTGGTATCGGTCTGGTCACTCATGTGGTTGCCCAACTGATACGATACGCCGAACGCCGTAAAGAACTCCGCGAAAATTTAGAAGCCGACCGTAGAGGTCGCCAACAGCGTGGAAAGGACAAAACATGACTGTTGACATCACTGGCCGAGAATATCCCGGCGTTGGCCCCTATCAGGTCGGTAGCGAAGATATCCGGAATTTCGCAGCCGCCGTTAAAAATACCCACGAATACCACAACGACGTCGATGCAGCT
>DEPX01000041.1:24573-31741 GCA_002358975.1 Micrococcaceae bacterium UBA3381 | reverse complement strand
CGCGCTGCCGGTCACAAAGCGTTGGTAGCGCCCCCAACCTATCTGGTGACCATCGCGCAGCGCGCCGAAGCCCTGGTGGTTCACGATCCGGACGCCAAGGTTGACTTTTCTCGTGTGGTGCACGCTGACCAGCGATTTACCTACCACCGCCCTGTGGTGGGCGGTGACGAATTATTCGCTCAATTGACCGTTACTTCGGTCAAAGAGCTCGCTGGCAACAGATTAATCACTACTCAAACGGAAATTTCTAACGCCAAACGTGCGCCCGTAGCCACGGTTATTTCCACGCTGCTGGTCCGTGGATAAGGAGAGTTTTCATGCCTGCTATCGAAGATCTCACCAAAGGTGAAGTCATTGCCACCCGAACTATCGACATTAACCGTGCAGACCTCATCCGCTATGCCGGAGCTTCCCAAGACTTTAACCCCATTCACTGGTCTGATGCGACCGCAAAGCAGGCCGAGCTGCCCGGGGTGATCGCCCACGGCATGCTCAGCATGGGATTAGCTGTGGACCTGGTAACCCAATGGGCCGGTGACCCGGGGTCGATCATCGATTACCAGACTCGGTTTTCTGCGATGGTCCCGGTTGAAGAGACCACCCATACATCCGACCCGGCTCAACCTTTCGATAATCCGAACCCGGGGGCGCAACTGGAGGTCACCGCAACTATCGGGGATATCAATGAAGATACCAACGTAGTGCGCATCGACCTCACAGTAACTAACCCCAATGACGACAACGCTCGAGTACTGACTCGAGCCCGAGCAATGGTGCAACTCTAACCTCATGCCCGAAAACTTGTTGGCAAATCACACCACCGCTCGCGTCGGTGGCCCCGCTACCACCTGGATTGTTGCCTCAAACGAGGACCAACTCATAACTGCCATAGCCGACGCCGATACAGCCAAGACTCCACTGTTGGTGTTGGCCGGTGGATCGAATATGTTGGTAGCTGATGAAGGTTTTCCTGGAACAGTAGTCCGCATTGCTACCAACGGCATTGAAGTTGTGGAATCTACCCCGGCTGACGTCCATGTCAGAATTGCTGCCGGTCAGCACTGGGATGCCGTAGTCGAATGGTCGGTAGCCCAGGGGCTTAGCGGTATTGAAGCGCTATCAGGTATTCCGGGTTCTACAGGTGCCACACCGATACAAAATGTGGGTGCATACGGGTCCGATATCTCCCAAACGCTGATCAGTATTCGGGCCTGGGATCGCCAAGCTCACCGGATCATAGAATTCGGGGCCAATGAATTGGAGTTTGGCTATCGGGACTCAGTGATTAAACGCAGCATCGTCTCTTCGGCCGAGGACTTTTCTAACGCTTCGCCGCGGTGGATCGTGTTATCCGTAGATTTACGCCTTACCAAAACCGGGCAAACCGCTCCCGTACGCTATACACAGTTAGCTAAGGCCCTCAACGTTGAACTTGGCGCTACCGCACCGCTGGAGCACATTCGCCAAACCGTCCTTGGATTGCGTGCCAGCAAGGGCATGGTCTTAGATATCGCCGATTACGATACTTGGTCGACCGGTTCGTTTTTCACCAACCCGATTGTGCCAACTACCGTAGCCGATAGGTTGCCCGAAAACGCACCTCGTTTTGCCCATGCTGAGGCCAACGGTAAAGGTAAAACGGTAAAGCTTTCGGCTGCCTGGCTTATCGATCAGGCAGGCTATCACAAAGGTTTCGGGCTCAACGGCGAACCAGATACGACTGGTCGTGCTGGCCTTTCTACCAAGCACACTTTGGCATTAACAAACCGAGGGGATGCTACCGCGAAAGACCTCATAAATATTGCCACACTGGTGCGTGACGGGGTTGAACGCCGTTGGGGGATCACCTTGGTCCCGGAGCCTGTGTTAGTTGGGGTACAACTGGGTGACTAACGCGCACGCCAAGTTGCAATGCCGTCAATAGCCTTGGCATGATAACACCGTATTTTGTATCCCCCTAGGGTTGGGCTCTGACAACCTCAGTCGGCAGAACTAGTATGTCGTGCCCGGAAACGGACGGTTCTTTTGGCGACGGTAATAAGCTCTCCTGCGCGGGTGGCTCATCACGTGCCGAAGCGGCGGTACCGACCAGATCTTCACGGTATCCGCGGTCTGGCCATCGTCGGCGTGGTCGTATTCCATCTATTTGGAAACGGACGGGTTTCCGGCGGAATTGACGTCTTTTTGACCGTCTCTGGATTCCTATTCACAGCGATGCTGTTGCGCGAGGCCACTGAAAACCATGGCAGGATCGATTTCCTACGCTACTTTGGGCGACTATTTCGGAGAATTTTTGCTCCCGCCGCGGTGGTCGTCATAACCGTCACGATCGCAGCAGTCATTATCTTGCCCTATACCCAGCATCCCCAAATGCTGCGCGAAGCTGTCGCCTCCCTGCTATACTTTGAGAACTTTGAGCTGATCAACTCGCAGCTATCCTACGACGCAGCTGGACCCGAAACCTCTGCATTCCAACATTTTTGGTCCTTGTCTGTGCAAGGTCAGTTTTATTTGGTCATCCCGTTTCTCGTCGTCGTGTTGGTTTGGGTCGCCCGAAAACGAAACCAGCCAGCTGTCTTCTGGGTCGCTATAGTTTTAGCCATTACATTGGTGGCTTCGATGGCTTGGGCAGTGGTCTACGGTATTAACCTTCAAGATGAGGCATATTTGGCCACGACCACCAGACTGTGGCAGCTAGCTTTTGGCGGACTGATGGCACTGAGTATTGACCATCTTCGGTTAGCCAAGGGACTGCGGTTAATTATGGGCTGGGTGGGCCTCGTGATGGTGCTATCCACCGGGCTGATATTTGACGGTGGACAACAATTTCCTGGTCCCATGGCCTTATGGCCGCTATTAGGGCTGGCTTTTGTACTGTTTGCTGCCCCGCAAGAGGGCCCTGCTGAAACTGGGTCGGTAACACAGCTGCTCAACAACAGGATTATTCGTTGGATTGGTGATTACTCCTATGCCTTGTACCTATGGCATTGGCCCTTGCTGATTTTTTATCTTGCTCTAAGGGACCGTGAAGCAGTCGGGATCTTAGGTGCTGCGGTGGTATTGGCAGTGGCGGGCGTTCTAGCGGTCTTGCTGAACATGTTTGTCGAGCGGCCTTTGCAATCCTGGGGCCGACAAGCTGGCGGCCAAAAAGCAGATATCGTGCCGCTTGCTATGGGACTGGTTGTCATGTTGGTCTTTAGCAACGTGGTGGCCAATGCTCTGCTGGCCAGCCAACAGGAAGCAGAACAACATCAAGACGACCAGTTTGCTTTGGACCCACAGCAATACCCTGGTGCACGATCAACTGTAGAAAATGGGCCTGATATTCCAGAGATCGAAAGTTTTGCTCCAAGTGTGGAAGAACTGGCTCAAGTGGAACAGGACTACGTGACACGAGATTGCCGCCAAGCAGGTGAAAACAGCCCCGGAAGTGATGAAGTCAAACTCTGTGAAGATCCAGAAGCACCTGAAAACCCCTCAAAAACCATAGTGTTAGCTCCTGACTCACACGCAGGCCACTGGGAGCAGACTTTCCGTGAACTAGGCCGAGAACATAACTGGGAAATTATCCTAGCCATTAAATCGGGCTGCAGCTTCTCGGGAACACCTGGTAAACCAGGAAATAACTATTGCCATAAGTGGAACGACAATTTCATGGACTGGCTCGAAACCCAAGACGTTGACTTATTGGTCGCTCCCGCCACACGAAATTGGGGCCGACCAGGTTCAGAGCGAATTGTCGAAGGCGCCGAACAACGGTGGGAACAAATAGCACAGCGGGATACCCCGTTGCTTTTGCTCCGTGGTCTGGTTCGACCAAGTACCCACGAGACGCGTGACTGTTTGGCAGCCGATAAAGCACCAGAGGCCTGTGGTGGGATTGCCGGGGACGCGCATGAATCTAATCCGTTAGAAACTATGGACCTACCGGATACAACGCAGACTTTGGATATGAATCCGTATGTCTGTCCAACGGTTGGCGAAGGACGAGACGCTACTTGTTCGGCTGTGGTCGGTAACGTAGTCATCTGGTATGACAGCTCGCATATGACACCGCAGTATGCCACCACGTTAGCCCCAGTTATGGAAGAACAACTGCAAGATCTCTACCCACAACTATTTGACGCATAATTTGGGCAAATAATACTAAGTGCTTGGCGCATATCACCACCGCGGCACCAAATGTGACAATATTAGTTCGAAATCAGACTCATCTGAAGGAGTAAGTATGACGGAACCTGATGAACCCAACTCACGCCAGCCCCAGGGTGCACCCGCGGCCTTGATCAACGGGCTGTCGATTTTGGAATCATTTTCTATCAAGCAGCCCTCCCTCGGGGTTACTGAAATCTCTGAGATCGTTGGGTTACATAAATCCACAGTTTCGCGTATGCTCAATGGCCTGGCGGAACTGGGCTACGTGCAGCGAGAACAAACTGGGGGACGCTATCGGCTCGGTCTGAGCGTATTAGAGCTATCGGCGCCGTTGTTGGCTGACCTTGATATCCGTGCTGCCGGACTTGAACACTTAGAACACCTGACAGAGCTTACTGGCGAGACTTCGGCTCTAGGAGTTTGGGGCGATGGTGGCACGATTGTCGTGGAACAAGTCGCCAGTCCACACCAGGTTCGTCATACGCAGCCCATTGGGAATCGCTACAATATGTGGCACTCCTCGTCAGTACGAGTCATGTTGGCATATCAGCCCCTAAAAGCCGTGCATCAACTGATAGAAACCGGCAAAATTATTGTTCCAGCAGAAGGCATAACCCGTGAAACGATCGAAACCGAGCTCGAAAAAATTCGGAACGACGGTTATGCCATCAACGAAGGTGGCACCACTCCAGAAGAGTTCGGTGTTTCCGCGGTGGTTCGTGACCTGCGGGGGACCGCAACTGGCTGTGTGATTCTTTCAGCCCCGACATCAAGGGTGCAATTTAAAGACTGTGCGGGAGACTTACAAGACGCGGTGCTACAAACAGCCCGAGACATTTCAGCACGCTTGGGCGCTTCGATACCAGCACAGCACGAAACAGGGGCATGACTTCCGAGTCATGCCCCACTGTCTGCATGCGTTGAGCTAGAGTCCTAGCAAATGGTTAAACCACAGTTTTAAGTTTCGTTGCCTTTGGTTTTGATGGTTTCACCTTGCTATCTGCTGGCAAAACCGGAATTGATGACGTAATCGGCTCATCGTCAACTCCCATTCCTAGATCACGTCCGGCAGTTTCTGGCAGCAATATCGTGGCGACAAAGGCGCCAGCTGCGATGACTGTCAAATAAATCGCCGGTGAGATCGGGTTGCCGGTGACATCGATCAGCCAGGTAGCAACATACGGTGCGGTACCGCCGAATAACGCATAAGAAACATTATAGGTAACGCCTGAAGCTGTGTAGCGAACACGTGTGGGAAAGACTTCGGTGAGCAAAACTGCTGTGACTACGTTGGCTGCCACCGTACCGAACATAATAATCAGCTGGCCAATAAGTGCGGTGGTGAATGTGGCTCCACCGGCAATCATGTAACCAGGTATGGCCGTGGCGGACAGCAGAATGGCGGAAGCATACATGGTCTTGCGCCGACCAAATCGGTCACAAAGAATGCCGGCAAACGGGGCTGTTGCCGCAGCAAGTGTCAGCACGATCACGTTAGATGCTAGGACTGGCACGGTGCCTAACTGCACTACTTCACGCAGGAACGTGGTCATATAGGTTGAAAAGATATAAAAGCTTAGCGCAGTCAAGGAAATATAGCCGGTCAGAATTGCCATAGGGCGCGCCTGGGTGGCGATGGTAGACCGCAAAGGCGCGTGGTCGGTGGTCTCATCTTTGGCTGTGTCTTGGAACATGGGCGACTCACCCAAACTACGACGAACCCAAAACGCAATGAGCCCCAGGGGAGCGGCAATAAGAAATGGTATGCGCCATCCCCATTGTTGCATAGCAGCTTCCCCTAATCCGGTGGTCAACAGGTAGGACAATAAAGCTGCCGCAGCAAAGGCTGCAAACGTTGCAGTTGGCATAGCCGAACCCCAACGCGCGCGCTGTTGTGGTGGTGCATGTTCGATCACATAGGTGACCGCGCCGGCGTATTCTCCCCCGGCAGATAAGCCTTGCAAACAACGAGCCGCAGTTAAAAGTACAGCGGCCCATATACCGATTTGTTCGTAACTGGGAAGAAGGCCGATTGCCGCAGTGGACCCCGACATAAGCAGTACGGTCAAAATCAGAACCGACTTGCGACCAATCCGGTCACCGAGCATCCCGAAGAATGCACCGCCGACAGGTCGCAGGGCAAATGCCACCGCGAAGATCGCAAAGGTTTGTAGCAACGCCACACCACCATGAGATTCAGGGAAGAACGTACTGGCAATGAGCGTTGCCATAAAGCCATACACGGCGAAATCAAACCATTCGACAACGGTTCCGGCGAAACCGGCAAACGTTACTTGGCGTAGCGTTTTCGGTGAGACTTGTGTAGTTGGGGATTGGTTTTCTATGGGACCTGAGTCGCTGGTATTCATGAAGGGCTCCAATGTTGGGAAACCAGGGGACGTAGTTATTCGGTCGTACTAAACCGTAGGTAAGAAACACATTTGGGTTTGTCGAAGCTGAAGATTCGAGCTTCGACAAACCCATGAAAATCAATCAACCCAGCAGCGTATCAGAGCGCTTAGCTGGTGACAGGCTGTTTGGCTGGCAAAGAAGTGGTTGGTACGGTGTCTTCGAAGTTTGGTAGTTCGTTGAGGTAGCTAACGACGTTTTCAAGGGGTTCTACGTCGCCGAATTTGGAATCCATATCGAACAGGTTGTACGCAACTACGCCTGGAACACGGTCTCCTACGGCTTCTTTGACCACGATTGGCCGGAATCCTTCAGCTACGGCATCTTCTACAGTGTGGCGTACACATGCTGTTGCGGTAACACCGGTGACAATGAGAGTGTCGATGCGATTGGCTGTAAGAAACTGGTTAAGGTTGGTGCCTGGGAATGCCGAAGCACGTTTTTTCTTGATGACCAGTTCACCTTCTTCTGGTGCGATTCGTGCGTCGATATCCGCAGCTCCGGTAGATGCATCAAGAGTTTCCAAAGGGATCTTCTGACCCCATAGGCCCATATCGGACGCGAGGTTGTCGTCAAGAACATCGTAGGCGGTGGTAATGAAAAT
>DEPX01000041.1:13743-24423 GCA_002358975.1 Micrococcaceae bacterium UBA3381 | reverse complement strand
CCGTAGCCGACACGACGCTTGAAACCGCGATCTTCATAGAGTTCGGTGCCTGCGTCAAAGATTTTCTCCAGGACGGTTTCCATTTCGTGTTCGAGGGCCTTGTATTGTTCGTTAGCCATTTCAATCTCCTATGTAATGTGATCTGCAACACTGAGTTGCTGTAATAACAATATAGTTGTTTAGTTAGCAACGCACAAGAGTTTCGACAAAATTTTCCAAACCAGGCGCACGCAGCGTTGTAGGAGGAAGGCAATGCCGGAAGACCGAGGATGAATGGGGACAGTAAAAAGTTCGGTCCTCAGGACCGAACTGCTGCTAACCGTAGCGAACCAAAAACGGCGTCTGTCCAATGCTGAAGTGAATTGGACAGACGCCGAAATGGTATTGTGCGCCAGTTAGTCAGCGGCTACTTGAGCCTCCGAGCGTTCCAGAGCTGCACGCTTTTTACGGAAATATACTTGACGACGAATAATTGCCACTGTCTCGCCTTGCTCGTCAGTGATCTCGGCATCGAACCAGTGTAGATATTTGTCACCGTTAGCCGTCTTGGAGCGAATCAGCTGCCACGTTTCTTCAGAGACTTGTATTTCGGCAGTGATCTTGCCCTTGCCGGGCTTGATGAACTGGGCCTCCACACCGACGTCCCAAACCAGGTAGTCTTTGCCCAGCCCATAGACCCCGGCGAACATGAAAAATGGGTCAGTCATCGATAGCATAGTGCCGCCAAACGCTGTGCCAACCAGGTTCCTTGTGAAGATATTGGGCTTATGTGTCACGATCGTGTGAGAAGCATCCTCAGAAATATATTCGGGTTTGATGCCGGCCCCGAAATAGGGTGGCCAAAATCGCATAAACCGTTCTAGGAACTTTGGGCCGATTCGCATCGATGCGTATGTCGGGATTTTGAATTTAGGAAGCTTCAAGCCTGCACTCCTGAGTAAGACTGGCCCTTCTGTAGGCCAGGTCAGTTGGTCATATGTATAGCTGCGTTCTATTTTAGGGCAGAGCTTTGGAGCTTATGCTTTAGGAATGGACCTGTAAGCTGCCAAATACTGACCAGCAGTTATGGGTACAAACCGCTATTACACGCGGGGATAGGCTGTCGGGCCTTTCATTGGAGCCCACATGAGTCCGCTACTATGCGGTACCGCGTGCTATGCCAACTACCCATAGTGCCAAGAAATTACATAGCCGCTTTGGGGCCAGGCCAAAAAGAACTGCACACAGCTCACGGAAGATTTCAGCTATCCAGCATGTTTGGCATCCGTTTTACTCGAGCGCTTTTGCTGTTCAGACTTTTCTTCAGGCCCTTGATCATCATCCTTGGATGTTGGTTCGGTGCGATGGGCTTTATGGGAAACTACGATCACCACGGCGACGAGCCCAAGCAGGCCGATAAGTAGCCACGCAGCTATCGGTAATAGCACCCCGGCGGTATCAAATGGGCCGCCAGCAATCAGTGAGCGCAGTCCATCGACCGAGTGGGTAATTGGTAGCCAGGCGTGGAGGCGCTGTAAAAACTCCGGAGCAGTCTCAATGGGGTAGGTACCGCCAGCTGCCGATAGTTGCAGGACGATCAGTACCAGCGCCAAGAAGCGTCCGGGAGGGCCAAAGGCGGCAATAAGCATCTGGTTGATCAAAAAGAACGTGAGGCTGGCAAAGAAACTTAGGGCATATACCCCAGCGGTGTCTGCCATATCGATACCGACACCAAAGCGAACCAAGGTCACCATCAGGCTGCTTTGGATAAACGCCATGATAAACGCTGGAGTGATACTAGAGATGACTGCACGCAGTGTTGAGCCAGAGCGAACAATCTGGCGCATATTGAGCGCAGGTCGCATAAGGAAGTAGCCCATTGCTCCGACCCAGAGGGCCAGACTCATGAAATATGGTGCTAGCCCCCAACCATAGCCTTCTACTTCGTGTGTCCTGCGGTCATTGAGCTCCACTGGATCGGCGGCCGTTGAGGCTAGGTGGTCGCTTTCCTCGTCTGTATATGTAGGTACTTCATCCTTGCCGTCATCTAGACCGGTTGCCAGTTCATTAGCGCCCTCGTCGAGGTCGCCGAGTCCACTGTGGAGATCACCTGCGCCTGATGCCGCATCGCTTGTACCTGAAACGAGCTGGTCAGTACCATCGTCTAGCTCAGCAGCACCGTCCCGTAACGTAACTAATCCATCGCTGAGCTCACTTGAAGCCGATGATGCAGTACCAATCGCGCCGGAAAGTTCATCGGCACCTTCTACAAGTGTTCCGCTGGCAGCGGTCAGTCGGTCGGCGCCCTCATATAGCAGTTGGCTGCCTTCCGATGCTTTGTCTGCGCCCTGATAAGCCTCGTCAAGGATGGCTTGAATATCTTGGCTGTCTTCGGTTAGCCCCGTTAGGCCCGTTGAAGAACCATCACCGAGTAATGCTGATGCGTCATCTGCCAGCGATTGTGCTCCGTCCCGGACCGAAGCTACATTATCTTGCGCAGCGTCAGCATCTTCAACGATACCTTGTAATGCGGCCTGGCGCTGGTCTTCGGAAAGGTTATCCCAGTCATCAAGTAATTGCTGGCTATCTGTGGCGACTCCGCCGGTTCCATCAGATAAGGAGTCTGCCGATTCCAGGACATTATCAGCGGTGCCCTTAAGTCCTTGGGCGTTGTCGAGTGCGTCGTCTAAGCCACTGACAACACTTGTCACTTCAGAAGAAGCATTATCAAGCGCGCCGGCGAGATCTTGGATGCCACCGGCAATGTTATTGGCCTCAGAATCGATAGTTCGGGCGGTATCGGGTAGCTCTGATGTTTTATTGTTGAGTTCAGCAAGCCCATCACTAAGCTGTGTTGCGCCTTGAGAAGCTTCTGCGGTACCGGCAGCTAGCTGTGAAGCACCATCGGATAGATCGTATGCGCCGTCGGTAAGCGCATCCAAGCCGACTACCAGATCGCCTGCACCTGAGTAGGCGCTGTCGGTGCCATCAGATAGTTCGTGGGCTCCGTCTGCCGCATCAGTCAGTGCCTCAGCGATATCATTGAAACCTACGGTTACTTGGTCCAGGAACTCCTCACCAACCTGTTGCGACACGGTGGTTCGGACTGTTTCGCCCACGGTTGCAGCGATGTTGCCGACAATCATGTTGGAGGCGTCATCGGTGGTGATGGTCAGCTGTGATTTGGCTGCTTCCAAGGGATCTTCATCGCCCAATGATGCTGCCGACGCGGAAAAGTCCTCCGGGATAGTCAAAATTGCGCGGATGTCGCCGTCTTCCAGGGCAGTAACGGCTGAGTCTTGCGACATAGTTTCCCAGGCGAAGCCGTCATCAGAGTCCAACAGCTCCTCGGTCAGGTCGTCACCTAGGGTAAGTTCTTCCCCGTCGTCGGTGGTAGTAGGTGAGTCTTCGTTGACGACCGCAGCAGACATGGTTTCCAGTGAGCCGGTGGGGTCTTTGACCGACCAAACCAGCAGGCTGGCGTAGATCAGTGGAATCAAAGCAAGCGCCGTTAGGATAATGATCAACTGGACTCTTGGGTTGAGTCGTGACATAGATGAGCTCCCTGACCGGTTGTTGGCCGACACACTACTTTTACGGATGTAAAACTTACATATGTAAAAGTATCGGTTATGCTGGTGAGTGTCAATTGGCTGGTGTACAGTCGCAGACGTTATGAGGGGATAGTAATGACAGCAGCGCAGTCCGATGAAGAGGTAGTCGAGGTCAACCCGCGGGCTGAGCGCTCCCGAACAGCCCTCATAGAGGCGATGACGCGGGCACTCGATGCCCATGAGCTCGGGACGGTGCTAAGCGTCGCCGAAATTTCACGGGCGGCTGGGGTGAGCAGACCCACACTATATCAACATTTTGGCGACCTATCGAATCTCATGCGGGCAGCTGCGATGGTGCGACTGGTGGCGCTATTTGATTCGGTGCCCGAGCCAGACTCCGGGGTGTCATGGCCCGAGGTGTCTGTCACGGTGCTGCGCGCGCTGTTGACCGAGCTGGAATATCGACGTGAGTTTTACTTGGCTGTTTTGGATTCTACAGCTGCTGGAGACGTCCGCGAAGATGTCATAGAATTCTTGGCCACACGTATTGTCGACGTGACGGCATTGGGGCCGGTGATGAAAGACGCCGAACCCACAGAAGAAGATGTCCACGAAAAAGCTTTATTCTTAGCCGCCGGTGCTTTGTGGCGTACTGAACGGTGGCTGCGGGATGATGAATCTGAACCTGCAGAACAGCTTGCTGATCGGCTCAGCCGGATTTTGGCAACGGCTGCCGGGGTGCACGATCAATAGCCCTGAGGCGGTATCAGGTACCGCAATGTGGGGGTGCCCTAGGTTAGGGCTTTTGCCTCCGGGGGAGTGCGGCAGCCCAGACAGAAGGGCGGTTATCAATTTGTCGTTTAATCTGCACTTACATTTTTGTTGTCAGCAAAATTCCGGCTTGTAATATGTCGCAACAGTGTAGCTGAAACAAAACTAGCCACCAGCGAATACTGGTGGCTAGTTACAAGAATTTGCCTGATTGAGCGAGGCTATTTAGAGGTTACCGGTGGCGATCATGAGCATTCTGCGTACGGGTTCGGCAGCGCCCCAGAGCAACTGGTCGCCAACAGTAAACGCGGAAATGTATTCGGGGCCCATAGCAAGTTTGCGAACCCGACCAACGGGGACGTCCATGGTGCCGGTGACGGCTACCGGGGTGAGCTGTGCGACCGAGGCTTCTTTGGTATTCGGAACAAACTTAACCCAGTCGTTGTCATTGGCCAGTAGGTCTTCGATTTCATCAAGGGGGATATCCTTGGTAAGTTTCAGCGTTAATGCTTGAGAATGCGAGCGCAATGCGCCCACACGCACTGTCACAGACTCTAGCGGCATGATGTCATTATCGCTGCGACCTAGGATTTTATTGGTCTCGGCCATGCCCTTCCAGTCTTCACGAGACATACCGTTACCAAGATCCGAATCGATCCAAGGGATCAGCGAGCCGGCAAGGGGCGCCCCGAATTCGGTGGTGTCCATGCTGCCGTCGCGCTGAGCGTCGATAACTTTACGGTCCAGCTCTAAGATAGCCGAATTCGGATTGGCCAGGTCGGCTGATACGACGTCATGGAGGGTACCGAAGCCTTTGAGTAGTTCACGCATGTGACGGGCGCCGCCACCCGAAGCTGCCTGGTAAGTCATGGCGGTACCCCATTCGACCAACCCGTTACGCAGTAGCCCACCAAGTCCCAGCGTCATCAAGGATACGGTGCAATTACCGCCGACGAACTGGTTGACACCATTTTTAAGGCCGGCATCAATTTGGTCGCGGTTGACCGGGTCGAGCACGATAATAGATTCATCATCCATGCGAAGGGCTGATGCAGCATCGATCCACAAGCCTTCCCAGCCTGCAGCACGAAGTTCCGGGTAGATCTCGTTGGTGTAGTCGCCGCCCTGGGTCGTCAAAATAATGGGCAGTTTTGCCAAGGTGTCAATGTCGCGTGCATCGCGCAGCGTCTCGGAGGTGTCAACGCCTTCGAGTTCAGGAACCGGTCCGCCTGGATTTGAGGTGGAGAAGAATACCGGGTTGATTTTGGCAAAGTCGTTTTCTTCTAGCATCCGTTGCATCAGCACGGATCCGACCATGCCACGCCAGCCAATAATGCCCACAGATGGGCGGGTGGCAACGTCAGCGTACATTGGAGTCTCCGAAACTTGTTGAGTCATAGATTCCTATTCTACATTCTGCGATAGAGAGTTTTTCCTCGCGTTGTATGCCCACAGGCCCACACCGATAAACAGTTGGGTTAGTACCAGTATAAAAACTATCCCCGCAATGGTTTTGCCGTTGAGAACTAAGTACAGGCCCATGCCGGCACATACCAGCGCCAAGAGGGGGCCGGCGACCAAACCGATAAATGCTAGGACCAGTTGGCGCTGCGAGGCGGAGGTCGCGCTAGGCGTCTTGGTCAAGGGTACGCTCCCATCGTTCAAACCGATATTCGACTGAGGATTCAGAAGTGTGCCACCCTTCGGAGGGATCCTGCCTCGCGGCGGACCACGAAGTATCCAGCTGAGGCGCATACGTGTCACCGTCGACATGCAGATTGAATACACTGCGCTCGATGATCGTGGCTACATCTATGGCTTGATCATATAATGTGCCCCCGCCTATCACCCAAATGTGCTGCTCAGACTTAAGCTGACCGGCAAGTTCTAGTCCTGATTGTAGGTCCGCGACGACGTGGACCCTGTCATCGTTTAGCTTCGGGTCTGTGGGGTCAGCACTGAATGAGCTTGAGACCACGATAGAGGTCCGGCCTGGAAGCGGGCGTACCGAGTCAGGAAATGAGGACCAGGTTCGGCGTCCCATGATCAGTACTTGGCCCATGGTCATTTGCTTGAAATGCTGTAGGTCTTCAGGCACATCCCAGGGCATGGCTCCGTCTAGACCGATGACGCCATCTAGACTTTGTGCCCAGATCATGCCTAGGGCAGTATTAGACGGCAACTGGAGCTTTGATGGTGGGGTGGTATTGGTATTCAACGAGTTCGAAATCTTCCAATGCGTAACTGAACAGATCTTTTGGCTTACGAGTAAAACGCAGCTGGGGGTACGGATAGGGTTCGCGCGAAAGTTGTTCACGAACTTGATCTAGGTGGTTGGCGTAGATGTGTACATCGCCGCCGGTCCAGATAAATTCTCCAAGGTTATAGCCAAGCTGCTGGGCCATCATCATGGTCAACAGTGAATACTCCGCAATATTGAACGGCACTCCCAAAAACATATCGGCCGAGCGTTGGTAAAGCTGACACGATAGCTTGCCAGGGCCGTTATCTTCTGGCTGGACGTGGAATTGGAACATTGCGTGACAAGCTGGCAATGCCATCTCGTCGAGTTGTCCAGGGTTCCAAGCACTAACCAGGTGACGCCGGGACGCGGGATGATGGGCCAAGGACTCCATCACCTGGCTGATTTGATCGATACTGTCACCATTGGGGGCCGGCCAGGAGCGCCACTGCACCCCATAAATGGGACCGAGCTCGCCGTCATCATCTGCCCATTCATTCCAAATACGTACTCCGCGCTCTTGGAGCCATTGCACATTGGAGTCACCATTGAGAAACCAAATCAGTTCTAAGGCCGCCGACTTAAAATGGACGCGTTTGGTGGTGATCAGCGGAAAATATTCAGCCAGGTTGAAACGCATTTGCCGACCAAAAACCGAATACGTTCCGGTGCCGGTGCGATCACCGGTCAATGTGCCATTCGCTAATACTTCGGCCAGCAGGTTTTCATACGGTGTATCGATGTCGGTGAGGTTGTTATTCATGCCTATCGTTTCGTGAAGGTGTCACTGTGCTGCGCGCCCGGGTTGGTGATCAGTTCGAGATATTCCGGGTACCTGCGTAAATAGTCCACAATATAGGAACACTGGGTGGTAAATTGTTGTTCTTGCTTTTTTATCTGCTCTAACACGAGCGTTGCCAACGCCCGCGCATAACCTTGACGACCGTATTGCTCGGCGACAATTGTGTGCTGCAAAACGTACACCTCGGGATCGTCTTCGGCCATACGATAGCCAATAAAGCCGATGAGTACTGAATCGCCGGTTTCTGGATGATCTTGATGAAGCTCAAAGCGATCCTTGGCGGGAACATCCACTAACCGGAGGTTTTGGTGAATGATTTTTTCTGGCTGTGCGCCCGTCGAGGTAGTCATAGCGTAAGCCTATCAAGCAGGGACCACCGAGAATAGCTACTGGCGGACCGTTATGGGACGTAGGGCTCATAACGTTCCACTGAGACGATCTTGTCGGCCAGGTGGGTGGCTCGTTGAATAACAAGAATCGATCCGGGTGCCAGATTAGCTTTTTTCTTGGTGTAAACATGTTTGGGGTTAACCACCGCATTATTGTCGCGCCGGACCCAGGATTTGAGTTCTTTGAGGATGCGCTTGGTGACCGAAGGCTGACTGCACACGATGATTGGCTCGTGACGTTTCAACTCTTGGTTCAAGCGCTTGGTCAAATGGCTCGGATGATCCTTGGCAGCCTTAATATTCAACCATTTTTTTGACCGCACTGTGCCGCCGTATTTTTTTACATACGGGGCAATAGTTTCCAATGACCGGGTGTATTTCGATGTCACAATGCGCGTGGGATTCCACCCTCGTAGCAGGTTGGCGACTGCTTTGGCCTGGGTGTACCCGGAATCAGCCAGAGGCCGATCGACTTCGTCTTGGGTCCACGACTCGGCTGGGATTGCTTTGGCCTGACGCAATACGATAAACGGAATGGTCGCTAACTGCTTGGCAGCGAAAGCATCACAGAGCACATCCAGGGGTGAATGGTCCAATGGCCTGGACAATAACGCCCGGGCCTCCGGGACCGTAACCCACCGGATTTCATCAACTTCGTCGTCATCTGGCTGAGGCTTTTGTTCCAGAATTCGGGCTGCCCAATACCAAACCTCCTTGGGCTTATTCGTATTGGGGGTGTTATAACGAACGACGCCTAACGGGATGCCTAAGGTGACCTGCAGGCCTACCTCTTCCCGGGTTTCTCGCCAGGCAGTTTCGGGCAGAGTCTCTTGGGAATCTAACCGTCCTTTTGGCCAGGACCAATCATCATATTTTGGTCGATGTATTAGCAGGACCTGAAGCTCACCGGATTTAATGCGCCAGGGGATAGTTCCAGCAGCCACAATTTTGGCATTGGAACCCTCATCAATGGTCGCTGCGGTGGCCCGAGTGGTGGTGATTTTACCGATGCGTTTTGCCGCGCGCATGTCTGAAGCCTAGCTGTTGGAAGAAAACATGACATCGGTGTTTTCAATACCGAAGCCCAAGGAATTGTACAGGTTCACAGCAGGACGATTTTCGTCGTCCACATACAGCACGATTTTTTCTAACCCTGACCCAGCCAGATGGTTCATACCGTGAATCGTCAAGGCCTTACCTAATCCGGTGCCCTGAGCGGCCGGGTGGACGCCGACGGCATATACTTCTCCGGCATTTGCGCCGACTGGGGTTTTAGTCCAATGAAAGCCCATCGGGGTAGCATTAGCATCTTCGGCAATAAAGAATCCCGCTGGATCAAACCAGTCTTCTGCTTTGCGGGCGTCCAGATCCGCTTGGGTGAGCTGACCTTGCTCCGGGTGGTCAGCAAATGCGGTGGCATTGAGTCCAAGCCACGCCTGATCATCGGTGCCCGGTTGAAAGGTGCGAATCGTGTAGCCTTGCGGAACCGCAGCGTCCCCAAAAGACTCGGTCGTCAACTCTATCGCCATGCGATATAACAGCCGCACCGGTTTGAGCGCAGCCTTGGACGCTAATTGGCGAGCTGCTGGATGGTCACCGTGCGACCAAGCCGTTACAGTCTGGCCTGGTGCCACATAGTCGGCGACAAGCTGGTCGGTGGCGTTTGCAAGTTCACGGCCCACACCACGGCCGCGGACTTCAGGAGCAACCACCAGTTCAATTAACACCGGGTGGCTGGGATCAGATGGAATAACGACGGCGGAGGCGCCGGTCAGCTGCTCGTCTTCAGCGGTGATCAGCCAGGCGTTACCGGAATTGAGGTCAACCCAGGTTTGGTCTCCAAAGGGCTCATTGTGATCGGCTGCAACACTGGCATCGGCTAGTTTGCGTAGCTGGGAAAACTGGTTGGCGGTTTCGGATGGAGCATGCACACGCAAATGAGTCATGCCACCACACTAACTGTTTTGGTCAAGTTTCGGCGCACTGCGGTCTTGCAACCTACTGCGTTGACACTGTCATGACATGATAGATGCGTGCGCAGAACTATCTTAGCTTTCACCACGGTCACCGCTGCAGCACTGCTTGCCGTGATCACCGTATTTCTACCCAACCTGCCGGTGACGTCCGGCCCGTTAATAATGTCCGCACTGGTCGTGATATTTGCGCTTACCTGGCCGAGACTGGTGAGTTCCAACTGGCGCTGGGATATTTCTGCAGCATTGGGTATAGCAGGACTGTTGGCCATCTGGCTGGTGGCATTGCTGCCGGTCACAGCCCGATTTTCTACTACTACCACCGAACTGTGGCTTGCCCCCGTCGGTGGTGCTGTGGCCGTTGGAGTTTTAGCAGTGTTTATTATTCAAATCTTTACGCTGCCCGGCGGAGTCGACCGTTTCCGGGCTACCGCCATGTTGGCCCTTGGTGCGGTCATTGCCGCAACTGGCTCCGGCTGGACGATGTTGCTGCGCAATAAATACGAAGTCGCTATTGGCTCTTTGGGGGTTGAACGTATTAGTGGCGTGACATGGTTGATGCTGACTATTTTTGCTGCACTAGCGGCAGCCAGTGTGCTGACGCTGCTGCCGGGACGGCGCGGCATGCGCATGATTGCCGTGGTAATCGGCGCAATCCTGGTGGCAGTGGCATTGCAAATCCTTCGGCCTGGACCGCTATCGGTGCCTGCTGTAGTGGCCGCTAGTATCGCCGGACTGCTGGTCGCACTGGTAGAAAGTTTCGCCGATTCAACCGAAGTGCCCAACGGGGAACTGGCGCACCCCGTGAGCGCAGTGGCCCTGGGCTCAGGCACCGTGATGGCCACGGGCATGGTGAGCTATTTCGTCGTCCACGCCCTGCCCTGGTAATAATTGGCGCAACCGACTCGTCACTATCGCAGTTTGTGAGTAAACTAAAGGACATGTCTGTTGTAGCTTTAGAAATCTTCTT
>DEPX01000041.1:9296-13722 GCA_002358975.1 Micrococcaceae bacterium UBA3381 | reverse complement strand
CTTGTCGGCTTGGCCGGTGTCGGTATGGCACTGTTTGCGGTACTGGTCATCACTAACCTGTTTAAAGGTCAGCAGTAACCGTTCCGTGGCTACCGAACTTCCATACGATCTCCTTCCGGAGCTAGCGCCACTATCCTGGCTTATTGGTTCGTGGGAGGGGCAGGGTCGCCTCGGCGCTGGTGAAGAAGGCACTGAAATCTTTTACCAGCGCATTGATTTTGCAGAGACCGGCTTACCATTTTTGCAATACAATGCCGAAACCTGGCTCTCCGAAGAGGACGGCACGTTGATCCGTCCTTTAACATTTGAAACCGGATACTGGGCTATAGATCGTAATCGGCACGCCTCCGATGTTGGTCCCGGGATGAGTCCGGCCGACGTTGTCCCGGCGTACCGATCTGCTGAAGATGTCGAACGGCTACGCAAAAACGAAACAGACTTTCCCATTACCGCAACGATCACCCATCCCGGCTCAATGTCGGAACTCTACTATGGTGTCGTGCGCGGCCCACAGATCTCTCTTGACGCCGACGCCGTGTTACAAGGTACGCTCAGTGGTAAGTACTACTCCGCTAACCGCATTTATGGCCTGGTCAATGGTCAAATGTTTTGGCGTTGGGACGTTGTTGAAACTGAGGGTGAAGCTCCTAAACCTCATGCCTCGGGAATCTTAGATAAAATGCCGTCGGTCAATGACGGTCGCCTTCCACCGGGCAAGCCACACCTGCCCGGGAAACACGAAACTTAAATATTATGCTTGACGTAACGCACATCGAATACACACCCCAGACTTCTCCGCTACTGGCGGGCGAACACGCTATCCATGGTGCAGTCGCTGCAGATTCGGTGGACCAGTACGTTGCCGGTCACTACGGTCACCCAATGCAAGAGCAGCGCGCACTGGCAAATGGCCAAGCGGTCGTTGACCTATCGCATTACGGCATTATCACCGTTACCGGTCCGGAACGGCTGTCTTGGTTACACACCCTAACTACTCAACAGTTGCAAGGCATGACATCGCCGTTGAACACTGAGGCCTTGTTCCTAGACCTGCGCGGTCGCATTGAAATCGCCACCAAAATTCATGACGACGGCGAGACCACGTATCTGCTCACTGAGCCAACCATGAACGCCACCCTGGTGGACTGGTTAACCCGCATGCAATTCGCGGCACGGGTTGAGGTCACTGACCGCACCGGACAACTGGCGCTACTTGGTGCAACCGCGCCGGTGCCTGGGCTAGATGTGCCGGTATGGCTCGATCCGTGGCCTGGAGTGACACCCGGGGGCTACGCCTACACAGAAGCCCCCAATGACCACCCGGCCGTTCACGAGGACTACGCATGGCGGCTATATATTCTTGAGGTCGAGAACCTGGTTGACACCATTAAGCAGCTGCCAGAAAACATCTGTGTTGCCGGCATCATGGCCTCAGAAGCCTTGCGCATTGCGGCAGGTCGGCCACGACAACTGTTCGACACAGATGAACGATCCATTGCTCATGAGCTGGATTGGCTGCGCACCGCCGTGCACTTAGAAAAAGGCTGCTATAAGGGTCAGGAAACCGTGGCCCGAGTACACAACCTGGGTCATCCGCCGCGTCGGCTCGTAGGGTTGATGATAGACGGCTCTGTTCATGGTTTGCCGGAAGTTGGTGCAGATATCATCGTGCGACCAGAAAACGACGACGAAGAGACCATGACGACAGCTCGTTCGATAGGTACGCTCAAATCGGTGGCCATGCATCACGAAATGGGTGCTATCGGAACCGCTGTTATTCGTCGCAATACCAAACCTGATGCAGCACTGGTAATCCGTGAGACGCCGCCGGAGGACTCCGAAGACGACGTCAAACCGAGTTTCACCGCGGCAGCCCAAGAAGTTCTGACGTCACCTGGTGCTGGCAAGGTAGTCGGCCGTGTGCAAGGCCTCACCGACTTGAGACGCCGTTAACCGAAGGTGATGCTGGTGCGGAAGCCGGATAGGAGAAACCCGACGTCTGCCGCCATTTTCTCCCCGATCTCATCGCCTATGGCAATAACCCACTGGGGGATTAGCCCATCAAACATACATTCTTCAGCGGCACGGGCCAACATGAATGTGCCATAGCCGTTGGTGCGCTGGGCTGCGGCAACTAGTACCGCCAATTGTCCGATGGTAGTGGAAAACACATCATAGCCGGCCCCGGCAATAGGTTCCGGATGGTGACCAAATGGTGAAATAGTAAAATAATGATCCAAGGCGTCTAACGGCATGGCAACCGTATCATCTGGTGGACACATTCGTTCAAGCCGTCGCGCGTCAGAACTTTGAGATGTCACATTGAGCTGAGCATCATCATAAAACGGGATATCTTCCGTATAGTAGACTGCTTCCTCTCCTAGAGAGCGCGCTTGGGCGGCATAGCCCAAATCTAACATTGTCGATTCCAAAGCCAGTATCTCATCATCGACATCCCGTGCAGCGTGGAGGAACCATTTTGGACCATACAAAATCGAGATATTAAAGAGTTGCAAAAACGTGGCGGTTTGTGGCTTCCAGTCGCTCAAGTTACTTTCGGCAGCTACCTCAAAACGAGCACTGCCAGTCGGGTCATCATTAGCGCGATGCAGCACGACATCATCCAGTGCTAATGAACGTGCCCAAGCAGACAGTACGACTTTCTGGTTGGACTTCGATAAGCCAGGCGAATTCAAATAATACTTGGACAATGGCACCCCCAATGTGCCGCTAAAAGTATCTCCCGTACCATACGTTCGGCAGTGCGTCTAGCCTAACGCGGTAACTGGCCTGATCCCAGCGTTGACCAACGAAGAATCTGCCGTTCTGCGATAAAGAAGCTTCGAGGTCAAAATTCTCAAAAGCCAGACTGAAAAGTGTTGACGCTCACATGCGTTTACCTTAGAGTACAGATCTAGTGATATATCTCATAAATTTTGTAGATATATCAGGTATCAGCCTCATTTTGAAAGTATTCTTATGACTAATCCACAACAGCAAACAAAAACACACTTGCATTCCACTGAACGCCGTAACGTGCTACGGGTTCTGACATACGCTGGCGCAATCATGGCATTTCTTATTGGTTCCGGTTTTGCTACCGGACAAGAAATCATGCAGTACTATGCCTCTTACGGGTTTTGGGGTTTGTTCGGAACCGGCCTGATCGTTTTGGCCTTGATCAGTTTTGTATCCATACAGTTCTTGGTCGTTGGGCGTCGAGAGCAATTTGAAAAGCCCTCGCAGATTTTTGAATACTTCGCTGGTAAATATTTGGGGAAGTTCTTCGACTACTTCTCGATCTTATTTGTTTTCCTGTCCTTCACCGTAATGGTGTCCGGTGCTGCGGCAGTCTTTGACGAGCACTATCAGTTGCCGGCCTGGATCGGCGGTTTCGGGCTCACATTCTTAGTGGCTATCACTGTTTGGTTTGGGCTCAATTCCTTGGTGGATGTTATCGGTAAAATTGGCCCTGTCATTGTGGTCATTGCTGTTGGGCTAGGTATTGTCGGTATAATTAATGCTGACACTGGTCTGTTGGCTGGACATAATATGGTTGCCGACCTCGATGTAACGCATGCATCAAATCATTGGGCAGTTGCAGGGCTGAGTTATGTCGGCTTCTGCATGCTGTGGTTAGCGGCCTTTCTGACCGCACTAGGCAAAACCGTACCAACCGAACGGGAAGCACGGGCCGGTGGCTTAGCCGGCGGAATAATCTTTTCACTGGCTTGCATTATTGTTGGCATGGGGTTGCTTGCCAACATTGACCGCGTTGCAGGAAAGCAAATCCCGATGCTTGTACTAGCCACTGATATCGCACCGTTTGTGGCTTCATTAATATCGATAATGATTCTAGCTGGTATTTACACTACGGCTATTCCGCTGCTCTGGACGGTGGCGTCTCGCTTCTACCCAGATGGCACACGCAAGTATAAATTTTTAACCATTTTCTTAGCGGTATTGGGCACCGTCATCGGCCTGTGGCTGCCCTTCGATCAAATGGTCAATATTGTTTATGTTATCAATGGGTATGTGGGTGCAGTACTGCTGGCCATCATGGTGGTGGTGACAATCCGTCGAGCGATCGTCAACCGCCGGAGCACAGGTGACGGTGGGTCTGTACAAGCTGGGGCACAGTCCGCACGTACCCCAGCTCAGGGATCCTAACACTGATAGATGCGCAAAGCCCGTGAGAATGCAATTCTCGCGGGCTTTGCTCTTAGTTATTGCGCAGCACCGCCGAAAGGAACTGTTGTGTTCTTTCATTGGCCGGATTCGTAAAGATAGTCTCTGGGTCGGCGGTTTCGATAATGCCACCGCCATCGAACATCATGACCCGATGTGAGACATCGCGGGCAAAGCTCATCTCGTGGGTAACAATTAGCATAGTTACATTAGTAGTGGCCGCTACGTTGCGTAGCAC
>DEPX01000041.1:0-9227 GCA_002358975.1 Micrococcaceae bacterium UBA3381 | reverse complement strand
AGTAGGAGGATTTCTGGGTCCATGGCTAGGGCACGGGCAATGGCTACGCGCTGTTGTTGGCCACCGGAAAGTTCGGAGGGATGCGCATCAGCTTTATCAGGTAAGCCAACTTGTTCCAGCAGTTCGCGGGCGCGGCTCTTTGCTTCAACTTTAGATTTACCAAGCACGTGGATCGGGGCTTCAACAATATTTTCCGTTACGGTCATGTTGGGAAACAAGTTGAACTGTTGAAAGACCATCCCGATGCGGGTGCGCAATTGTTTTTGTTGGCGTTTGGGCACCGGAACACGTCTGTCGCCCCGTTGTTCGTAAACTAAGGGCTGACCATCAATAAAAATGTAACCACCGGTCAGTTTCTCCAGTGTCATAATAAGCCGCAAAATAGTGGTCTTACCAGATCCGGAGGGACCAATAAGTGTTACTCGTTCTCCGCGATCCACTGTGAAATTTAAATCATTGAGAATCGTTTTGTCTCCGAAGCGTTTTTTGACATCGCGAAACTCAATAACCGGGTTAGTGCTTGGATATTCAGTGGGAGTAGGCAAGTCGTTTCTCCAATTGGTTGACGAGAACGGCGGTTACATAGCTGGCTACTAAAAAGATCAGCCCCGCGATAGTTATAGTTTCGATGTACCGGTAGGTAAAACCACCGATCTCCAGGGCAGTGGTAACCATTTCCATCACAGAGATCGCGATGAGAAATGGCGTATCTTTGAACATTGAAATTGCGTAATTGCCAAGCGACGGTATGGTCGAGCGCAGCGCTTGGGGGATAACCACCCTGCTCCACCTGCGTCCAACAGGTAGAGATAATGCTGTAGTGGCTTCCCACTGGCCGGCCGGCACGGAATCAATGCCAGCCCGGTACACCTCTGACATGTAAGTTGAATAATGGACTCCATATACCAAGAGTGCAATAGTCATAGGTTGCATCCAAACGAAGCCATAAAACACCACGAGTAGTTGTACCACGATTGGAGTCATTCGGATAAAGTTTGCAACCCAGGTGACCAGCCAGGCCAGCGGACGGGGTAGCGCCCTGATAAGTATGGCAATAATTAACCCGAGTATGGCTGCAATAACTGTGCCAACGACAGTAACCAACAGGGTGACTTGAAGAAAAGACCGCAACATCGTTGGCAGGACATCCCAAGCGAAATCCCACCGCCAGAAGCTAGTGGTGTCGTCAACTTCGGGGGCATCCAGCGTTTCGGTTGCGATAAAGGACAGGGTGGTGAAAATACTCATCGAGTCCCTCCAGACGCGGTGGCGACTTCGTCAGGCGACGTCTTGTTGAAGCGCGGGATAGGGGAAAGTATTTCGCGAAGGCTTGGTCCTTGTCCCAGTCGGTGTTTTGCTCGTATTTCAAGAAGTCGCATCAACTGGGTTAGGGCTAGTGCTATTAGGAAATACACAATAAGCCCTACCACGGCAAGGGAGAAAAACCAGTCGGTTGTGCGGCGCAATTGTAGTAATTCGAATGTGAATTCACTCAACCCGACTAGGTAAACAATCGAGCTTCCTTTGAGCAGATGCACCCACAAGTTCGTTAGGGAGGGGAGCATCAGCGCCCAAGCTTGAGGGAAGATGACCCGCCGAATTTTATGAGGCCAGGACATGGATAGCGCTACGGTTGCTTCCCACTGCCCCTGTGGTACGGACGTCAAAGATGCTCGTACGGCTTCGGCTCCGTAGGCGCCGTAGTTTAAAGTTAGCCCAAAAATTGCTACAAGCATCGCGTCGAGACGTGGGCCAAAGAGCGGCAACACGTAAAAAAGCCACATCAACTGCACTAGCAAAGAGGTGCCTCGGAAAAATTCGACAATAAACCTTGCTGGGATACGAACAAACCACCTGTTACTGCCAGCCAGTAAACCCAGTGCTACAGACACAACGAATGCTAGTAGACCGCTAATAACCGTTAGCACAAGCGTCAGTAGTAGCCCATCCCATAAGCGAGGGGCGTGCATCGACAATGCATCAAGATAATTCACAAGAAAACTCAGTCCCTTCTGGTGCGGTAACAACTGCTCCGCCAGGCCGATGCATTCAGCCTGGCGGAGCCGTCAAAATCAGAGAACCGGACTATTCCTCAATATCTTGTAGGGATTCTAAGTCACCTTCGCAAAGAGCTTCGCTGGACATATCTTCTGGTGGCACTTCAGCATCAGTGAAACCATATTCGCCAAGAATGTCACCCAGCTCGTCATTAGACTTCAGATCGGCTAGATGCTCATTATATTCGTCAAGCATATCGGTGTCGTCTTGGCGAAATACGGTTGAGCCGGCTCCATATTGCTTAACACCGTCTATCTCTTGGACGAATGGGTCTGTAACCTCAACATCGTCGAGATCAGACGCCATTTCCGTCAGTGAGATTGCAGTTAGAGCAAAGACGTCGGCGCGTCCGCCCTGGACCATTTCGATGCCTTCGTCAGCACTTCCCACACCGTCATAGTCCAATCCCATGTCGGTGGCATAGCCAGCTTCGATGCCGGCGGTAAGTGTGGCCAGTTTGATATCTTCGCCGTTTTCTTGGGCTTCTAGGACGTCGTCGAGATCCTCAACATCGTAAGGGTTGCCATCTTCCACGACCAGAGCGGTTGTGTACATAATTTCCGGCTCAGCAAATGCGGCCTCGTCACACCGTTCTGGGGTAATTGACATCCCGGCTGAGATAGCATCAAAGCGTTCTGCATTCAGACCTGGGATCAGGTTGTCCCAGTCAACCAATTCTGCTTCGACTTCGTAGCCCATGTCGCCAAAGATCTTTTCAGCAATTGCTACCGTGGCACCTTCTGGCTCCCCGTCATCATTGAGATATGAATATGGCACTTCACCAGCGATCCCGACGGTGATGACGTCTTCTTCCTCGGCGTTGTTGTCACCCCCGCCACAAGCCGACAGAGTAAGCAGGGCAGCGCCTGCTAGGGCGACTGCTTTACTTGTTTTCGATGTGCTACGAACCATAAAAGATTACCATCCTTATGCGGCACCCGGCGGCCACCGTCTCGCTTCCATCGGCTCGTGGTTAAGCACCGGGTGCGTTGTTCCTCTTCAAGTGATTCAAATCTCCTGCTCAACAGGATGTCCACTACAATACGGTGATGATTCCTCGTCCTCAACAGCTCAAGGACCGGTTTACAAATTTAAAAGTGCTTTGACCGGGATTGTTTGCTCACCAGCGGCCGTGCGAGCATGCGGTGAGTGTTGGGTACCTTCTTGAATGGCTTCAGCAGGGCCGTTACCAAGGTTTAGGATACGGTTCTGCTCATCTACATGAACTACCGTGGGCAGGTAGTTGCGGGCTTCAGCATCTTCCATTTGGGTATAAGCAATGAGAATGACTAAGTCAGCATCCAGCAACTGCAGGTCCACAGTTACAGAGTCCACGGAGTGAAGATCAGCTTCGGTGACTGTGGCACGATGAGTTTTTGGCATGGAACATAGTACGCAACATTGAATATGTCTTTTGGCGTGCTAAAACGGGTTGCTAAGACAGTAGTTGAAATGCGGGGCTACCACTAGGCCAATGGAGTGTTTGGCACGGTTATTCCTGCATATATGTGCTTATTGCCGTGTTTCGGGCCTGTTTTGCAATCCAATTTGATAAACGTGGTCAGCTAACGCCGCAATGTCATCCGAGTGGTGTGTAACTAGGATTACCGTATGCTGTGCTAAAACTTCGGCCAACAGGCTTCGAATGGCTGGGGCTGCGTTGACGTCCAGGGCTGCTAAAGGCTCATCCAATAGGACCAGATGTGGTCCGGAAGCCAGTACCCGAGCGATCGCTACCCGCTGGGCTTGGCCGCCTGATAGTTGGTCGGGTTTGTGCCTGCCATAGTTGCTCAACCCGATGCGTTCTAACCATTCGTCGGCTAGTGTGCGTTGTGCCTTACGCCCGGTTACTCCTGCACGCCGCATGCCATACATGATGTTCTGATGTGCTGTGAGGTGTGGGAATAGCAGAGGATCTTGGGATAGGTATCCGATACCGCGGTTCAGTGCTGGAGTCCACACAACAGGTCGCTGCATCGGATCTGGGCACTCAAATAATACTGTACTGCCTAATTGTGCCGTGCCGGTATCTGGAATCAACCACCCGGCCAGCGCTAATAACGTTGTGGTCTTGCCAGCGCCGTTGGGTCCGGTCAAGGCCATTGTCTGGCTGCCGGGCACTGTAAATTCAACATCTACGTTGCGTGCCGTAACGGATAACTGTACGGACAAATTTGGTGCTTGAGATTGCTCCGGCATGGTCATGCTAGCTACCTCTGTCCCGTTGTGGGCGGAAATAAGCGATCGCAATAACCACTACGGCGACCAGTATTAATACCAGTGAGAGAGCTACAGCCGAAGCTGGGTCGGTTTCACGTGCCAAGTAAATCTCCAAAGGCATAGTGCGAGTAGTCCCCTGAAGTGACCCGGCAAAGGTGATCGTTGCGCCAAATTCTCCCAGCGCCCGGGCGAATGTTAATACAGCTCCAGATACTAGGCCGGGACGTAGCAGCGGGAGAGTGATGGTAGAGAATGTTCGCCACTTTGAGGCGCCTAACGATTGCGCCGTACGTTCATAGGGCTGTCCAGAAGCTCTCAAGTGCGATTCCAGCGTGGTGACCATAAATGGCAGCGCCACAAAGGTTTGTGCCATGACGACAGCAACAGTGGTGAAAGCGATGTCGATTCCTATAGCGGATAAATATTCTCCAATGAGACCGCGACGCCCAAAAGCCTCGGTCAAAATAATCCCGGCAACCACCGGAGGAATAACCATGGGGACCAAGACGATTGATCGGGTAAGCGTACGTCCGGGAAAGTTGGTGCGTGCCAAGAGTAACGCCAGCGGTACCCCTAACACCACGCAGATGGCGGTGGAGGCGATGGAAGTGCGTAGTGATAGCCATAATGCATCCAGTGCAGATTGGCTAGTAAGTAACTCAGGTACATCCCGCCACGTAATACCAACCAATAATGCGATGAACGGAAGAACAAAAAACGCTGCGGCTAACAACGCCATGCAAATACCGGCAGCCGGAACGCCGGTGGCCACGGTGGACTGACGGCGCTCGGTGGAAGATAATTTTGGTGTGGACATATTCCTCGGCTGGCCCTTTACGGGGTGGTAAAGCCGTTGTCTTCTAAGATGGCTTGGCCAGCTTTAGAATGTATAAAGTCGATAAATTCGTCTGCGGCTTTTGCATGTTCAGAGTTTGCTGTTCGTGCGATCGGATAGTAGTTGAGTTCTTCATCGGCTCCATCTATCTTAAATGTTTCGAGTTCGTCTGGTGCTAGAGCAGCATCAGTGGCGTAGACCAATCCGGCATCTGCTTGGCTTGAGCGGACTTTTCCTAAAACGTCTGATACTTGTTGTTCCTCTGAGACGGCCTCCAGGGTGATACCAGCGGCGTCGGCCAGAGAGCGAGATAGTGTGCCACAGGGAACTTGGGGCGCGCAAATGACGAGGTTTACATCCTCAGCGTTAGCTTCTTCCAGTGTGGAAACATCTGCTGGGTTGTCGATGGGCACGATGCCGACTAACTTGTTTGCCGCAAAGAGATCACGGGTGTTGGCTTCGATGAGGCCGGCGGTTTCGGCATCATCCATATTCGCTTCATCTGCGGAGGCAAAAACATCGGCTGGAGCTCCGGCTTCGAGATTTTGGACCAGGCTGGAAGAACCTGCATAGTTGAGATCTAGCGTGATGTTTGGGTGCTCGGTGGTGAACTCATCGGCTATTTCGTCGAAGGACGTCTGCAACGAAGCGGCGGCCATAATAGTCAAGGAGATTTTGTTGTTTGAAGCATCAGTATCTTCAGTTTCGGATGCGCTATTACACCCGGTGAGAGTAAGCGCGGTAATAGTCAATAATGTACAAAGTGTGCGTCTCATTGCGTGAGCCCTGTGGTTTCAAGAACTACGTTGGTCGCTTTGACCGTTGCGACCGCAGGGGAACCGACCTTGAGCTCCAGTTCGTCTACCGCTTCGGTTGAAATCACAGAGACCACACGAAAAGGGCCACATTGAAGTTCGACTTGCGACATAACGTTGTCGGACACAATCCTTGTAACGAGCCCGTTGAGTTTATTTCTCGCAGAGGAAAAGAGTTCTCCAGGAAGGTTTTGTCGGCCTTCGGCGCCGGCCTGAGCCAATGCTGCAACTTCGGCGCCCTCAACGACTTGCCGTCCGGCGCCGTCCTGGTGAGCGTGCAGTTTGCCGTTGGCTATCCAGCGGCGAACAGAATCGTCTGAAACGCCCAGATATCCGGCAGCCTCGGAAATGCGCAAATACGTCATAAAATCGAAGTCTATGACGTATTTGCGTTTGAAGTAAAGGTTATGTTCCGCTTTTACTTTTAGTTGTTGATGAGGTTTTGAATCCGGGAAACGCCTTCAACAAGGTCATTGATACCAAGAGCATACGACAGCCGAATGTAACCGGTCTTACCAAATGCTTCCCCTGGCACCACAGCTACCTGTGCCTTTTCTAGTATCACAGCCGCTAGTTCAGCAGACGTGTCGACACGTTGGCCAGCGATTTTTTTGCCAATGGCCCGAGTGACATCGACGTAAGCATAAAAGGCTCCTTTAGGCATAGGGCAGTGAAAGCCATCGATATCATTAAGGATTTTCACCATGGTTTTACGTCTGTCGTCAAAAGCTTTTAGCATTTCGTCGACGGCGTCCAATGGCCCGGATACTGCTGCCAAGGCAGCTTTTTGGGCGATGTTGTTGACATTGGAAGTGGCATGAGACTGCAAGGTTTTGGCCGCTTGAATGACATCGGCCGGTGCAATCATCCAACCCACACGCCAGCCAGTCATTGCATATGTCTTTGCTACCCCATTGACAATGACGGTCTGGTCAGCAAGTTCGGGTACAGCCTTCAGGATTGAGGTAAAGACGGCGTCGTCATAGATCAAGTGCTCATAAATTTCATCGGTGATTACCCAGAGGCCATGTTGTAGCGCCCATTGACCGATAGCTTTGGTCTCTTCGGGTGTGTAGACCGCACCCGTGGGGTTAGACGGTGAGACAAATACAAGCGCTTTGGTGTTTTCGGTCCTTGCTGCTTCTAGTTGCTCAACGCTGACCTTGTACTCGGTTTCAGCACCGGCAAATACATCAACTGGGATGCCACCGGCGAGTTTGATGGACTCTGGGTAAGTGGTCCAGTACGGCGTTGGCAGTAGAACCTCATCGCCCGGATCGGTGAGCGCAGCAAAGGTGTTGTATACGGCTTGTTTGCCCCCATTAGTCACAATTACTTGGGAGGGATCCACTGCAACGCCGGAGTCTCGTAAGGTCTTATCGGCAATGGCCTGCCGTAACTCGGGAAGACCGGCGGCAGGTGTGTAACGAAAATTAGCTGGATCCGCTAAAGCGGCCTGGGCGGCGTTGACAATATAATCGGGTGTGGGAAAGTCGGGTTCACCAGCGCCAAAACCAATGACCGGTTCACCGGCGGCTCGCAATTGTGCGGCTTTTGCGGTTATCGCCAGTGTTGCAGATTCGGGGATCGCTTGCAGGCGGGCAGAAACGCGACGTGCGGGTTCAACCATATAGTCGGAGCCTTTCAAACTCGGGTGTCACTCAGGTTGGTGACGATGGACGATCTGTGGCCTAATGGTACTGTATGGACGCGCTCGCCGTGGTGTTTACACCATGCGCCAAGAATGATGAGACTGTAGTAATCTCGGCGATGCGTTGCCGGATTTGTCGACTCGCCTCGCATTGGCTATGATTGGACTCTGGTGTAGGTCGCACTCTTATTTTTGTGTGCGGTCAAGCCTAGGGCAGTGGCGCAATTGGTAGCGCAACGGTCTCCAAAACCGTCGGTTGCAGGTTCGAGTCCTGTCTGCCCTGCGCATGAGGTTCGAAAGAATCGAAGAACCTATCAGCAAAAATCGTATGTAGCGAGGACCCGTGAGCAATACTTCAACCTCCCAAGGCGCTGAAAAGCGCGGGATCATTGCTCGCATTATGCTGTTCCTGCGCCAAGTCGTCGACGAGATGCGCAAGGTCGTCACTCCGACCCGCCAGGAGCTGATAAAGATGACCGGCGTTGTTTTGGTCTTCGTTGTCATCGTAATTGCGCTGGTGAGCCTGCTCGACTGGCTGTTCGGTATGGGTGCATCCTGGGTATTCGGTGGTTCTGACGGCCTCTAAAAAACTTCACATGCATCGCGGGGAGCTGCCCGTTGTGAAGATCAGGAAACGCCCGTGATTGACCGTTGAGAAAGCAGGATACCTAGTGTCGGAGAACGAACTCGATCCAAACATCGCCCCCGAAGTTGAAGAGTCCACTGCTTCGGCCGAAGATGTTAACGACTTTGTCGAACCAGACGAACAGGACCCCGAGGCAGCTGCTGACGTCGAAGACCGTGATGATGTACCGGCTAGTGACGAGCAAACTAGTGATCAGCAAGCTGAAGCTGACGAAGTAGCAGTCAAGGCTCCTGCTGAAGCAGCCGAGGAAATGGCCACTTACGAGGACGATGAGAAAGCCATAGCGGAACAAGCGTCGACGGAGCAAGAACCGGCTGACACTGAAGCGCAGGAACCAGCTGCCAAAGACCCTGAACAGGTCGCCGATGAGCTGCGGGCTAGACTACGTCGCTCTTTGGGCGAGTGGTACGTCGTCCACACCTATTCTGGGTATGAGCGTCGTGTCAAAGCCAACTTAGAGACACGTAGCCAGACTCTTGAAGTGGAAGACGACATCTATGAAATCGAAGTACCGATGGAAGAAGTCGTCGAATTCAAAAACACCGTACGTAAGGTGATCAACCGCGTTCGAGTGCCTGGGTATGTTTTGGTTCGCATGGAGATGACCGAAGATGCCTGGGCGGCTGTACGGCACACGCCCGGGGTTACCGGCTTTGTGGGGAATGCCTATGATCCCGTGCCACTAACTCAGCAGGAAATTTTCGATATGCTGGCGCCGTCGCTTATGCAAGAAGCCGCAAAAGAGGCCGAAAAGGCTGGTGCCCCACTCAAAGGCGAAGCCGCGCAAGAAGCTGCTCCACAGGTTTCTGTGGACTTCCAAGTTGGCGATTCTGTCATCGTCAAGGAAGGTCCATTCGAATCCCTGCCAGCGACGATTTCTGAGGTCAAGGTCGAATCACGTCAGCTGGTCGTACTGGTGACCATCTTCGAACGTGAAACCCCAGTGACGCTTGGCTTCCACGAAGTGGCCAAAGCAGAATAACCGCATAAAGACTTCATTAC
>DEPX01000186.1:4091-6840 GCA_002358975.1 Micrococcaceae bacterium UBA3381 | reverse complement strand
CAAGGCAAGCCTCCATTGCCCTGGTTTTTCTGTTATCGGTGTTGAGTACGGGGTTTAGTAGCGACCTTCTGACGCTGTTCTAGCGGGAGCAGCTCTGGGTGGTGAAGATCCAATGCCGGTCGTTCAGAACGGATACGCGGCAGTGCGTGAAAGTTATGGCCTGGCGCTGGACACGAGGTAGCCCATTCAAGCGAGCCACCGAAGCCCCATGGGTCGTCCACAGTGACTTTCTTACCGTGTCGGGCGGTGTAGTACACATTCCATAAGAAAACAATCGTAGAAGCGCCTAGCACCATGGCCGAAATCGTAGAAAACTGGTTCATGGCGGTGAACCCGTCTTCAACCATGTAGTCAGCATATCGCCGCGGCATACCCATCACACCCAACCAGTGCTGTATGAGGAATGTCCCATGGAAGCCAACAAATAACATCCAGAATTGGACCTTACCCCAGCTTTCGTTGAGCATCTTGCCAGTAAATTTCGGCCACCAAAAATAGAAACCACCAAACATTGCAAACACCACCGTGCCAAACACAACGTAGTGGAAATGAGCAACCACGAAGTAGGTATCATGTACGTGAAAATCTAGCGGAGGCACTGACAGGATGACACCGGTTAACCCACCAAAGAGGAAGGTAATAAGGAAACCTAGGCTCCATAACATAGGTGTTTCGAAAGTGATCGAACCCCGCCACATCGTTCCGATCCAATTGACAAATTTTACACCCGTTGGGACAGCTATCAGCATCGTCATCAACGAGAAAAACGGTAACAGCACTGAACCCGTCGCGAACATGTGATGCGCCCAAACAGTCATAGACAAGGCCGCTATTGCAGCAGTTGCAAACACCAGTGACTTATAACCAAAAATAGGTTTGCGCGAGAACACAGGGAAAATTTCTGAAACGATCCCAAAGAACGGCAGCGCGATAATGTATACCTCGGGATGACCAAAGAACCAGAATAAATGCTGCCAAAGTATGGCGCCGCCGTTTTCCGCGTCATAAATATGACCTCCGAAACGACGGTCAAGTCCCAATGCGAACAGTGCTGAAGCCAAAGGCGGAAATGCCATCAAAATCAGAATAGCGGTGATCAAGGAATTCCAGGTGAAAATGGGCATACGCCACATAGTCATACCGGGCGCACGTAAGGCGATGATCGTTGTAATGATATTGACGCCACCCAGGATCGTACCAAATCCTTGAAGACCCAAACCGAATACCCATAGGTCCCCACCGATACCCGGTGAGTGTGCAGCATCTGATAGTGGTGCGTACCCTGTCCAGCCAAAGGCTGCCGCTCCCTGTGGGGTTAGAAACCCTGACATAACAATGAGTGAGCCAAACAGAAAAAACCAATACGACAACGCATTGAGTCGAGGAAGGGCGACATCTGGGGCACCGATTTGTAGCGGGACAAGCACATTAGCGAACCCAATAAATAGCGGTGTCGCAAACATCAGCAACATCATCGTGCCGTGCATGGTAAACAGCTGATTGAACTGTTCTTTAGTTTGTAATATTTGCATGCCGGGTGAAAATAGTTCAGCCCGAACGAGCAACGCCATCACACCAGCTATGCCGAAGAACGTAAAAGATGTAATGAGATACAAATATCCAATGGTTTTGTGATCAGTCGTAGTTAACCAGTTGACGACGATCCGGCCTTTTGAAGTGGGGACCACTTGCGGTTGCGCCCGTGTGTGACGCTCATCTTGCGTATATTCGTAAGTAGTCATTTACGGTATACTCCGATACGTTCTGAGTTACTTAAACGTCATGTCGTTTTGTTTACCCTTGCACTGGGACCTGAGATTCCAATCTTCTACGACTGCCGATGTCATGGGTTCGCACAAAACGTTCCTTTTGCCAAAGCAGCTCGGCCTTGTGGTGTTTAGACTCACACTACAAATGGTGTTGGCAAAAAACCATAGCGCTCCCTGACGTGCGAACCACTGCGTCAACCTCCCTGGGGCAGTCAACAGGACATAATCAGTCCCGCATTCCACGGCAAGTCGTCTTGGCAAATGTTCAACAGTACAAATGGGCTCATAATGGCTTGTCACCGATAAGCAATCTGTTAACTACAACCATTTCTGTGAAAGCTTCTGCATAAGGCTCCACCCCAGCTGGTGGTGCTCCGCCAAAGATGAGCTGGCTGCCAATACGATGACTCGAATCAAAAAACCACCCCAGCCGAGTGGATTGATACCACTACTTCCGTTCTGTATTACGCTCACGTAGGATCGGTCTCATTCCTAAACAAATATCATTAGGAAGGAGCCTGTTATGTGGCTTATCTTCATTCTTATTGGTATCGGCATGATCCTGCTGGGGATTTTTATTTCAGCAGCTAAATTCCTTATTTGGTTAGGAACTGCTGTGGCAGTGATTTCCATTATTATGTGGATCATCCACGCAATAGGTCAACGCGCCCCTTAGCGTTGCTGCCCAGTACTCCGAAGCCCATGGTCAACCCTAAGTGGCCAAGCGTTTGCTGGAGTCTGGCCGGGGAGAAAATGGAGGGGACGCATCGTTATAGACTGGTGCCGAACGATAACCAGCTACTGTTGGTGGGCTCAAGATTGTTGCGTGCAGGGTACGAAGAACAGAATAAGCTAGCGTCTGGTTACAAATAAAATTCAACCCAATTGGGATTCACGATGCACCCACTGCTTTATGTCGTGACACATCAAAAGCCCCCGACTTTGTCGGGGGCTTTCTACTCGTTGCGGGGGCAGGATTT
>DEPX01000186.1:0-4065 GCA_002358975.1 Micrococcaceae bacterium UBA3381 | reverse complement strand
CCGAACTGCTCCACCCCGCGGCGTGTACTTCTACTGTACACGCCGCGAAAATGGAATGCAAACTCGCAGACTAACTTATCATCCCTAGTCAGAGCCCCCTTCGGTGTCACTGTTATCAGCGTCACCACCATCGTCTGACTCCGACGCGCCGTCGTCCAGCTCAACAGCACGCTCAAGCGCCTCTTGCAAATCCGCCTGTGCCTGACCGTAGGCTTCCCAATCGTTATCAGCCATGGCATCTTCGGAACGGCTCATTGCGTCGCGAGCATCAGCCAGGGCTTCAGCAAGCTGATCAGATGGCGTATCCGACATTGGAGGTTCAGCCTCTTCGCCGCCTTCTTCTCCCTCATCAGTTTCTGCAGGCTGCTCAGCTTGCTGTTCCTCAGGAGTATCAGCACCAGATTCGCCTTCGAATATCTGGTCTAACGCTTCGGACAATGTGTCGGCGAACCCAACCTCATCACCAAAGGCCACCAAGACCTTGCGAAGTACCGGATATGAAGTCTCACCCGTCGACCGGACATAAACCGGTTGGACATACAGAATACCGTTGGCAACCGGCAAGGTGATCATATTGCCGTTAATCACGTCAGAGGCGCCCTGACGAAGCAAGTTCAGCTCGCGTGAAACAGTGTCATCAGAGTTGAAGTTGTTTTGGGCTTGCCCAGGACCCGGCGTCGTTGTTTGACGTGGCAGCTCTAGCATCTGCAATTCACCGTAAGTGTCGGCTTTCTCGCCGTCCTTACCCGTACCTGCGTCTCCATTTGCGCCCAAGAACCCGTATAAGACGTTACGCTGTGCAACGCCCTCACGTTCTTGCGGAATAAATGGAGTCGTCAACTGGAATGCCGGTTCATCCTGCTCAGGCATTTTCATTGTCATATAGTACGGCGGCAATTTCACATCGGACTCAGACGCAGCCGTCGGGTCATCTGGGATGGACCACGCGTCGTTGTTTTCGTAGAAGTCGTTGGCATCCGAGACGTGGTAGCGAGCTAACTTCTCACGTTGCACCTTGAACATGTCTTCTGGGTACCGAACGTGACTCATTAGATCCGCAGACATTTCAGAGTACGGGACCACCGTGTTGTCGTAAACATCCATCCAAGCTTGCAGCAGTGGATCATCTGGTTCCCACGCATACAGCGTAACGGTGCCATCGTAGGCATCAACGGTGGCTTTAACTGAGTTGCGTATGTAGTTAATCTGACCGGTTAACGTTAGGTCTTGATCCACATTTAACGCGTCAACAGTTGCCGATTCCAACTGGGACTGGTCCGAATACGGGAACGAATCCGAGGTCGTGTAGCCATCTACGATCCACTGCACACGACCATCCACAATGGCCGGGTATGTGTTGGTATCAACTTCTAGATACGGGGCAACTTTTTCTACACGCTGCACCGGATCTCGGTCAAATAGAATCTGCGAATTGGTGTTTACGTCTTGCGATAATACAAGCTCTGTAGAACCAAATTTGATGGCAAAGGCAAGCTGGTTGAATAGCCCGCCAACAGATGGTCCACCATTTCCAGAGAAAGTGTAAGCCGTGTCTTCTTCTGAATCGGCTTCCTGTGGGCGGTCGCGCTCGCGGTCTGCTTCGCCTTCTTCTTTACCTACTACCGAATATTCCGGGCTATTGCGACCAAAATAGATACGTGGTTCGTAGTCATCCTCAGAAGCCAAATCGCCCGTAGTGGGGATACCCGACAGTAAGAAGGACGGCCGACCGCCGCCACCCACTTCGGAAGCATCCGCTGCAACAATGCCGTAACCATGAGTATAAATAACGTGCTGGTTCACCCAAGAATCGTCACCGGGAGGATTGATCTCACGGGCTGCTAACACGGTGTCACGGATCTCGCCGTCGACCTCGTACCGGTCCACGTGCAGAGTGTCAGGGAACGAGTAATAGGGACGGAACTGTTCTAGCTGCCCATAAGTTTGGCTCAGCAAGTTCGGGTCCATCAGCCGAACATTGGCCGTGGTCGCAGAGTCGTCTTCCAGTCCACCGCGTTCGGCAGCTGTTTCACCAGCGTATGAGGTGTAGTCGACATCAGCGACATCATACCCTTCGCGAGTAAACTCGATGTTCCGCTCAATATAGTCGGATTCCATAGTTTGTTCCGTCGGTGATACTCGGTATTCCTGAATCAAAAACGGATATATCGCACCGGCGACCAGGGCTGCCACTAAGAATCCAGCCACGCCGATAATTGATAGCCGCCAACGACCATTAATCATGGTGGCAATGAACAATCCGATAACCAAAATCGCGGCAATGGCCAAAATGGTTGAGGTAGGGATAACGGCGTTGACGTCAGTGTATAGCGCCCCAGCCCAATTACCCGATTGGTCTTGTAAGGTTCCGTAGCGCTTCAGCCAGTACCGTCCACCCTGCAAGAGCATATATACGGCAGCGAAGATCAATATATGGAAGCGAGCGGAACGTTCCACGGTGATGCCCGATCCTTCTTCGATACGAATACCACCGTAGAGGTAATGGACAATCAGCCCAGCAATACCCGCCACGAGCACAATCGAAACTAAGAACGACACCAGCGTGTTAAGGAACGGCAAGGTCGCCATATAGAAGGACATATCCATGCCGAACTCAGGGTCCTTCTTACCGTACGGCACCTGATTAAAGAACAACAGGACTTGTTCCCAGCCGTTCATCCCAGCAGTACCAGCAAAGAAACCGATCAGAGTTGGAGCACCGATAAAGACCAGTCGACGAATAGGCTCCAGCTGTTTTTGGTACTGCTCAACGTTACGCCGTAACTGCCCGCTGAGATTTTTAGGTCGGTATTTATAGGCTAGGTGAAGTGCCAGCCAGGTGATAACCCCCATGACGGCGCCGGCAACAACAAATAGTATCGCTTTAGTGATGTATTCGGTCCAGAATACTCTCTGATAACCGATCTGGTTAAACCACAACACTTCGGTGTAAACCATTGAGAACAACACGAAGAGGGCGACTAATACACCAAGAATAATTAGGGTAAGAAGTAACGCTCCTGGACGGCGCGATCCTGCGCCTCTGTTGCCCTGACCATCACGCGATGAGCCTCCGCTGCCCGACGAATCATTTCCGCGGGCAGCCCCGCCGGAATCGTCAGAGCCACCGGAAGGATCATTCGGGCGACCAAAGATGCCGCCGAGTCCTTGTCCGAAACTCACAGTAGTTCCTTATCTGCGGGCTGTGCCCGACTCGTAAATGTACAATCAGTGAAATTCTAGCGTTCTCATAGGTCATGAGCAGGTAGCGTTTTGCGTTTCCCCTGCCGGCGCAGCCAGAACCTCTAACGCAGTATCCAGTGTATCGACACTATAAATGGTCATGTCGTTAGGCACATGCGTGATTTCTTGACAGTTACCTTCAGGTGCCAAAAAAATCGTGGCACCATCATCGGCCGCCGCTTCGACTTTCTGTTGGATTCCGCCAATCGGCCCTACGGTGCCGTCCGGGTCGATAGTTCCGGTACCGGCGATGTGGCGTCCGTCGGTAATGGATTCTTGGGTCATGCGATCGATAATAGCCAGGGTGAAAATCAGCCCCGCTGACGGTCCACCAACATCCTCAAGATAAATATCCACGTCTATCGGGAAGTCGAATTCCGAGTCCAAAAAGACCCCGATCTGGTAGGTTCCGTCTTCACCCCGTGTTACTGGAATCGTGAAAGTCTTCTCGGTACCGTCACGACCAACTGTGACATCTACCGGATCGCCTTGTGCTTGCTGAATGGTGTTGACTAGTTGACCATGTCCGGTAATTTTGGTGCCATTGACGCTAATGATCTCGTCGTCTGGCTCCAAGACGTCCCGTGCCGGGGAATCCTTGGTGAAATCTAAAGCAAATAAACGTTGTGTGTACTCTTTACCCAAGTGCTCCAACGCAGCCGCCACGGCCCACGATTGCGAGTCGGCCATGGCCTCAGCATTTTGGTCGCGGACTTCGTCGCCGGTGGTTTCCGGCGGGTACAGTAATTCGGCCGGGGTGATAGATGGGTAGGGCTGTATTGCATGATATAACACTTGTGGCGTCAGTGATGCCGACGTCGG
>DEPX01000167.1 GCA_002358975.1 Micrococcaceae bacterium UBA3381 | reverse complement strand
GGTCGGGGCGGTAGCCGCCGTCGAACATGGCGTAGATGACGCGGCGGTGTACGGGTTTCAGGCCGTCTCGGACATCGGGCAGTGCACGTCCCACGATCACGGCCATGGCGTAATCGAGGTATGACCGTTTCATTTCGGTCTGCAGGTCGATCTGGTTTACACCTTGGTCGGTGGTGGGTGTTTGCTCGTCACTCACGGGCTGTCATCTCTCAAGTGGTCGTTGAAAAAGTNNGGGTCTTCGCGGTTGGGCTTGGGGCGTTAGATGTCGAGGAAGCGGACGTCTTTGGCGTTTTCCTGGATGAAGTTGCGCCGGGATTCAACGTCTTCGCCCATCAGCATGGAAAAGACTTGGTCTGCTGCTGCGGCGTCGTCCATGGTGACTTGCAGCAGGGTGCGCCGTTCTGGGTCCATGGTGGTTTCCCACAGTTCCTGGTAGTTCATTTCGCCCAGGCCCTTATAGCGTTGGATGGAGTTGTCTTTGGGGAGCCGCCAACCTCTTTCTTCGCCCCGTTCCAGTGCGGCGTCGCGCTGTTCGTCGGTGAAGACATGTTCATCAGGCTGGTTGGACCATTTGATTTTATACAGCGGTGGCTGGGCCAGGTAGACGTAACCACGTTCGATCAGCGGGCGCATGTAGCGGAACAGCAGGGTCAATAGCAGGGTGGTGATGTGCTGGCCGTCCACATCGGCGTCTGCCATTAGCACGATGCGGTGGTAGCGGGCTTTGGCGATATCGAAGTCTTCACCGATACCGGTACCAAAGGCGGTGATCATGGCTTGAACTTCAGCGTTGCCCATGGCCCGGTCCAGGCGTGCGCGTTCAACGTTGAGGATCTTGCCGCGCAACGGCAGGATGGCTTGGGTGCGTGGGTCGCGGCCTTGTTTGGCTGAGCCACCGGCTGAGTCACCTTCAACAATGTAGATTTCGGATTCTTCCGGGTTGGTGGAAGAACAATCCGAGAGTTTGCCTGGCATGCCGAAGGATTCCAGCGGGGATTTGCGGCGCGCGTTTTCCCTTGCTTTGCGAGCGGCGACGCGTGCTTGGGCGGCCAGTTGGGCTTTGCGAATAATATCGCGGGCCGGGGCTGGATGGCTTTCCAACCAGTCACCTAGCTGTTCGGTCATTGCCGAGTACACATAGCCGCGGGCTTCGGAGTTGCCGAGTTTGGTTTTGGTTTGGCCTTCGAATTGGGGTTCGGCTAGTTTGACCGAAATGACGGCGGTCAGGCCTTCGCGGATGTCGTCACCGGTGAGGTTATCGTCTTTTTCGCGCAGGATTTGCTTCTCGCGGGCGTACCGGTTGACCAGGGAGGTTAGTGAACCGCGGAAGCCTTCTTCGTGGGTACCGCCCTCGTGGGTGTTGATGGTGTTGGCGTAGGTGTGTACCGATTCCGAGTACGCGGTGGTCCACTGCATGGCCACTTCAATGGACATGCCAAGTTCGGTGTCTTCTTTTTCGAAGGCAATAACGTCGTCGTGGATAAGTTCTGCGCGCTTGGCTTTATTCAGATGCGTGACATAGTCCAGCAGACCGTTTTCGTAGAGGTAGTCCACCATGCGAACCGTATTTTCAGTCGCTTCGGTGGTTTCGTCGCCATCCGATTGAATTTCGGCTTCTGCTTCGGCTAAGGTTTCGCTCTGTGTTTCCCCAGCAATTTCGTCTGCAGTGTCCGTTTCCTCAATGATCTCGCGCTCGTCGGTGAGCGTGATGCGCAGCCCTTTATTCAAAAAGGCCATCTGTTGGAAGCGCGCACGGATCGTTTCGAAATCAAAGTAGGTGGTTTCAAAGATTTCGGGATCCGGGTAGAAGGTCTGCGTCGTCCCGGTTTCATCTGTGGTGCCGACTTCTTGCAGGGCGGTATCCAAGATGCCACCGTTTTTGAACGAGATTTTCCAGATGCGGCCGTCACGCCGAATTTCGGTTTCAACACGGGCAGAAAGCGCATTAACAACTGAGACGCCGACACCGTGCAGCCCACCGGAGACGGCATACCCGCCACCACCGAATTTACCGCCGGCGTGCAATACAGTCATGACCACTTCAACGGTGGGTTTATTTTCTGTGGGGTGCATTGCAACCGGGATGCCGCGGCCGTTATCCTCCACCCGGAGGCCACCGTCTTTTTGTAAGACGACATTAATGGTGTCGGCATACCCGGCAAGTGCCTCATCCACGGAGTTGTCTACGACTTCATACACCAGGTGGTGCAGTCCGCGTTCAGAAGTGGATCCGATATACATTCCCGGACGTTTCCGAACTGCTTCGAGTCCCTCCAAGACGGTAATGTCGCCGGCTTCGTAGGAATGCTCTACGCGCTGCATTTCGGAATGCACTTCAGTAGGCGCAGCTACATTATTGTCAGTTAGGTTTTCAGACACGGGCCGTTTTGCTCCTTAACAGCACTGCAGATCAAAAACAGAAAGGCTATAACGTCCCTATTCTACGACATTTATTGAATTTTCGCCCAAAATCTAGGGGTGCTGTGGGCTAAAACAGTGGCCAGAACGTCCAAAATGGCCTCTGTGGGCGCGTGATGGGATGGAATATGTGGGCATATTCGTCTCCGCAGCCATAAAACGCTCTGCAGGCCGTTGTAACGCTTGGCAACTCAGCGTCGTCCGGGTCTTGGACGGTGACTATAATTTCTACCCGCGGGACCTTTAATTTCTAGTTTCGTGATCACTCCGGGGCCTAAGACCTCGTCAAATTTATGCATTAATTGCGGGGTGAGTAGGCGTAATTGGGTGGCCCATGCTGTGGATGAGGCACGCAGTACCAGTTGGGCGTTTTCAAATTTCTCGACTTCGGTATTTTCTGCGATCTGTGGGCCCACTATTGATGCCCAATCTGCTAATACCGATCCAACAGCTACCGGTTCTTTCCACCCTCGTTGGGCGAGAAATTTTGAAAAAATATCCCCCAAGGGTTGGGGGCCGGCCGAACGGACCGGGGCCTCTTTGGTGGTGCGTTTCCGTTTGGCACGACGTTGGTGTTGGCCGGCCATGCCAGGCTGATATCCGGCTTCGGCTGCGGCCTGTCTGACGCGCTGTAGGGCAGCCGCTGCTGCGTCGATGTCGTCGTGGTCCTCGACGTTTTCATTCATCGGCTACCCCGTCCGATGGTTCAGCAGGTGTGTTTGTTGGTTGGCTGCCTTCGGCGTCGGCAAAAAAATTGGCCTCAAGAAGCCTGAGGGCCTCTAGTGATTCGTGGTGTTCGCCAGAGGTTGAGATGCCATCCACCATTTGGATAAGGATATGAGTTCCGCTGAGTTCTTCAGGGATATCGGCAGTTACCGCAGCAGTAATAATCAATTGTTCTGCATCCCGGGTCATTTCGACCAGTCGTGTTCGTCGGGCGGCATCAAGTTCAGCGAATACATCGTCCAGGATTAGCACCGGTTGTGCTGCCGGGTTGGGATCATCTTGGCAAAGTACATTATAAGAGGCCAAGCGAAGAGCTAGCGCCAGCGACCAGGTTTCCCCGTGGGAGGCGAAACCTTTTGCAGGCGCCGGCCCCAAGGTGATGACCAGATCGTCACGATGTGGTCCGACCAGTGTGACGCCGCGGTCTCGTTCTGCTTGGTAGGCCTCTTCTAGGGCTGCTAAGACTGCTTCGTACAGCTGTGTTTCATCGGGTACTTCTGCGTGTTGACCCGTTGCCAAGGGGACAGTTGATTGATAAGCGAAACCGGCGGGCTTATTGCCATTGGATAGTTCTGCATACGCTTTGGAGGTGGGGGCAGCCAGTAGCCGTAAGGCATGTAATCGTCCGTTGATTAGTCGTGCGGCTGCCTTTGATAAGTGTTCGTTCCACACTGCCAGTGTGGATTCGTGTTCTGGGGTCCAGGCTCCCGGTTTCCGTCCGGATTTAAGTAGCGCATTGCGTTGGCGTAGGA
>DEPX01000076.1:2960-3112 GCA_002358975.1 Micrococcaceae bacterium UBA3381 | reverse complement strand
GCCGATCCCGATCTGCATCCTGGCCGAGCACCGGACCAAACCCACTACCGCCCTGATGCCACCGGCAACCAAATCGACGAATCCCACCGCATGGCCTACTGGGAGGCAGCCGGCAACCGCCTGCAATGGGACACCCCCTTTGAAACTATCCA
>DEPX01000076.1:2577-2828 GCA_002358975.1 Micrococcaceae bacterium UBA3381 | reverse complement strand
CTGTATTTTGAAGGCGAGCCCGGCGACCGTCGCGCCGTCACCTACAACCAACTTCTGGCCGAAGTAGCCCAAACCGCCCACGCACTGACCGAATTAGGCATCAAACCCGGCGACCGGGTGGTCGTGTACCTGCCGGTCATTGTCGAAACCGTGGTCATCGCGTTGGCCTGCGCTCGCATCGGCGCCGTCCACTCGCTGGTCTTTGGTGGGTTCTCCGCCGAGGCGCTGAAATTCCGGGTCGAAGATACCGG
>DEPX01000076.1:1162-2487 GCA_002358975.1 Micrococcaceae bacterium UBA3381 | reverse complement strand
TGACAACCACATCGAACACGTGTTGGTCGTCAACCGCACCGGACACACCGACATTCCGTGGACACCGGGCCGAGACGTGTGGTGGGACGACGTCGTCACAAAACAGCCCACACACCATAGACCCGAATACTTCGAAGCCGAACACCCGTTGTTCATCATGTACACTTCCGGCACCACGGGCCAACCCAAAGGCCTTGTCCACACCTCGGGCGGTTATCTGGCTCACGCCTCGATCACCTACGACTATTTATTTGCCAACCCGGATGTCACCAAGCGCGATAACGATGTGCACTGGTGCACCGCAGATCTGGCCTGGGTCACCGCCCACACCTACGAAATTTATGGGCCACTATCCAATGGTGCCACTCAGGTGATCTATGAAGGCGTGCCCAACGCGCCACACACCGCCCGACATTTTGAAGTCATCCAACGCTACGGTGTGACCAGCTACTATACCGCCCCCACCCTGCTGCGTTCGCTGATGGGCTGGCACGAAAATGGCCCATCGGACCAATACGACCTGTCCTCAATCCGGCTGATCGGTACCGTCGGTGAAGCCGTCAACCCGGAAGCCTGGGCGTGGGCACGTAAACATATTGGCCGTGACACCACCGAAGGTGTACCGATGGTCGATACGTGGTGGCAGTCGGAAACCGGCTCAACGATCATCTCCCCGCGCCAAACCGATACCACCTTCAAACCCGGCTCCGGTTCCCGCCCGCTACCGGGGGTCAATGTGGCGGTCGTGGATGATGTAGGAAATCCGACGGCACCTAACCAGCAGGGCGTTATCGTTGTTACCCGTCCCGGCCCCGGCGCTGCCCGCACCGTATGGGGCAATCCGAAGCGCTTCTACACTTCCTATTGGCAAGACTTCTACTGGGCCGAAGACGGCCGTGGCTGGTTTCTGGCTGGTGACGGTGCTAAAACCGACGACGACGATGATATTTGGATACTTGGCCGCATCGATGACGTCATCAATATTTCCGGCCACCGGTTATCCACCATCGAAATCGAGTCGGCCCTGGTGTCGCATCCGCAGGTGATTGAAGCCGGTGTCACCCCTGTCCCCCACCCCAAAACCGGGCACTGTGCCATCGCGTTTGTGGTGTCCCGCGGAGACTTTCACGACGAGGCTGCAAAAACTGAACTCACCCAACTGGTGACCAAACACATCGGCCCGGTGGCCAAACCTGCCGACATTATCTTTGTCCCTGATGTACCCAAAACACGTTCCGGCAAGATCATGCGTCGCATCCTGACCCAGCTGTACACCGGTGACACCTTAGGCGATACGACATCCTTGCAAAACGAACCGGCCGTGG
>DEPX01000076.1:186-1127 GCA_002358975.1 Micrococcaceae bacterium UBA3381 | reverse complement strand
AGCCGTATTATCAGGACAACACGACCAGTAGCCCGCCGGCCAGCACCGCTGCGATGGCCACAGCCGTGGTCATTGCCGTGGTGGCACGCCAGCCAAGCGACTGACCAACCATCACAATTGATGGGATGCTCAGCGCAGGTAGCGCAACCAATAGCGCACCCGTGGTGCCAACCCCGGCCCCGGCCGCCAGCAGGGCTGCGATGATAGGGATTTCACCGCCCGTGGGGATCACCAACACGGTGCCCACCACCGCGGCAATAACAACTGCAACCGCACCGATAGATGCTTCTAGCCCGAAGACACCCGTCAACCACGGGCCCAACAGCCCCATGAGAAATACCATAACCAGATGCTCCGGCACCAACACCAAAACATAACGGGATAAAGAGCGCGCAAACCGTCCGGGCAGAGCAGACATGTGATGCTGGGATGCCGGCGGTTTAGGGATGGCCTCGGTCCTACCACCAAGCCACCGGCCAATTAACGCGGTAACCCCCACGGCCACCACAATACCCACCACCAGTCGGGTAACAACGTAGGGCCACGGTAGTACCAGGGCCAAAAAGACTAAGACTGCCGGATTCAACAACGGGTTACCCACCCAATAGGCCAAAGCTGCCCCAGTAGACACACCGGAGCGCCGCAGGCCCGCTGTTACCGGGGCCGCGCAGCAGGTACACATCATGCTGGGCATCGATAAACTCGCCCCCACAACAGACTGTTGCACCGCCGTTGGTCTGTTCATGACCCGAACCAACCAATCTCGACGTATCAATGCATCAATCGCTGCAGCAACTACGAGCGCAACCAGCAATGCTTTCCACACCGCGTCGAAGTAGACCAGCGTAAAATTCCATGCCCCGGCCAGGGAAAAAGACTCCCCCATGGCGTCGAACAGTGAATCCCCGTCCCAGGCGGCAGTTTCATTGAGAGTCCAGGCC
>DEPX01000076.1:0-162 GCA_002358975.1 Micrococcaceae bacterium UBA3381 | reverse complement strand
CAGCCACTTCGACCATGTCAACCCGACGACGAGGAACAATACCAACACGCCCAAACCGGCCCAGTCAGCCCCGCTGAACCGTGGGCGCACAACTGTATCAGTCTGCAACTTCTGAGTCATAGTTACCATCACGCCTTATCACGTCACTGGCTACCACACAAC
>DEPX01000224.1 GCA_002358975.1 Micrococcaceae bacterium UBA3381 | reverse complement strand
TGCATTGAGATGACGCCGCTGCCATCGCCGCAGTCCTTGGACTTAATTGCATTATCAGCTTGCTTTCTTAGTACCTGAGATGGCGGTGGTCCGTCGATATCAATTTCGTACGCGATGCGTTCCATCCAACGATGCTTGGCCTTGCTTAACGTATCGGGGCTTGACGTTTCGGCCGCTTCAATCAAAGTGGGTTCGAAAGCTTGTAAGACCATATCCTTATAGTCGGTGGGCTTACCTACCTTGTGAGCGTATTTAGTGAGTTGTTTGTCGAGGTCGATGATCCTGTCAGCGTTCTCGCCTGGGATTCGGCCCTGAGCCATTGCCTCCGCAAATGTCGGGAACTTGGGCTGCGAGCTGGCGCGCCGCTGGTCTTGTCCGTGTGCAGGCGCGAACCATTCAGCGCGGTCTACTAGCTTGCTTGCTCTGTAACCGCTAAATTGCAGTACCTCAACAAAGTACTGTTTAGTATTTCGGAAAGGCGTTTGTTCAAATGGGACGCCCATATAGGTCGTGTGCTGTGATAGTCCACGCTCAACATACCTGGCGTAATGCGCCATGACCGCATCAAATCCGCGATCAATCTGCTTCAGCATGTGTCCCATTCCTGGGATACTGTCGCAGTAATTATCAGGCGGAGTTACTTTGATAATCGGTTTGTGCTTTTTCGTGGCCGAGTCGTCATGAGGCGCTTGTTGCGCGTCAGCGTCCCCTTCAAAACCAGACCAGTCAGCTCCCGAAGCCTCGTTATAAACGGCAGTTTCGTTATAAAAGGTAGCCGGAATTGCGATGCGCTCCATTACTATGCGCATCAGCATTGTAAGGGCATAGATCAGTTCGCCAATCGAGGCTGTCTTTAGGGCTTTCTGGTTGAGAATATCTGTACGCACAGGCGCACCGATATTAGGCAGGATGGGTGTTTCAACCACTGTAGAACCCTCTCAAAAGCAGAATAAAAATGGGTAGTAGGAGCCTCGAGTGTCGATAAGAAGAGTTAGAACATGATGAAATATTACTCTTATTGTACCTCGATAGGCCAAGTATATCAATAGTTACTGTGTTTTTAATTAACTTTAATATTGGTGTATACCAATATATACCATATATGTGAGAAACGGTAAGGGTGTTTCTGAAATTATGTGGATAACTGCAGAGCCTGCGAGTTTTTCCACAGTTGCAGAGAACGACCCTGGCAAATAAACCTAAAATGTGACATGAAAAAAGCCCCGACGGTTAGTTCAACCATCGGGGCCCGTCTGAAGAGCTAGATAACTTCTTAGTAGCCGTTGCCAGCCCAGACTTTACGAAACGAGGTGGCGTTGATACTGGATCAGGGGTGTTTCTTCACCTGCGGGTGTCCGTTCTACTTGCCGAGAGACTTCATCAAAGCCAGCCCGTTCTAGTACGTGTTTGGATGAGTCATTGCCGGCCACAGTTCTAGCTGTTAGCTCGTGTAGGTTACTTTGTTTGGCAAATGCTGCGGCGAGTTCAAGAGCGCCAATGGCATGTCCATGCCCGCGTGCATCCGGATGCAGCCAAAAGCCAACCTCGGCACTTGTAGAAGTACAATCAAATAGCACAAGGCTGCCCAAGAAAAGGCCTGACTCGTCAATGATACTTAACAGTCCTAGGTCGCCTCGTTCGATACCCGACGGCGCTACAGTATTAGCTAGATGCCGTACATCTTGTGACGAGTATTTCGACTCAGGCAGATGGCCAAATTGTTGGACTAACGGGTCTTTTGTCCCGGAAACGTATCGTTCGGCGTCGTCTTCGGCAAGAAGTCGTAGGCTTCGTACACCATCAGTAATAGGCAGAAGTGTGGGATCTAACATGCCCCCAAGCTATCAGACCGTGGCGGGATGAAAACATGGGCCCGTTTTCCCAGCGGTTATAGTATCTCGGACAATAAAACTTTTACTACTCGACTGCCGCCCGTCTACACTTGAAGCATGCGCTCAGATCTCATTGGATTCGGAACTTTAGTTCAAGCTGGCAAGGACAACCCAGACGCCTACCGGGCCGCAACACTATCTGCACTGGAGATTGGCTACCGCACACTTGATACCGCGCTGCGGTACGAAAACGAAGTGCAGGTTGGCCAAGCTCTGGCCCAAACGGATGTGCCCCGTGAAGATATCAGCGTCACAACCAAAATCCCGGGTCGCTTCCATGGGTATAACGAGGCAAAAACCTCCATCATCCGATCGCTCAACGACCTCAACCAGCCTTACGTCGATACGGCCCTCATTCACTGGCCGCTTCCCAGGTTGCATAAGTACGTTGACACCTGGCGGGCGATGATTGAAATGCGCGACGCCGGGCTCATCCGCACCATCGGTGTCTCAAACTTCCTGCCCGAACATCTGCAACGTCTGGCAGAAGACACCGGCGAAATGCCCGCCGTCAACCAGGTAGAAATGCACCCGTACTTCGGGCAAGCCGAATTGCGCGCCTTCCATGACAAACACGATATTGCGACTCAGGCGTGGTCCCCGTTGGGCCGCACCGCCGACATGATCGATAATCCGGTGCTGACCAAGATCGCAGAGAAACATGCGACCACACCGGTGGCTGTGGTTTTGGCCTGGCATGTGCACCATGGTTCGATGCCCCTGCCGGCTTCATCACACCCGGAACGTCAACGAGCCAACCTCTTCTTCGACGTCGAACTCGACACTGAGGACCTCACAGCCATTGATGGTCTGGAACGCGGCCGTATCTACCAGGACCCTGCCGAGCACGAAGAGTTCTAGGCGACGAGCTCGCCGGTCACAAGTTTCTGGACAACCGTCCCAAGGTCCCGGCTCTGGATGTCTTCACGAAGTCCTTCGGTCGCCTGACCGTGGCTATCTCCGCTGCACTGCTGGGTGTGGGCGGGTTCTACCTGCTGAACACCTACGTCATTTCCTACACCACCACCGTGTTGGACGTGGAACGTGACGCGGTGGTTAATGCGACCCTGATTGCAGCCGTCGTCCAAATGATCGTTGTCGTGGTCTTCGGTCGCGTGGCAGAACGACTCGGCCCGGGCCGAGTCACCTTCATCGGAGGCATTTTGACTGCTGCCGCAGCCTGG
>DEPX01000177.1:860-2543 GCA_002358975.1 Micrococcaceae bacterium UBA3381 | reverse complement strand
CCGATGATCATGTAGCTAAACGCAGCGTAGAAGAGTTTACGCACTGTGTGGTTTCCTTTCTGTTCTGTAATCTGTGGCGTCAAATGAGCCCGGTTTCTTGAGCAAGCGCAACAGCTCGCGCCCGGTTATCGACGCCGAGTTTGGTAAAAATGTGTACAAGATGCGATTTGACGGTGGCTTCGGCAACAAAGAGTTGCCGGGCCATTTCTTTATTGGTCGCTCCTGTGGCTACCAATCGGAGTACTTCGCGTTCGCGTTCTGTTAGTTCCGGTAGTGGGTCACGCATCCCAGCCAGAACACGGGAGGCCATTTCTGGGGCAAGCACGGTTTCACCGGCGGCAACCCGTTGAATACCGTCAATGATGGTTTCCGGGGTGGCGTCTTTCAGAATGTATCCGGCAGCCCCGGCATCCATGGCGCCCATAACATCGGCGTCGCGATCATATGTGGACAGGATCAGCACCGTCGGGGCCGGGTGCAGCTTTCGCAGTGCTCGGGCTGTTTGGGTGCCATCCATGCCGGCACCTAACCGCAAATCGCATAGCACCACATCCGGTTGGAAATGCTCGGCTAAGGTCAGTGCTTCTTCTCCGCTGGCGGCTTCTGCCACAATAGACACTGCACTTCCGGTATCCAGCACGGCACGTAAACCGGTGCGGACCACCGGGTGGTCGTCAACGAGTAATACGGTGATGGTCATGCATTCTCCTGGGTTGCTGGGCGGGTATCCATACCGGGATTCACAGGTAAGTACGCCGATAACGCTGTGCCTTGGCCGGGACTTGATTCAATATCGAGTCCACCACCCAGCTCACGTAATCGTGCGCGCATAAAGCGCAGCCCGTAGGAGCTAGACGAGCTATGTTCCGCGGTGGTCTCCAACCCGGTGGGATCAAAACCTACCCCGTCGTCAATAATGTCTAACCGAATGGCATCGGTGGCATCGATTAGTGTCAGTACCGCCATGGTCGCTCCGGAGTGTTCCCGGATGTTGCCCAGTGCGGATTGAGCGGTGCGCAGTAGAGCCACTTCGGCATCTGGAGTCAGGCCCGGCAGCGTGTCGTCGGTTCGCAGTTCGGTGTGGATGCCGGTGGTGGTGTGCAACCGTTGCAACATGCCCTGCAGTGCGCTGGCCAGACCGTCGTCATCGAGTTCAGCCGGGGCCAATGCGGCGATAATACGTCGAACATCGGCTAAAGACTCGGTAGCAACCGATTCCAAATGTGCCAGAGTTTTGGTGTGCTGGGTATCGTGACTGCGGTCTTGTTCGGCGTGGGCTATCAACCGGATGGACGATAACCCTTGGGCGACAGTGTCGTGGATGTCCCGTGATATTCTGGTGCGTTCTGCTAAAGCCCCGGAATGGCGTTGGGCTAGGGCCAGTTCGTCTTGCAACCGCGCGGTTTCTTCCTGGGCCCGGGTCAAATGGTTTACCAGTTGCTGTCGAGCCTCTGATTCACGCAGCAATTCCAAGTAGCCGCGGGAAATGCCCAGGGCAAAAACCCCTCCGATCAGCGGGCCGAAGATATTGGGGTAGGTGGTCTGACCGTAGTGCACAATTGGTGCAACCACGGTGACCGCATAGACCAGCACCGAAAAAACCAGTGCACCACGGCCCGGTAATAGGTGCCCGGCCAGCAGCCATAATAGGAAAGCCAACCAAATGTATTCGGCCGTTATGGC
>DEPX01000177.1:0-826 GCA_002358975.1 Micrococcaceae bacterium UBA3381 | reverse complement strand
CCAGCGCAGCAGCCGCAGCGAATCGGTGCGTTTGGGGATCCAACTGCCTGCGGTGTGCCAGGCCAGAAATAATACCCCGATGGCCACCAGTGCAATCACCGGAGCGGTGGCATCTTCTAGCCCGCGCAACATCCCCACAACGGTTAGGACCACGGCGATGACATATTGCCCGATAGCCATGGCACGCCGGGTAGCGCCACCGGTGGCGCCCGAGTACTTTAGCGGTGTATTGACAATGCTCATTGGCTTATTATGCAGACCCGACTGGAAGTTTTCCAGGCCACCAGATCTTATCGCCGATCAGCCCAAACAGTGCTGGCACGATCACACTGCGCACCACAACGGTGTCGATCAGCACCCCGATGCATACGATTAGCCCTAATTGTCCCAGCACAACTAGCGGTAGTACACCCAGTGCGGCGAAGACGGCGGCCAAGACGATCCCGGCCGAGGTGATAACTGATCCGGTGTGTGCCAAGGCCTGGGCCATACCTTCTTTGGTGCCGTGTTCGAAGGCTTCGTGTCGGGCACGGTGGGTCAAGAAGATCGTGTAGTCGATACCTAATGCCACCAGGAACATAAACGCCAGAACCGGGACTTGGACATCCAGTGCTGACTGTTCAAACACCAGCCCGGATACCCATGCGCCGGCACCAATGGCCGCGGCCGCGCTGGCAATATTGATCAGCAGCAGAAGCACAGGTGCCAACAGCGAGCGCAATAGAACGATCAGCACGATAAAGGCCACACCCAATACGATGGGCGCCACGACCGCCAAGTCATGTTCGTTGCCGTCGCGGGCGTCCATATCAATGGCTGTGGCTCC
>DEPX01000114.1 GCA_002358975.1 Micrococcaceae bacterium UBA3381 | reverse complement strand
ACACCGGCACCACCGAATAGACCGATCTTTCCACCCTGAATGTAGGGGGTCAGCAGGTCGATGACCTTAATGCCGGTTTCCAACATTTCGGTGGAACCCTCAAGGTCAGCGAAATGTGGTGGCTGACGGTGGATCGGCCAGCGGTCTTGGACATCGAGTTCGGAGATGTCGATATCTAGAGAATCGCCTAGCGCATTGAAAATGTGGCCTTTGACGACATCGCCAACCGGTACGGTAATGGCGGAACCGGTGTCGCGGACTTCTTGACCGCGAACCAGGCCGTCAGTGGACTGCATCGCGATGGCACGAACCAGGTTCTCGCCAAGGTGCTGGGCAGTTTCAAAGGTAATGGTGGATGTTTTGCCGTCGAGTTCAACGTCTACGGTTAGCGCATTGTAAATACCCGGCATAGCGTCTGCTGGAAATTCAGCGTCGATTACCGGACCGGTCACGCGGGCAATGCGGCCCACGGCGCCAGTAGCGGCGCCTGTACCGGATTCGTTAATGGTGGCAGTCATGTAACTCACTTCTATGTGGATGGTGAATATTGGTCAGTGAGGCTGGTGTCAGCCCGCTGGTCGATCATTCTGCCAGTGCGTCTGCACCAGCAATGAGTTCGGTAAGTTCCTGGGTAATGGAAGCTTGACGGGCGTTGTTCATCAGCAAGGTGTAGTCACGAATGAGGTCATCGGCGTTATCACCGGCTGCACTCATAGCACGCTGGCGGCTGGCCAATTCGGATGCGGCGGCTTGCAACATAGCCGAAAAGATTCGTGACTCAATGTATTTTGGCAACAACGCATCGAGGACTTCTTCCGGGGCCGGTTCGTACTCGTACAGTGGGAAGAGCTCCGATTCATCCGAGACTTCTTCGTCTACGAATTCAAGCGGCAGCAAGCGGATGATCATTGGTTCCTGATTCACCATAGATTTGAACTCGGTGTAAACGATATGAATTTCGTCAACACCGCCGTCTTCGTAGTCGGTGAGGAAAGCCTCGACGAGTGTTTCGCCAATTTCCTTTGCGGTATCGAAGTCAGGGTTGTCGGTTGATCCGGTCCAGAATCCCTCGTATGAGCGGTTTCGGAAGTCAAAGTACGCCTGTGCTTTGCGTCCAATAAGGTAGAGATCAGCGGTCTTGTCTTCTTCATGAAGACGTTCGATCAGTGACTCAGCCTTACGCAAGATGTTTGCAGAATACGCCCCGGCCAATCCGCGGTCACTAGACATAATGAGCACCGCTGCGCGACGTGGATTTTCTGGTTCCGACGTCAGTACGTGTTCAATGTCTTGTTGTGACGATACCGCAGAGACGGCTCGGGTAATCGCATTCGCATAGGGCATCGAAGCTGCCACACGTTGGCGTGCCTTACCGATTCGCGATGTAGCGATCAGTTCCATCGCGTTAAAGATCTTTTTCATCGACGTCGTCGAATCGATCTTCTGGCGAAAGACCCGAATATCGGCTGCTGACATGCTTTTCCTTTCTGTGACCTATAGCGGGTGCCGGCTCATCCCGGCACCTTCGGCTACGGGTCGATCAGCGTTTCTGGCGGACGATCTGTTCCTGTTCGACAGAACCATCATCGATGGCGTCGTGTTCCTCGTGGCCCGCCTGAACCAGGGAATCCGAACCCTCTGCCAAGAACGCTTTCTTGAAGTTGGTGACTTCTTGAACCAATACTTCTTCAACGTCTTCGCTCATCAGTCCAGTTTCAGCAATGGACGGCAGTGCAATGTTGTTCAGCCGTAAGTGCTGCAAGAACTCGTCTTCAAAGCGCAAGATGTCCGACACTGGGATGTCATCCATGTGGCCACGCGAGCCAGCCCAAATCGAGGCAACTTGTTCTTCGACCGGGTACGGCGAGTACTGCGGCTGCTTGAGCAGTTCCATCAGACGTGCACCACGATCCAACTGACGACGGGTGGAAGCATCAAGGTCTGAAGCGAACATGGAAAACGCTTCCATATCACGATACTGGGCAAGATCAATACGCAGCGTACCGGAAACCTTCTTCATGGCCTTAACCTGTGCGTCACCACCAACACGCGAGACCGATACACCAACGTCAACAGCAGGACGCTGGTTGGCGTTGAACAGGTCAGACTGCAAGAAAATCTGACCGTCGGTAATGGAAATCACGTTGGTAGGAATGTATGCCGAAACATCGTTGGCCTTGGTTTCTACAATCGGCAAGCCAGTCATGGAACCGGCTCCCATATCATCGGAGAGCTTGGCACAACGTTCCAGCAGCCGGGAGTGCAGATAGAAGACGTCACCCGGATAGGCTTCACGGCCTGGTGGGCGGCGCAGCAACAGCGAGACCGCGCGATATGCTTCGGCCTGTTTGGAAAGGTCATCAAAGATGATCAATACGTGTTTGCCACCGTACATCCAGTGCTGGCCGATAGCTGACCCAGCGTAGGGGGCTAGGTATTTGAAACCGGCGGGGTCAGATGCTGGTGAGGCAACTATTGTGGTGTATTCCAGTGCGCCTTCGCGCTCCAGAGTGGAACGAACCGAAGCAATGGTAGATGCTTTCTGGCCAACAGCAACGTAGATACAACGTACCTGTTTATTCGGATCCCCGGATTCCCAGTTGGCTTTTTGGTTCAGAATCGCATCGACACCGATTGCGGTTTTACCAGTCTGGCGGTCACCAATGATCAGCTGACGCTGTCCACGACCAATCGGGATCATCGCATCGATGGCTTTCATACCGGTTTGGAGTGGTTCGTGTACAGATTTTCGTTGGGTTACACCTGGTGCTTGGAGTTCCAACGCACGACGACCTTCGTCCTCGATGTCTCCGAGGTTGTCCATGGGCTCGCCAAGTGGGTTGACTACACGACCCATAAAGGCGTCACCGACTGGTACCGACAATACTTCGCCGGTGCGGTACACTTTCGTGCCTTCGTGGATATCTTGGAAGTCCCCCAGTACAACGACACCAATTTGTCGTGGGTCGAGGTTCTGGGCAAGCCCGGTGATGCCGTTTTCAAAACGCAGCAATTCGTTTGCCATAACGGAAGGTAGGCCTTCAACGGTAGCAATACCGTCAGCTGCGCTGTTCACGTAACCGACCTCGACACGTTCGGTGTCGGCCGGTTCGAACGACTCCGCAAACTCATGTAGGGCATCACGGACGTCGTCAGCGTTGATGGTCAAATCGGCCATCTGCAGTCCCTGCTCTCTTGTCTTGCCTCATCATTGCGATGGGCCTAGTTGTGAATGTTTCGAGTGCCGGTTTCAGCCGGCCATTGTTGTGTTCAGATCATTCAGTCGTGTTGCAACGGAGGAATCAATTACCTCGTCACCAACTTGGATCCGGATACCGCCGACCAGCTGCGAATCGATCTCGATATTCAAAGTCAGTTCTCGACCAAATGTGGCCGAAAGTGACTTAGCGAGACGATCTACCTGAGTCTGCTGGAGTGGACGGGCCACCGTCACATCGGCGATCCACTGACGTTGTTGCTTTGCGCTTATATCAGCGAAACGACGAACAAGATCAACTGGCTTGGCACCACGAGGAAGTTCAACTGCCTGACGCACCAAGACTTTGGCTGCATCCATGGCATCGGCTGTCATAAGACTAACAGCCAACTCTCCGCGAGCCGATACCGGTGCTTGCTGATCGGTCAGTGCCCGCTGCAGCTCGTGGTTGACTTCTACCGCATGGTTGAAGGCCAGCAGCTGCTGGGTGAGCGATTCAAGTCCGGCAAGTCCGTTGCGTTCCGCACTGTGAACTACAGCGGTTGCGGCCATGTCTTCCACCGCATCGCCAAACTCGCGTTCGGTCGACCAGCGAGTACCAGCAAGACCTTGCAATACCTTTACAGCCTCAGCAGAGACCTTATTTGCATAGATATTGCCAATCAGCTCTTGACGTCGGTTAGCTTCAACCGTTGGGTCAGTGACCGAACGACGCAATGCACCGTTTTCTTCGATCACTTTCAAAGCCGCAAACAGTTCGGCGCCGAGTTCGACTCCGCCGGCTGAAAGGGTTGGTTTCAGCTCGGTGTGCAGTTGTGCCAATGAATCACGCGATGCTTGTGACATTACTTAGTTGCACCTGCACTCGTGGTCGAGGCCTGTTCTTGTTCCAAATCTGTGAGGAACCGATCGACTACGCGCTGTGAGCGTGCATCGTCATCGAGGGCCTCACCAACAATTTTGGATGCCAGCGACGTTGCCAACGTACCAACTTCGGTACGAAGTGCGGCTACAGCTTGCTGACGTTCTGCTGCGATTTGGTGAGAAGCTTGTTCAGAAATACGAGATGCTTCAGCCGAAGCGTTCTGGCGAGCCTCCGCAACAATCTGGGCCGCATCGGTACGAGCCTGCTCACGGATCTGGCTGGCTTCAGTACGAGCGTCTTGCAGCAGCTGTTCATAGTTGTTTTTCAACTGTGCAGCTTCTGCCTGTGCAGCCTGGGCGCGCTCTAGTCCACCCTCGATCGCATCGCGACGCTCGACGTAGGATTTCTCCATTGCCGGAACGACGAACTTGACGACGATGAACAAGAGGACGAGGAAACCGACCGAGGTGACCACAATTTCCCAAATATTCGGGATCAGTGGGTTTGCCTGATCTTCCTGCTGCGCGGCGGCTGCCATGATCATCATGCTCTTGATCATTTCAAACCATCCTTAAGTGTTCATTACTGACAAATGTGGCCGATGTGCACCGACCCTGGATGGTGCTCTAGGCTCCGATAACGAATGCGAAGACCAAGCCCAGAATTGCCAGAGCTTCAGCCAGGGCGAAGCCCAACAGCGCGATAGGCTGCAGCTGCGACTGGGATTCTGGTTGGCGTGCAACACCGTTAATGTATGCAGCGAAAATCAGACCCACACCAATGGCAGAGCCAATCGCGGCCAGACCGTATCCGATCATGTTCAATGAACCATGCAGTTCCATTGTATTCCTTTCAAGATGCCTAGCAGGCAGGTTGTGGAGGGTTCCCGGCGGGGATCCGATGGGTACCGGTACCAGGA
>DEPX01000001.1:17418-17615 GCA_002358975.1 Micrococcaceae bacterium UBA3381 | reverse complement strand
ATGTGTTCACGAGTTTGTGGCATAGGACCATCAGTTGCAGCAACAACCAAGATAGCACCATCCATTTGTGCAGCACCAGTAATCATGTTTTTGATGTAGTCAGCGTGGCCTGGGGCGTCGACGTGAGCGTAGTGACGTTTATCGGTCTCGTACTCAACGTGAGAGACGTTAATGGTAATACCGCGCTGGCGCTCTTC
>DEPX01000001.1:9423-17302 GCA_002358975.1 Micrococcaceae bacterium UBA3381 | reverse complement strand
TGGTCAACGTGACCAATGGTACCGATATTAATGTGCGGCTTTGTCCGCTCGAACTTTGCCTTCGACACAGATTCCTCCTAGAACTGTTCGACTGGAGAAGGACATGCAGCCGCTTGTGGCGGTCTGACTTGGGTCCAGTCTACGTCAGATGTTGTTTTTACTAAATTGCCCCGATGATTAGGACCGGTCCGTAGATTGCTACACAATCTTGGCCGCAGATGCGGACCGGACCCTAGTCCTGGACCAAACCGCATGTTCGGGGAAACATGTTGTTTGGTAGACGGCGGGCCTGAAATTCAGGCCCACCACCCTAAATCTAATCGGCAAACTATTCTAAATTACTCGCCAGAGTGTTTCTGAATGATTTCTTCAGAAACTGCCGATGGTACTTCGCCATAAGAATCAAAGGTCATCGTGTAGACAGCGCGACCCTGCGTACGGGAGCGGAGGTCACCGATGTAACCAAACATTTCAGACAGTGGGACTTTGGCCTTGACGACCTTCACGCCCGTAGCGTCTTCCATGGATTCAATGGTACCTCGACGGGAGTTCAAGTCACCGATAACATCGCCCATGTATTCTTCTGGTGTCCGTACCTCAACCGACATGACTGGTTCCAGTAGAACCGGTTTTGCGCGCTTGATGCCTTCTTTGAATACCTGCGAGCCTGCAAGCTTGAACGCCATTTCTGATGAGTCAACATCGTGATAGGCNNNCCATCTTCCAGGGTGGCTTTGACGCCGACCATAGGATAACCGGCAAGCACACCAAACTGCATAGCTTCCTGGATACCTTGGTCTACCGATGGAATGTACTCACGTGGAATACGTCCACCAGTGACGGAGTTTTTGAATTCGTAAATTTCGCCGTCTTCGGTGTCCAGTGGTTCGAAGGTGACAACAACTTTAGCGAACTGTCCCGACCCACCAGTCTGCTTTTTATGAGTGAAGTCAATCGACTCAACCTTGCGACGAATGGTTTCACGGTAAGAAACCTGTGGCTTACCCACAGTTGCTTCAACTTTGAATTCGCGTTTCATACGGTCAACCAGCACATCGAGATGCAGTTCGCCCATACCGCCAATTTCAGTCTGTCCAGTTTCTTCGTTCTGGCTGACGGTAAAGGTCGGATCCTCTGCTGATAAACGCTGAATGGCGGTGGAAAGTTTTTCCTGGTCGCCCTTCGAATTCGGTTCAATCGCCACCGAAATTACCGGTTCTGGGAATTCCATAGATTCCAGAATAATCGGAGCATCTTTAGCCGCCAGACTATCGCCTGTGGTGACGTCTTTCAGACCAACCACGGCATAAATGTGGCCTGCCTGGGCTTCGTCAACAGGGTTTTCCTTATTGGCGTGCATCTGAAACAGCTTGGAAACACGTTCTTGTCGCTGTTTTGTCGCATTGAGGATCTGGTCCCCGGCCTTGATCTTGCCGGAGTAGACACGAATGTAGGTCAGTGTCCCGAAGAATGGGTGGGCCGCAATCTTGAATGCTAGCGCCGAAAAAGGCTCATCCAAGCGGGGTTTACGGGTCATTTCCTGTTCAGGATCATTTAGCGCAGTGCCCTTGACCGAATCCACGTCCAGTGGTGATGGCAAGTAGTCAACTACCGCATCGATAACAGGCTGTACACCGCGGTTCTTGAATGCCGAACCACAAAATATCGGGTAGGCATCATCAGCAATAGTCAGAGCACGGATTCCGGCTTTGATGTCATCATTGCTCAGGTCACCTTCGTCGAGGTACTTCATCATCAATTCTTCTGATGATTCAGCTGCGGACTCGATGAGTTCGTTACGGTACTCTTCGGCGCGTTCCTGCAGCTCTGCAGGAATTTCTTCGATTTCATAGGTGGCACCAAGTTTGGTGTCACCTTTTGCATCAGCGGGCCAGACAAAAGCCTTCATGCTCAACAGGTCAACGACACCGATAAAGTCGTGTTCGGTCCCGATCGGCAGCTGCATAACCAACGGCTTAGCTCCAAGACGGGACTTGATGGTTTCTACCGTGTGATAGAAGTCCGCACCAAGTTTGTCCATCTTGTTAACGAAGCAGATACGGGGTACACCGTATTTATCAGCTTGACGCCAGACGGTCTCCGACTGTGGTTCAACACCTTCTTTGGCGTCGAAGACTGCAACGGCACCGTCGAGCACACGCAGGGAGCGTTCAACTTCAACAGTGAAGTCAACGTGACCTGGGGTGTCGATGACGTTAATCTGGTTACCTTCCCAGAAGCTGGTTACAGCAGCGGAGGTAATAGTAATACCGCGTTCTTTTTCCTGCGCCATCCAGTCGGTGGTTGAAGCACCATCATGGGTTTCACCGAGTTTGTGGTTTACACCGGTGTAGAACAGGATCCGCTCGGTTGTAGTAGTTTTACCGGCGTCAATGTGAGCCATAATGCCGATATTGCGAACTTTTGTGAGGTCAGTAAGCACTTCTTGTTGTGCCACAGGGTCTCCCTTAGTTGTTGCCTATTTCCAAGAGCCACAGACTCCTAGTTGAGGCAACGGCTCGGAATGAGTACTGAATTGGTGTTTGATTTACCAGCGGTAGTGGGCAAACGCCTTATTAGCTTCAGCCATCTTGTGAACATCTTCGCGACGTTTCACAGCTGCACCCAGTCCGTTGGAAGCATCTAGAATTTCGTTAGTCAGTCGCTCAGTCATAGACTTTTCACGGCGTGTCTTCGAGAACGTCACCAGCCAGCGCAATGCTAGCGCAGTTGCACGTCCAGGTTTCACCTCGACAGGCACCTGATATGTCGCACCGCCAACACGACGTGAGCGTACTTCGAGAGCAGGACGCACGTTATCCAGAGCCTTCTTCAGTGTCGCCACCGGATCGTCACCGGCTTTGTCGCGAGTCCCGTTCAAGGCTCCGTAGACAATACGTTCAGCGGTTGATTTCTTACCATCAACCAAAACTTTGTTGATCAGCTGGGTGACCAAGGATGAACCATAAACCGGGTCAACTACCAGCGGGCGCTTGGGCGCGGGTCCTTTACGTGGCATGGGTTAGTTCTTCTCCTTCTTGGCACCATAACGGCTACGAGCTTGACGACGGTCTTTGACACCCTGGGTATCCAGAGCACCGCGCACAATCTTGTAACGGACACCTGGAAGGTCCTTCACGCCACCGCCGCGTACAAGCACAATCGAGTGCTCCTGGAGGTTATGTCCTTCACCTGGAATGTAGGCGGTAACTTCGACGCCACCGGCTAGACGGACACGTGCGACTTTACGCAGCGCAGAGTTCGGTTTCTTTGGGGTGGTGGTATACACACGTGTGCACACGCCACGGCGCATTGGACGCGCATCAAGCGCAGGCGAACCAACGCGCTTTGCCTTTGGTGTGCGGCCCTTACGGACCAGCTGCTGAATTGTTGGCAAAATGTATCTCCGTATTTTGTCATCTTCTTTCGAACGGATCGTGGCGGTTAAAATCCCCCCGCGATTCGAAAGAAAGCTTGGGCTTTTTTCGACGCCCTAGGTCCTGCCTTTGGACGTGCAAAAAGGTGGCATTTGTTGCGCAAGATCCCCGCAACCCGGACAGAGTCCTACTGCCACTTTGAAACAATCGTTCCTAGTGTAGCAGGTTCGAGCTTGCGGGGAAAATTGAGCAACTACTTGCATTTTTAGCCATCTTACGGGTTCATCGTGCCCGGAATATGTTCCACTTCTGCAGCCGCTTTAGACAGTCGGTAGCGTTGATATAAGTCGCGTTTGAAATTCCGATCCTTCGAGTAACTCAGTGGTCGACCTACTCTTTTGTACTGTTGGGCGGCCCGAAGGTGTTCCAGTTGTTCTTCTGAGGCATATTGCTGTGCCAGTTTCATAGGAATGGTGAGCGAAGCGGCTGGTCCGTCCACGGTCAACGATCCCGGGTGGTCATCGCCTGTAACAAATTCGCGATATAGATAGGTAGCGGGGTTCGCACCTGCAGCCGTCAGATAATAATGGTGACGTCCTAGCCGTGGGTTCATTTCTAAGAAATATGCCTCACCGGTTTGTTCGTGAATTTTGATGTCGAACATACCAAATCCGTGCCAGTTGACGGCATCCATGAGACGACGTCCCTGCTCTTCTACCGTGGTATCAGAAACAGTGACAAGCGCCCGTGAGTTGCCTTCCAGCCCCGGGGCGTGGTCTTCGACAATTACCTGTGCCAGCCCGGTTAGGAGGTTTTGACCGTTACGATCCCGAAAGTGGGTTAAGATTCGAAGATTAGAATCAGGACCAGGGATGAACTGTTGGATGATGAGTGTGCCACGGTATCCAGCTGAGATGGCTTTCTGGAGTATCTCGCTAAGCTGCTCTGGTGTGGCTATGTAATGGACCTTACGCCGACCTTCAAACTGAGTGTTGGCCCACTGACCACCGTCACCGGCTTTAAGTATCAACGGATAGTGCCAATCGGGAGCCGTAAGGGAGGCCACAAACTCGTCTACGGCTGAACTTCCTCGGGCACAATCAATAGCGGTTGTCCGCGGAAAATTGATACCCAAATCTTCGCATAACGCATAGAAATGTTCTTTTAGCGCTGCCTGATCAAGCTGCTGCGTTGTCAGCCCTGGAAAAACGTAACCTAGCCGACGAAGTTCCGTCGCGTGGTCAACCATAATTCTGACGAGATGATCGTAGCCTGCCACCAGGAGTAGCGGACGCGAGTTGTGCTGTTGAAGTTTTTGTGCGATGTCAGCTAAATGCTTTAACACTGACTGTGCTTCAAACATTGGTCCTGCAGGAAACACCTGGGTGATCTTGCTCCCACCGACAACCAGGTTATCTGCCGTTGGCACGACAGCGGAAATAACTCCGTATGCTTCATGGAATTCACGGGCGAGGGTGTATGCCCCAAGGTCTCCCCCGGTAATAACCGGGACGAAGGGTTGAGAGGCAGGAATCTGTGGGCTCATAGTCGACGAGTTTAGCAATAGCTTGGGCTGCTGGTGACTTTTGCAGCGGGTTTTGTCGAGTCATACTGGGGTACGCTGGAGGGGTGACATACCATAAGACTTTACGCATCCAAGAGATTTCCGTTGAACAGCACCATGAGTTTCTCGTAGGTGAGCGTTCGGCTTCTTTTTTACAGAACCCGCTGTGGCCTCAGACAAAGCCTGCTTGGCGAAGTCAGTCGGTAGGGTGGTTCTACCGGGACGAACTGGTAGCGGCCTCCTTGGTATTGTATCGGCCGATACCGGTTCCTGGATTGCGTGGCAGATCCCTGGCGTACATTGCCGATGGCCCCATTTTTCATCCGCAGGTTGTTGAATTGCCGTCTTTACTGAAGCCACTGATTAAATTTGCCCGGGGTCAGGGCGCCTTTATGGTTCGTATGGGTTTGCCATTTGTTTTATGCCGGTGGGAAGCGGATTCGGTTCGCAAGGCCCTATCCGGTGGTGGTTATGAGCAGATCCCCGGCTTGGACCCTGTCGAATCGAATAGCACTGCTTGGTCGATGCAAGATAATCTAATCGATTTAGGCTGGCAGAAACCTGAGGTCAGTGATGACTTTATCGCTGGCCAGGCTCAATTTCAGGCTCGAATTCCACTACCGGAATTGACTGCCGAACAGCGTGCAAATCGCGATTCTCCAGAGTTTCAGCAGGCAGTTGAAGAAGTACTGACACGGATGGACAGCACTTCACGCCGACAAACTCGTAAATCAACGCGCTCTGATTTGGTTATTTCTAGCGGCGGACTCGAGGATATAGACCAGTGGCAGGCCCTGTATGAAGAGACTGCTGAGCGCGATAATTTCACCGGTCGTCCGCAAAGCTATTTCGAGGCAATGGTAGAGGCTTTGAATACTTCAGAGGTCGCAGAGTGCAAGGTACTGTTTGCGCATTATCATGACCAGTTGCTCGCATCCGCCATTTACGTGCAGCAACAAGATACCGGATGGTATGTATATGGTGCCTCAAGTCGTGCGGAGTCTAAAAGATATGCTCCACGAGCGCTACAGCTTGAACAGATTAAGCTCAGCCTGGAAGCTGGTGCTGCGTGGTACGACCTGGGCGGGGTTTCGGCAACGTTAGATAAGGAACATGAGTTAGCAGGACTGACTCGCTTTAAAACTACGATGGGAGCCGATATCGTCCAGACCATGGGCGAATGGGACTATCCGATTAATAAAATCTTATCTCGGGCTTTCAAATTGTATTTAGAGCGTCGCGGCTGACGCTACTGTTTCTATTGCGGGGTCGTTGATGTGCACCATGTGCTGTCAACGGCCCCGTGTTTTAATCGGTTCCCAAGTGCTGGTATTAGCTACTCTTTGTAACTGGTTAAAACAGACAGGGCCCGCGCGAATTTTTTTCGCGTGGACCCTGTCTACCTATTGCGGTGTTGACGGCTTATGGTTTAGCGGAAGTCGCCACCCAGGCCGTAGTCTTCCAGCGGAATGGCGTGGAAGTCTCCACCGATTTCGGTGTCCATACCCGGATAGTCGAAGTCCGGGAATGCGGTGGCACCAGTAAACATGTTTGCCTTGGCGTCATCTGTTGGTTCAACAGCAACATTGGTGTAGCGATCCAGGCCGGTACCGGCCGGGATCAGCTTACCGATGATGACATTTTCTTTGAGGCCCAACAGCGGATCAGCTTTGCCTTCCATCGCAGCCTGTGTCAGAACGCGAGTGGTTTCCTGGAAGGACGCAGCAGATAGCCAGGAGTCTGTTGCCAGAGATGCCTTGGTGATACCCATCAGTTCGTCACGGCCAGAAGCTGGACGCTGGCCTTCGGCCACAGCTGCACGGTTGGCTGCCACGAACGCTGCCCGATCGGCAAGTTCACCTGGCAGCAAGTCAGTATCGCCGGAATCAATAATGGTGATTCGACGTAGCATCTGGCGAACGATGACTTCCACGTGCTTGTCGTGAATGCCAACACCCTGCGACTGGTAGACCTCTTGGACTTCGTCGACCAAGAACTTCTGGGCGGCACGTGGTCCAAGAACACGCAGCACCTGCTTCGGATCGATCGCACCTGAGACCAATTGGGTTCCGACATCTACGTGTTGTCCGTCTTCGACAAGAATACGGGAACGACGCAGGACCGGGTAAGCCATTTCTTCAGAACCGTCGTCTGGGGTTAGTACGAGACGGACCTGTTTGTCATCTTCTTCGATGGTTACGCGGCCGGCAACTTCAGAGATCGGAGCGACACCTTTTGGTGTGCGGGCTTCGAAGAGTTCCTGAATACGTGGCAGACCCTGGGTAATATCATCGGCTGATGCGACACCACCGGTGTGGAACGTACGCATCGTCAACTGAGTACCTGGCTCACCAATGGACTGGGCTGCGATAATACCAACGGCTTCTCCGATGTCGACTACCTTACCGGTAGCCATGGATCGACCGTAGCACTTGGCACAGGTTCCAACCGCCGAGTCACAGGTCAATACTGACCGGGCACGGATGTCAGTGATGCCAGCTTTGACCAGTTCGTTGAGTTTGGTGCTGCCAACGTCTTCACCTGCTTCAGCCACGACATTACCGTCGGCATCTTTGACATCGGTGGCTAGTACGCGAGAGTAGGCTGAGGTCTCAACGTCGTCGACCATAACCAGCTCGCCGTTTTCGTTGGGCGTGGCAATGGAGACGTTGAGTCCACGTCGAGTACCGCAGTCTTCTTCTCGGACAATAACGTCCTGGGAGACGTCGACAAGACGACGAGTCAGGTAACCGGAGTTTGCCGTCTTCAACGCGGTATCGGCCAGGCCTTTACGAGCACCGTGAGTTGCGGAGAAGTATTCCAGCACCGACAGACCCTCACGATAGGAGGACTTGATCGGACGTGGAATAATCTCACCCTTTGGGTTAGCTACAAGTCCACGGATACCGGCAATTTGGCGAACCTGCAGCCAGTTACC
>DEPX01000001.1:4640-9322 GCA_002358975.1 Micrococcaceae bacterium UBA3381 | reverse complement strand
CGACGTTCTTCGTCTGCGATCAGACCGGTTTCATACTGGACCTGAACTTTGGAAGCCTGGTCCTCATAGGATTCCATGATGGAGGCTTTATCGAAGTTCGAGGTGATATCGGAGATCGCTACGGTCACCCCGGACCATGTGCCCCAGTAGAACCCAGCATCTTTTAGGTTGTCGAGCGCTTGTGCCGTTTCTACCAGTGGATAGCGTTCTGCCAGATCGTTGACCAAACCTCCGAGGGTGCCTTTTGTCGCGACCATTTCTACCCAGGGATAGTCAGCCGGTAGCAGCTGGTTGAACAGTACACGACCTAAGGTGGTTTCCAGATTGGCCAGCTGGCCGGGTTCCCAGTCTTCTGGTGCAGGCTGGACTGCAGATGGTACGAATCCGTCAACACCGATGGTGATAGTTGCATTCAGATGCAGCGTTCCAGCATCCATGGCCATGATGGCTTCCCCGAGCGTGGAGTAGCTGTTGCCAATGCCTTCAACGTCGTCGCGCACCTGAGTGAGGTGGTTCAAACCAATGATCATATCCTGTGACGGGACGGCCACAGCACGACCATCAGATGGCTTGAGAATATTGTTGGACGACAGCATCAAGATGCGCGCTTCAGCCTGCGCTTCTGGGCTCAATGGCAGGTGAACTGCCATCTGGTCGCCGTCGAAGTCAGCATTGAATGCGGCACATACCAGTGGGTGCAGCTGGATGGCTTTGCCTTCTACCAGCTGTGGCTCAAATGCCTGGATACCGAGCCGGTGCAGGGTTGGTGCACGGTTGAGCAGTACCGGATGTTCGGTAATAACTTCTTCCAGTACATCCCAAACCTGTGGACGGGTGCGTTCCACCATGCGTTTTGCCGATTTGATATTTTGTGCGTGGTTGAGGTCAACCAAACGTTTCATCACAAACGGCTTGAACAATTCCAGTGCCATCTGTTTTGGCAGACCGGCCTGGTGTAGCTCCAGCTGTGGACCAACGACAATAACAGAGCGGCCTGAGTAATCAACGCGCTTACCGAGCAGGTTCTGACGGAAGCGGCCCTGTTTGCCCTTGAGCATATCGGACAGGGATTTCAGTGGCCGGTTACCCGGACCAGTTACTGCGCGGCCACGACGTCCGTTATCGAATAGTGAGTCAACGGATTCCTGCAGCATGCGCTTTTCGTTGTTCACAATAATTTCTGGGGCGCCCAGTTCCAGCAGGCGCTTCAGACGTGAGTTGCGGTTAATGACGCGGCGGTACAGGTCGTTAAGGTCCGAGGTTGCAAAACGTCCACCATCAAGCTGCACCATGGGGCGCAGTTCCGGTGGGATGATCGGGACCGCATCCAGTACCATGCCCTCTGGTGAGTTGTCGGTGGTCAAAAATGCATTAACCACTTTCAACCGCTTCAAGGCACGCGTTTTCCGCTGTCCGCGTCCGGTTTGGATGATCTCGTGGAGTTTTTCTGCTTCACCTTGCAGGTCAAAGGTTTGTAGACGACGCTGGATCGATTCGGCGCCCATGGAGCCTTCGAAGTATTCACCGTACTTGTCTCGCATGGCACGGAAGATGTGTTCTTCGCCCTCGAGATCGCCCACTTTGAGGTTCTTGAAACGCTCCCAGACGTCTTCCATCTGGTCAATTTCAGCCTCGGCGCGTTTACGTACTTGGCCCATGGTCTTTTCAGCAAGGGATTTAGCTTTTTCGCGTTCTGCTGCCTTAGCCCCGGCCTTTTCCAGTTGCGCCAGCTCTTCTTCAAGATCCTGGGAGATAGCCGCGATATCTGAATCAAGCTGTTTCTTCAGGAAGGCGATTTCTTGGTCGTGTTCGGCCTGAAGGTTTGGCAGGTCAGCATGGCGAGCTTCCTCGTCCACGGAGGTGATCATATAGGCGGCAAAGTAGATAATCTTTTCAAGGTCTTTAGGCGCCAGATCCAGCAGGTAACCAAGGCGTGATGGCACACCTTTGAAGTACCAGATGTGGGTGACGGGTGCAGCCAGTTCGATGTGGCCCATGCGGTCACGGCGAACTTTGGAGCGGGTGACTTCTACACCGCAGCGTTCACAAATGATGCCCTTATAACGGACACGTTTGTATTTACCGCAGTAGCATTCCCAGTCGCGGGTTGGACCAAAAATGCGTTCACAAAATAGCCCGTCTTTTTCTGGCTTCAGGGTGCGATAGTTAATAGTTTCAGGTTTTTTGACCTCACCATAGGACCACTCGCGAATTTGGTCGGCGGTGGCCAGTCCGATGCGCATGAGGCCGAATGAGTTTTCTGTGGACATAGTCCGATGAACTCCTGGTTCTAAAATGGATAAAGACTAATTTGTGTTGTGAACTTAGACTTCTTCTACCGAACTGGGTTCGGATCGGGAGAGATCGATGCCTAGTTCTTCAGCAGCACGGAATGATTCTTCATCCGAGTCACGCATTTCAATAGATTGACCGTCAGCGGAAAGTACTTCCACGTTGAGGCATAGCGACTGCATTTCTTTGATCAGAACCTTGAATGATTCTGGCACCCCAGGTTCGGGGATGTTTTCCCCTTTGACGATCGCTTCATAGACCTTGACACGGCCGTGGACGTCGTCGGATTTGTGGGTCAGCAGTTCCTGCAGGGTGTATGCGGCGCCGTAGGCTTCCAGAGCCCAGACTTCCATCTCGCCAAAACGCTGGCCACCGAACTGTGCTTTACCACCTAGAGGCTGCTGGGTGATCATCGAGTACGGGCCGGTCGAGCGTGCGTGAATCTTATCGTCGACCAGGTGGTGGAGTTTGAGCATGTACATGTAGCCAACGGAAACATGTTCTGGGAATGGTTCCCCAGAGCGTCCGTCAAACAACAGTGCCTTACCGTCATTGCCCATGAGGCGTTCACCATCGCGGGTTGGGTTAACGTGGTCTAGCAGCCCGGTGACTTCTTCGGCTTCTGCACCGTCGAAGACTGGTGTTGCAACATTAACCGGTCCGGTTTCGCGCGGTAGATTTGGCAGTTTTTCAAGGAACTCTGGCGCTCCTTCAATCTTCCAACCGTTGGCGGCAGCCCAACCAAGGTGCAGTTCCATGACCTGACCAAGGTTCATACGTCCGGGCACACCCAAGGGGTTGAGGATCATGTCAATCGGGGTACCATCGGCGAGGAATGGCATGTCTTCCACGGGCAAGATTTTGGCGATAACGCCCTTGTTCCCGTGACGGCCAGCCATCTTATCGCCGTCAGTGATTTTACGCTTCTGGGCAACGTAGACACGGACAAGCTGGTTGACACCGGCTGGCAGTTCATCATCCTCGTCACGGTCGAAGATCCGTACACCGATGACGGTTCCGGATTCACCGTGTGGCACTTTCAAAGAGGTGTCACGAACTTCTTTGGACTTTTCACCGAAGATAGCACGCAGTAAGCGCTCTTCTGGTGTCAGTTCTGTTTCGCCCTTCGGCGTTACACGTCCAACCAGGATATCGCCGGCTTCCACTTCGGCACCGATGTGGATAATGCCGCGCTCATCAAGCTGTGACAGTACTTCATCGGAAACGTTTGGAATGTCACGAGTAACTTCCTCAGCACCAAGTTTGGTATCTCGCGCATCGACTTCATACTCTTCGATGTGAATCGAGGTCAGCACATCATCTGAGACCGTGCGTTGCGAGACGATGATAGCGTCTTCGAAGTTCAGACCTTCCCAAGGCATAAATGCCACTAGCAGGTTCTTGCCAAGAGCCAGTTCACCGTTATCGGTGGCCGGACCGTCTGCTAATACCGCACCGAATTCAACGCGTTCGCCTTCGGATACCCGTACAACTTGGTTGTAGGCGTTGCCCTGGTTTGAGCGCTGGAATTTATGGACCGGGTAGTGACGAGTAGTGCCTTCGTCTTCCATAACAGTAACCATGTCAGCTGCGACTTCAGTTACTACACCAGGTTTCTGGGCGGTAATAGAATCACCGGCGTCAATAGCAATGGGTTTTTCCATGCCAGTACCGACCAGTGGTGCTTCAGATTCGATGAGCGGCACAGCTTGACGCTGCATGTTCGCGCCCATTAGCGCACGGTTAGCATCGTCGTGTTCCAAAAATGGAATTAATGCGGTTGCAGCCGATACCATCTGGCGTGGCGAAACGTCCATATAGTCAATATCGGATGGCTCAGCCAGAATAGGTTCACCATCACCGCCGCGCTGGCGGGACATGACCAGTTCTTCAGCAAACGAGCCGTCATCGTTGAGAACCGCGTTGGCCTGAGCGATTTGGACGTGCAGCTCATCGTCGGCAGTCAGGTATTCCACAATGTCAGTGACTTTGTTGTCGACGACTTTGCGGTATGGGGTTTCAATAAAACCAAACGCATTGATGCGACCATAAGTTGCCATCGAACCGATCAGTCCAATGTTTGGACCTTCCGGAGTTTCAATGGGGCACATACGACCGTAGTGCGATGGGTGAACATCGCGAACTTCCATGCCGGCACGATCGCGGGATAGACCACCGGGGCCAAGTGCTGACAGACGACGTTTGTGTGTTAACCCAGCCAAGGGGTTGCCCTGGTCCATAAACTGCGACAGTTGTGAGGTTCCGAAGAATTCTCGAATGGCAGCAACGACCGGACGGATGTTGATCAACGTCTGAGGGGTGATAGCCTCAACGTCTTGGGTGGTCATGCGTTCACGGACCACACGTTCCATGCGGGACAGACCGGTGCG
>DEPX01000001.1:3455-4570 GCA_002358975.1 Micrococcaceae bacterium UBA3381 | reverse complement strand
TCATCGACTTCTACCGGAACATCGATTTCTTCGCCCTTGCGTGTGCCTTTGATGCTGGAGTTTCCGGCATGCAGGCCGACAATGAAGTGCACCATTTGGGTGACATCTTCTTCGGTAAGCACCAAAGAGGAAGGATCCGACAGTGGGGCGTCGACACCGAGTTTACGGTTAAGTTTGTAACGGCCCACCTTGGCAAGATCATAGCGACGTTCAGTGAAGTAAAGATTTGCCAGCAAGTTTTGTGCGGCATCAACCGAGACTGGTTCACCTGGACGTAGCTTACGGTAGATATCTTTAAGCGCTTCGTCCTGGTCTTCGATGCCATCTTTTTCCAGCGTCAACATCATGGAGTCATACTGGCCGAACTCTTCGCGGATGCGAGCTTCTGTCCAGCCCAATGCTTTGAGTAGCACCGTGACCGGTTGCTTGCGTCGACGATCTAAACGAACCGAAACTTGATCACGGCGGTCAATTTCTAATTCGAACCAAGCACCGCGGGATGGGATGATTCGCGCAGTATAGATATCCTTATCTGTCGTTTTGTCCGGGGTGCGCTCAAAGTAGGCACCCGGTGAACGAACCAGCTGTGAGACGACGACGCGTTCGGTACCGTTGATGATAAAGGTACCTTCATCAGTCATCAGCGGGAAGTCGCCCATGAATACGGTCTGCTGTTTAATTTCGCCGGTGTTGTAGTTCATGAACTCGGCTTTTACATACAGCGGTGCAGCGTATGAGGCGTCCCGTTCCTTTGCTTCCTCAGCACCCATTTTCGGGTCAGAGAATTCTGGGTCAGCAAACGACAAGGACATAGTGCCCTGATAATCTTCGATTGGTGAGATCTCCTCAAAAATCTCACCCAAGCCCGAAGTTGTGACTACCGAATCGTCCCCGATTTCTTGTGCGTGTGCGACTTGCTCAGCCCAGCGCTCGTTACCTACTAGACGGTCAAATGACTCTGTCTGCAGGGCGAGAAGATTGGGCACTTCAAGAGGCTCAGCAATCTTTGCAAAAGAAATACGACCGGACGAAGAGCCGTGTCGATAGTTTGTAGCGGTTGTGTTGTCAGAGGTGCTAGAAGCGACCAACAGCGATCCTTTCACAGACCTTCCAAG
>DEPX01000001.1:1626-3388 GCA_002358975.1 Micrococcaceae bacterium UBA3381 | reverse complement strand
GACCCACCGCTATATGAAGGTCAACCGTTCTTGTGTATGATCCTGTGGAGATGGCGTCATCTGACACGTAGAGTCAGGGACACCATTAACGACCTGGAAACAGGGATACGCAAAGTACTACACTAGCTTGACGTATCAGTATTTGTCCAGTAGGCGCGGCCCAATATGACGGAGCTCTCTCATCGTTGATGATCTTTCCCACGAATTTGTTCCACAACGTGGTCGATGAGTGTATCAAGCACGGTAATGCCATCCCGAACTCCCCCGAGTGAGCCAGGCAGTGTCACTACAAATGTTTCATCGATAAGTCCAGCAATGCCGCGCGTTAGTGCTGCATGTGGGGTGGATTCTAGCCCTGCTAGAAGGATCGCCGTCATAACGTTTGGCAGCTGCTTGTCTAAATACGGTTCAATGACATCCACTGTTTGGTCAGTTGGAGATATACCAGTTCCGCCGCTGGTGATCAGTACATCGGGTAACGGGCCTCGCCCTCCTGCGACCAAGTCTTTTAGCGTGGCTTCCAGGTCATGGTCAGCTACAACCAGCGCCTCTGGTGTTTGGAATCCTTTGGATTGCAACCATTTTACAAGTTGTGGACCAGCTTCATCACGATACACTCCCCCGGCTGCACGCGTTGAAGCCACAATTACCAAAGCCGTCTGTTCCGTTGCTTCACGTTCGAAGTTGGACTGCTCGTGCCGCCCTGGGGCATCTACAAGTGGCTGTACCTGACTGTCCCAAGAAGTATCTGCAAAAACATGAGCGGTCACCATATCTCCGGACTTGAATCGCGCTAATGGAGGGATTTCTACCAGTGCATTGGTGCCAACGGCTTGAGCCAATAAGTGTGAACCAGCTGCTCCGTGGATTTGAGCGATAGCGTCCGATCCTTGCAAGCCCACAATTGCTCTGCGATACTGCGTTTTGTTCGGCAAGCCAGTCACTGCACCATTTATCCTTGTTTGGATGGCAACCGGTTGGTAACCAGATGTAAAAGCCTGCCACAGGGCGGGAAGCACAAGCATGCGCATGGAGACCATGGTGGAAATGGGGTTGCCGGGCAATGCAACGATCGGTGTAGAACCATATAAACCATAACCTTGGGGGCCGCCTGGTTGCTGATCTACTTTGCCTACCCAAAAGGTATCAAGACGCTCCAATAATTGACGCACAACTTCGTATTTGCCTTCAGAGATGCCGCCTGACGTCAATATCAGATGTGGCCTGTGCTCGGCAATTAGCTGGTCCAATACCGAACGAAATTGTCGCAATTCATCGGTCGTCGCCGCGGTAGCCACAATATCCATCTGATGAGTGCTTGCCATTGCCAACACCAACGGAGTGTTAGCGTCGAAAATCTTAGCGGCTANNTACGGCCACCGGTGACTACTTCATCGCCGCCTGCAACCACAGCAATACGTGGCCGAGCTTTGACCGTCAGTTCGGTAATGCCCTGGGACGCAGCAGTTGCTATCAGCGTCGCCTCAATGACGGTACCGCTGCGAGCCAACAGCGCTCCGGGCAGCATATCGCCGCCGGCTGGGCGAATAAAACTGCCTACCTCGACAGCGGGAAGCTGTACGTAATCGCCGGTGCTAACAAATTTGGCGGGGTCTGCTTGTTCAACCGGAACGATCGCGACCACATCTTCCGGGATTTTCGCCCCGGTCATGATCGGGACCGCAGTGTCATGGCCATAGCCATTTACTCCATAGTGGTATACCTCGCTGGGGTCAGTACCGGCAGGTACATCCGGGCCCAG
>DEPX01000001.1:0-1619 GCA_002358975.1 Micrococcaceae bacterium UBA3381 | reverse complement strand
AACCGCCCCCCTGCCAAGTTGGCGTATCCGATGCCGTAGCCATCCATTTGAGAATTATCAAACCGTGGTGACGGATGCTGAGTAACTAAATCCGCGGCTAAACGCTGACCTTGCGCTTGCGATATCGGGACGGTGACATCGGGCAGTTTGCCAACCGTCTCAGCCAAAAAATGTCCAAGCGCTACAGCATACGTTTGCGAGGTCATAGTCATGGGGTCTCTCCGGCCGGTTCGGCAGTCCAGTTGCCGGATTTGCCGCCCGTTTTTTCTAGCACTTTAATATCGGTCAGGATCGCACGAGCATCCACGGCTTTAATCATGTCGTAGACCGTCAACGCAGCGGTGGAAGCTGCCGACAGTGCTTCCATTTCCACGCCGGTTACCCCAGTGGTTTTTACCAACGTGAGCACTCGCAAGACACCGGCATCAGCGTCAGCTTCGAAATCTATGGTGATCTTGCCTAGCGGAATCGGATGGCATAACGGAATAGTTTCCCAAGTCTTTTTAGCGGCCATAATGCCAGCCACCCGCGCGACCGGCAATGCATCGCCTTTTGGCAGTCCGGCATCCATAACTAATTGCACTACTTCGGGCCGTGTCTGCACCAGGGCTTGCGCACGGGATGATCGTGACGTGGTATTTTTTTCCGTCACGTCTACCATGTGTGCAGAACCATCGGCACGAACGTGGCTAAGTTTTTGCTCCATCGATCCCTTTCGCCCACAAAACAGAGAGTCTAGACTAACTATAAATCTACACTCCAGTTTACGTTCTCAACATCCCGTATACCTTGGTTTATACGGCTAGGAGCAGTCATTGTCAGGCTTGATTGATCAGTTCGGCCGTACCGCCACCGACCTTCGTATGTCTTTAATCGATAAATGTAATTTGCGCTGTCGTTATTGCATGCCAGCAGAAGGCCTCGATTGGTTGAAAAAGGATGACATGCTGGCCGGACACGAAATCGTCCGTCTGGCTGACATTGCTATCAGCCACTTAGGCATCGAAGAGATTCGATTTACCGGCGGGGAACCACTAGTTCGGGCCGATCTGGTAGATATCATCGGCGGGATACATAGCCGTCATCCCCATGTTGATTTATCGATGACGACCAACGGCATCAATCTCGAACGCAAGATCGATGACCTAGTATCCGCTGGCCTAAGCCGGATCAATGTTTCGTTAGATACGGTGTGTCCAGAAACCTTCGCCAAGATTACCCGTCGTGATCGGCTGACCAAAGTACTATCCGGTTTACATTCTGCCAAGGCAGCTGGTCTGTCCCCAATCAAGATCAATGCGGTGCTATTGCGTGGCATCAACGACCATGAGGCCACCGAATTACTTACCTGGACCCTGGAACACGGCTATAAGCTACGTTTTATTGAACAGATGCCATTGGACGCTGACCATAATTGGACCCGAGCAAACATGGTCACAGCACGGGAGATCCGGGACCAAATTTCTCAGACATATACGCTAACCCCACACGAAGAGCCACGCGGTTCAGCACCGGCAGAACTTTTCAACGTCACCGAGCCCTCCAGCGGCCGACTATTAGGCACTGTCGGCATTATCGCTTCGGTGACAGAACCATTCTGTTCGGAATGCTCACGCACC
>DEPX01000155.1:4616-7567 GCA_002358975.1 Micrococcaceae bacterium UBA3381 | reverse complement strand
ACCGCGATGAGCAAAACCGCAGTCCAATCGATTCGGTCAAAGGCAAATAACAAATAACTAGCTGCTGCAATGAGATTGACGGCAAGCGAAAGCCAAGTTTTTATAGCGTTGGCATGTACTAATGTTCCGGAGGTTAGAAATACTCCGAGCAGACCCAGTAATAAGACGCCTTGAGCGGCCACGAAATATCCACCATAGATGCCAGTAAGAAATATCAAAATAAACAGCACAGGCGTAACTGGCCCAGTTGGTCCTGAAGAAATGTCCGTAGTTATGACTTCATTTCCACCAGCTCCTCTTTGCCGACGCTGTCGCACCCAAGTATTTAGACGAGGCTGGAACACAACAAACAAAATAGCAACGACAATGAGGATCGGAGCGGCATAGTCAAATACGGTGGGCGGCAGTGACATCAGCAAACTCGCTCCGATAATTCCGCCTGTCAGAGATGCCCAAGTAAGGGTTTTTATTATTGCACCGGATTGGTGTAACTCTCGACGGTATCCCCAGGTACCAGAAAAGCCAGCTGCAACCAGCCCCATAGCGTTCGACATTTGCGCGGTTACCGGTGGGAACCCGACGGATACGAGTACCGGAAATGTGACTAGGGTACCTGAACCTACAACCGAGTTAATTGTGCCGGCCCAAAAACCGGCCACGAGCACGAGGAGTACTTGCCACCACTCCATACCTAAAAATTCCACGGGGTTCCTAGGTGCGTTTAGGTACGGGCAAAAGCGGTGAAACGGCCTTGAGCGTTGCGGGACACGTTCAAGGGTAGCCTGAAAGCCTCTGACAGTGTTTCTTCCGTTAGTGCTGCTTCAATAGGGCCTGCAGAAATAACCTGGCCTTCACGCAGTACAAGAGCGTGGGTAAAGTTGGGCGGTACCTCTTCGACATGGTGTGTGACTAACACTTGGGTAGGCGACATCGGGTCAGCAGCGAGTTGAGCCAATGAACGCACCAGTGTCTCGCGGCCGGCGAGGTCAAGTCCGGCGCCTGGTTCATCCAGAATGAGTAGCTCGGGATCTGTCATCATGGCTCGTGCGATGAGGGCTCGTTTCCGTTCACCTTCAGACAGTGTGCGGAAACGACGATCAGCGTACCCGGATATTCCCCAGCGAGCCAGTAGTCGCTCTGCCCTCTGCAGGTCTTGGGACTCGTATTGTTCACGCCATCTACCGGTGACTCCATACGCTGCGGTGACCACGAGGTCGCGTACGGTTTCCCCGCCGGGGACTTGTTCTGCCAGCAGTGTGGACGATAAACCGATCGCCGGACGAAGATCAAATACGTCGACTGCCCCAAGTACTTCTCCCAAAATACCAACGTTGCCGGAGGTTGGATGTGTACGTGCCGCAGCAATATTAATCAAGGTGGATTTTCCAGCACCATTAGGACCCATAACAATCCAGCGCTGACCCTCTTCAACAAGCCAGGAAACGTCGTCTAATAATACATTTGCGCCACGGCGAAAAGTTACGTGGGACATATGGACGACGGCATCGTCGGCAGGCTCAAAATTGTGGGGCGGAACGATCGGGCGTTGCGCAATTGTTGCAGACTGGGTCAGTTCGGGTGAGGTCATATGATCCAGACTAGGCTAGATGCAGGAAAAAGTGGTGAAAGGAACCGGTATGCCGAAAAATACGGCCAACATGAAAATTGGGGACCGCGTGGTCGTGTACAACAACATGGATCAGCCGCGTTTAGATGGGGTGCCAACATATGCGGAAGGCATTGAAGGCGTCGGTTTTACCGGTTACCGTTGGATTTCTGCAGCAGATCGTGTCAAAGACTTACCTGCTCAATGGTATCCAGCAACAATGAAGGCCAAGCAGGTTAGCGTCTTTTATCAGCAGCCTCCGCTTGTGGTCTTTGACGTGGACTCCACCCTGATCCACGAAGAAGTAATTGAGCTGTTAGCCGCACACGCTGGTAAGGAAGCCGAGGTCGCGGAAGTCACCGAGCGGGCTATGCGCGGCGAAATTGAGTTCGCTGAGTCTCTGCACTATCGAGTAGCTACCCTTCAAGGACTGCCGGTTGAAGTCTTAGACACCGTGGCTGCAGCAGCAACAATCCATGACGGCGCACGAGAACTTGTGCAGGCAGTACACCAAGTTGGCGGCTACGTCTATGCTGTTTCAGGAGGATTTACTCACGCGCTGGAACCACTTGCTACCCAGCTTGGTTTGGATGGTTTTGCCGCCAATACCTTAGAAGTTAAAGCTGGGAAATTGACCGGAAAAGTTACAGGTCCAGTCATCGACCGATCAGCAAAAGCTGCGATGCTACGGCGTTGGGCCGCCGACCATAATATTCCGCTGGAAGCTACAGTAGCTGTCGGTGATGGGGCTAATGATTTAGACATGATGACACTTGCCGGTTACGGAGTGGGCTTTTGTCCAAAGCCCATTGTGCGAGATCTAGCTGATGCCATTATTGAGATCCCTACTCACGATGTTTTGCGGGCAGTGCTGGGACTTTAACTTTTGCGGTCTTTGTAGTGGTGTATCTGGTCTAAGCAAGGCACGACCGGTTTTCGCAAAACGTCATGTAATCCGGTACGCAGTTTTCTGTGAAAGAGCTCGTGACTTCGCCACCTAGTCCTTAGCGCATACAAAACCAGCTACCCCCTAGTCTCACAGCGGATGTCAGCCTATAACACGGAGTGCTTGTCCAGCGACTTTAGGGTCTGAGCGTCTTTGGACATGGAAAGCACCGGAGATAACAGCAACCCAGAATAGCTTGGCCTGGATATTTGTTCTGACCCGTCGATCGAGGCCGTGGGGTATGACCTATACCAACCTATGCGTTGTATAAAAAGAAGCAGGTGCCTTTTTTGCGTCCGATAAGCCACGCATATTCTTTGGCTCTACTTTACGGCGTATATTATATCTTAGATAAGCCAGACCAAAATACCGTGGGCTCCCCTGCGCCACATATGGCGG
>DEPX01000155.1:0-4602 GCA_002358975.1 Micrococcaceae bacterium UBA3381 | reverse complement strand
CCGCCATATTTAGGAGCTCAAAATCGCTTATTTAGTGTTTAGTTGTTCAAAGTAGTCTGTAGCTCCGCCGACGTACTCAACGTGACCAACCTCTAGCTCGTTTCGCCCGACCAAGGCTGCAATCTCTTCGGCGAATTCGTCTACTGTGTAGAGTTTCCCCGCTGCCTGTCGACGCGACTCGATAGCCTCCGGATTGAGTCGATTGAGCAGTGTCGCGGTGATGGTACCTTCAATCATGTCTGCTGTGACCGTAACAAAACCAATACCCCGATCTTGGAGCGCTGGGATATGCTCGCGGAGAGCTAGCTCTCCGGCACGTTTAGATTTTGCCACCGGTTCATACTCCGGCATGGTCGGTATATCATCAATAAAGTGCGCCTGGTGGCTAGTCACGTAGATGATTTGGGATCCGTCGTGCATCACTGCGACAGCAGCTTCAAGCATGGCCACTTGGGCGTCGCGGTTCAAACGCATGGCGTAGTCCTCGCCTAGATCAGCTTCCATGCCACCGGACGCATTCAGGATTAACACATCTAAGCTGCCAAATGCATCTTGGGCCGCGGCGACCATAGATTCGCGACCCTCCTCAGTAGTGATATCTGCTCCGACTGCTATTGCTCTGCCGCCGGACTCTTCGATTTGCTTGACGACCTTATTCGCACGCGGTGCCTTTTGGCGGTAGTTGATTACAACGCCGGCGCCACGTTGTGCCAGCAGCTGCGCGGTAGCAGCGCCTACACCGCGCGAAGAGCCGGTTACGATTACGCCTGTGTTCGCTAAGTCTTGAGTATTTGTCATGGTTGTTAGTGTCCCATCCCGAGCCCGCCATCCACTGGAATGACTGCTCCTGAAATATAGCTTGCTTCATCAGATGCTAACCAGCGAACGACGTTGGCGACCTCATCAGGGTCAGCAAAACGGCCGGCTGGGATCGCTTGTTTATACTGTTTTTGCAGGTCTTCATCGAGCTGTTGAGTCATTTCAGTATCAATGTATCCCGGTGCCACCACATTTGCTGTGATATTTCGGGACCCAAGTTCACGAGTGAGAGAACGTGCCATGCCCACAAGCCCAGCCTTAGATGCTGCATAGTTAATTTGACCTGGTGAGCCATAAAGACCAACGACCGATGAAATAAAAATAACCCTCCCCTTGCGCAAGCGAATCATGCCTTTGGTGGCGCGCTTCAGGGCACGAAAAGAGCCAGCGAGATTGGTGTCGAGTACTTGATCGAAATCGTCTTCGGACATCCGCAAAAGTAGTTGATCGTTAGTTATGCCAGCGTTATTGACGAGCACTTCGACGGGGCCGTGGGCGGCTTCGATCTCGTTGAATGCCTGATCAAGTGAACTCATATCAGTTACATCGGCTTTCACAGTAAGTAAGTCTGCGGGGCCCTCGCCCGAGCGTGACGTAACCGCAACTTGATCGCCGTTAGCATGAAACGCACGCGCGATGGCTAAGCCAATCCCTCTATTTCCCCCGGTCACCAATACACTTCGGCCCTGCGCCACATTTACTCCTTCAATTTTGCTAAAGACGTTTTCTCCCTACTCTAGGCCCGAAAGTGAGACAATAGAGACTGCAAACCCTAAAATAACGAAAAAACTTTTTGCCGTATAGTGTTCGGCGTGAAAGGAGAGGGTTTGGCACATAAGTCACCATCTTCCAACGCCTATCATCAGCACGATGGTGTAGAAGGACGGCGTCGTAGAAAACAGGATCATGAAGTGCACTTGATAACCGGTGCTTCGGAATCTGTTGTGGCAGATTCGGAACGCAAAAATGGCATTTATGCCATCTTGATCGGGGTGCGGATTCTGTCGTTGTTTTTGGTGTTGCTGGTACACGGCTGGTTGCAGATCGTCATTTTTGTCGTTGGCATGCTTGCTCCGTGGATCGGTGTACAAATCGCCAACAATATTCGTCAAGTTGATGATCGATCGATTCAAACAGTACCTCCACAACAGGCTGCACTCACCCTCGCGCAGCAACAAGCAGATGATACCGATTCGCAGACAGTTATTGTTGGCGACTACGTCGTACACGATGAAAACGGTTTTGCCCCCACGCCGTCTGCAGAATCAGACGAAGACGACACATATTTAAGCGAACATGAGAAGGACGACGATGACACAAGGTCCTGATCTTCTTGGCAATCTCTTGGAAACTGGCTCGACCACTGCCGAACCAGAGCTGGCTGAGTTGCAGTGTTCAAGAAAGTCTTGTGCTGCAGAAGCGGTATGGCAGTTGTTATGGAATAACCCTAAGATTCATTCTGTAGAGCGTCGTAAAATATGGTTGGCATGTGATCAGCACCGCCAATTTTTAGCAGATTTCTTATCCTCCAGAGCCTTTCTCAAAGAGGTTCAACCGATATCTAGGTGACACGTTTCATGACTCATGATTTTCCTACCGATACGCAAGATAAGCCGAAACTACATTTTGGTTTCCTCTTGTCCGGTGCCTGGATCGGTGGACTGGTTTTTTGCATTATTTTTGCTGTTGCCACCGTTTTTTTAGGTGAATGGCAAATGGATCGACGCATGGAAAAACTGGAAGAGATTAATAAGATCGTGGATAACTACGACGCAAAACCAGTCGCCTATAACGACAGCGGGTATCTGTTTCAGGAATACGATGACCAGCGTAAGTGGACACCAATTACTGTCAAGGGACAGTATCTAGCCGACGACACTTTAATAGCGCGTAACCGTCCGCGTGCAGGTATCCCCGGATTTGAGGTTCTCGTCCCGTTTGAAACTACGTCAGGGGATCATCTCATTGTTGACCGAGGCTGGCTGCCTTTGGGCGCTGATGCTTCAGCGCCTGATAGCGTTCCAACGCCCCCGGAAGGCGAAACTCAGATTACTATCCGAGTAATACCAGGAGAAGACACTCTTGACCGCGGTGCGCCAGAAGGACAAGTGGCTTCCATTAACCTGCCAAGTATCAGTGAAGAACTTGACTATGCGATTGCAGATCAAGCATATGGTTTGATGGCTACGGAATCTCCAGCACCGGCCGAGTCCCCCGAACAGATGCCAGAACCACAGCGTGATGAAGGACCACATCTGTCGTATTCAATGCAGTGGTTCACCTTCGGCATTATGTCATTTGTCGTGTGGGGCTGGCTTGCCTATCAAAAGGCAGTGCGTAACCGTGAGGACGAATTGCGCGGTGAACGCGAAGAAGACGGATTTATATCCGCCCACAGAATTGAACGGGCTAAACCGGTCAAGCGTCGTAAGGGCCGCATGACCGATGAAGAAATCGAAGATGCCATGCTTAATAGCTAACCTAATTGATCACCGGTCAAGCTGGTTAGGCTAGCTCAACTAACTCCAGGTAGTCTTCAGACCAAATATCTTCGTCAGCATCAGGCAGAATCAGAACCCTATCTGGGTCTAATGCTTCAACGGCACCGGCATCGTGAGTGACCAAAATGATGGCTCCGACATAACTGCGAATGGCCGACAGTATTTCTTCGCGTGATGCTGGATCTAAGTTATTCGTCGGTTCATCAAGTAATAAGACGTTTGCACCAGATACAACCAGAGTGGCCAAGGCCAGGCGTGTCTTTTCTCCCCCAGATAAGACCCCAGCTGGCTTATATACGTCATCACCAGAGAATAGGAACGACCCTAGTACGGTACGTGCAGTTGTCTCATCTAGGTTCGGAGCGGCTGATTTCATGTTATCGAGAACAGACTGGCTGGTATCGAGGGTCTCATGTTCTTGTGCATAATAGCCCAGCTTCAAACCGTATCCGGGTTCCACTATCCCGCCGTCTGGTTGCTCGAATCCGGCCAATAATTTTAACAACGTAGTTTTGCCCGCACCGTTAAATCCTAGAACAACAACCCGAGAGCCCTGATCAATGGCGAGGTCTACGCCCGTAAACACTTCGGTTGATCCATATGATTTAGAGAGCCCGGATGCCGTCAGCGGGACCTTGCCACAGGCTATCGGTGTGGGGAACCGAAGGTTTGCAACCTTTTCTTCAACACGTTTATCAGCTAGGCCAGCAAGCATTCGATCAGCACGTTTTGCCATATTCTGGGCTGCAACAGCTTTGGTGGCTTTAGCACGCATTTTATCGGCTTGTGCATATAGCGCGGCGGCTTTCTTTTCTGCCGAAGCACGTTCGCGGCGTCTACGACGCTCATCGACTTCACGTTGTTTCAGGTACGCTCGATAGCCCATCGAATAAATATCAATGGCTTGACGTGTTGCATCAAGGAAAAACACGGTATTGACGACCTCATCGATGAGATCTAGATCGTGCGAGATAATCATAAGACCGCCTTCGTAGGTCTTTAAATATTCTCGTAACCAAATAATTGAATCTGCATCAAGATGGTTGGTGGGTTCGTCTAAAATCATCGTATCTGGTTGCTCAAAGAGGATGCGTGCCAATTCAACCCGTCGACGTTGTCCGCCCGACAAAGTTTCTAATGGGCGCTCCATGATAAAGCTTTCGAGCCCGAGGTTCGATGCAATGGAAGCAGCTGACGCTTGGGCTGCATAGCCCCCAGCCGCGATGAACTCCGCTTCGGCCGCAGGGTACCGTCGCATGCCGCGTTCCATCAGCTTAGGGTC
>DEPX01000071.1:2810-3544 GCA_002358975.1 Micrococcaceae bacterium UBA3381 | reverse complement strand
CGTGACATGGCCCAGCGGATAGGCGTGGATCATGCTGTTGCTCTAAGCTCCGGTACTGCTGCCCTACACCTAGGTTTACTGGCGTTTGGTATCCAGCCCGGCGATATTGTGGTCACTTCCACCATGACGTTTGCGGCTACCGCAAATGCCATCACTTATACGGGCGCAACACCCTATTTCGTGGATGCTGAACCGGATACCGGGAATATGGATCCTGAACTGCTAGGCCAAGTACTGCAAGAGCTGTCTGATCAAGGCACCCCGGCAAAGGCAGTAGTTCCCGTGGACCTCCTCGGTAAAGCTGCCAACTACACAGCGATCGAAGCAGTATGCAACCAGTATGACGTGCCGGTGCTGGCCGATGCTGCAGAATCCCTAGGGGCCACACATCATGGCCGCCCGGCAGGATCGTTTGGTCGAGCCGCAGTGCTGTCCTTTAACGGCAATAAGATTATGACCACCTCCGGTGGCGGCATGTTGCTGACCAACGAGGAATCGCTCGCAGCACAGGCACGCTACCTTTCCACCCAAGCCCGTCAGCCGGTGGTGCATTACGAGCACACAGACATCGGTTACAACTACCGGATGAGCAACTTGCTGGCCGCCCTAGGGCGCGCACAACTGTCGCGGTTAGACGAGATGATCAACAAGCGGAGGTCCTGGCGCAACAGATATCGGCAGTTCTTTGTAGATAAGCCTGGCATCGAGATCTTCGGTGGTGATGATGCAGCCGA
>DEPX01000071.1:2326-2702 GCA_002358975.1 Micrococcaceae bacterium UBA3381 | reverse complement strand
ATGAAAATATTGAATCTCGCCCGTTATGGAAGCCGATGCATCTGCAACCGGTTTTTCGTGGATACCCGGGGCTCGTTACGGGTGCCTCACAACAGCAGTTTGAACGCGGACTGACGCTGCCTAGCGGTTCTGAGATGACCGAAGCACAGTTTCAGCGTGTCCTTGCGACGCTAAGCTCAGCACTGGGGGTCGTTGGGTGATCTAGCGGGTGATCTTTGAAGAACTCGGTCAGTATGACAATTTTGCCTGGTTAGAGTCTATGCAACACAACGTGGCGTAACTCACGTAAAACGTCGCGGCGGCATTATTTGTGTCCAAAAGTGTTTGTCAGCGTTGTTGACCGGAAGGTATCAGGCCATGTTTTCGTCTCGAACCC
>DEPX01000071.1:0-2247 GCA_002358975.1 Micrococcaceae bacterium UBA3381 | reverse complement strand
CCCGGTGAGTTTCGATGTCAGTTCGCAAGGCCCCGTCGCACACCACGCCACGAACCTACGAGTCGAAAACGAAAACCCGCCTCCGTTACTTTCTGAGCTACCTGGATATTGCGTGTTGGGCAACCGCTACCTTTGGTGCCCTGATGCTGTACACCGACTTCGGAGTCACCGCGGTAGAAGCGTTGCTGCTAATAGTAGTGTCCGGTATCGCTCAGTTGCTCTTTGGCTGGGGTTTCTTTCTGTACCGGCGTAGATTCACCGCCGGAAGCTTTGATGAAATCCGGGCCTTATTGAAGGCCGGTGCTGCAGCCGGTCTGACACTGTTTATAGCCGGATTAGCTACAGGCTATGTGCTGGATCAGGCCGCAAAAATTGCAGCAGTGATCATTCCTGTTGCCATCATGCTGATGTTTGGTGTCCGTTTTGCCTACCGCATCCGTGCATTAGCGCTGTCCGTGCCCAAAGACCAAGTAGCTCGCACACTGGTGATTGGCGCTGGTGATGCAGGTACGAATCTCATTCGGCACATGGTGATGAGACCGAATACGAAGTTTTGGCCGGTGGGCATGGTGGATGATGCCCCGGAAAAAGCCAACCTGCAGGTTTATCACGTCAAAGTCCTGGGCACCCTGGACCAGCTCCCTGAGCTCATTGACCAAACCAATGCGGAGATATTGGTGGTCGCTGTCGCTCGACCCTCACAGAACATGCTGGCAGAGATCCAGGGTATTGCCGACACACTACAGATACCGTTAAAGATTATCCCCCCGTTAGAAGAATTGTTGGAGAAGGGGGTACGTTCAGCCGATCTGCGCGATGTCTCTGTTGAAGACTTATTGGGCCGGCCAACGGTTGATACCAACGTTGCAGAGATCGCCGGCTATCTGACCGGCCGGCGTGTGTTGGTTACCGGGGCCGGTGGGTCTATCGGTTCGGTGCTATGCCAGCAGATCAGTGATTTCCAACCCGACCAGCTGATTATGGTCGACCGGGATGAGACTGGGTTACAACACGCGCAATTAGCTGTGAATGGTAATGGTCTGCTCAGCACCAAGGATACGGTGCTGGTCGATATTCGAGATGCCCCGGCGGTGCGCGACGTATTTGAAGAGTATCGCCCAGAAGTGGTCTTTCACGCAGCAGCACTAAAGCACCTACCCATGTTAGAGCGGTACCCCGAAGAAGCGTGGAAAACCAACGTGCTGGGGACCTTCAACGTACTGGAAGCCGCCGAAGCGGTGCAGGTCGAACGGTTTGTAAATATCTCCACCGATAAGGCAGCAGATCCCACCAGCCAATTGGGTTATTCGAAACGTTCCGCTGAACGATTGACGGCCTGGATGGCCCAGCAGACCAGTGCCCGCTATTTATCTGTGCGCTTTGGCAATGTCATTGGCAGCCGCGGCTCCATGCTGCCGACCTTTACTAATCTTATTGAACGTGGTGGGCCGGTCACGGTCACCCACCCTGATGTCACCCGATATTTCATGACGATCCCCGAAGCATGTCAGCTGGTGTTACAGGCCGGCGGAATCGGTGACCCCGGTGAAGTGCTGATCTTGGATATGGGCGAACCGGTACGGATCCTGGATATTGCCCAACGCATGATCGCTTTATCTGGAAAAGACGTGGAGATTGTGTTTACCGGGTTGCGGGAAGGCGAAAAACTTCACGAGGACCTCACCGCAGAAACTGAGCACGCCGTAGCATCAGCTCACCCATTGATCAGTCGGACAGCAGTTGAGCCGGTGCCGATCACCCAGCTGTGGTATCCCACTGGCACCACCCCCGTGCAGGAGGCATCATGACCGAGTCGGTTGTCTCTTCTACTTCCGTAGTAGCACAGTCTGGTGGGATAAAGCGGGCCATAGACATTCTTGGCGCCAGCTTGGGTCTTGTGATCTTGCTGCCGGTGTTTGCGCTGTTGTGGTTACTGATCCGCAGCAATCTGGGAGCACCGGTGATCTTCACACAACAGCGGCCCGGCAAAGACGCAAAAATTTTTACCCTGTATAAGTTCCGCAGCATGTTGGAACCGGATCCGGCACGGGGCATACTCATCGATGATCAACGCATCACACCGTTTGGCCGCTGGTTGCGCAACACCAGCCTGGATGAGCTACCCACCTTAGTCAACGTGCTCAAAGGAGACATGAGCTTGGTCGGACCACGGCCGCTGCACGTGGACTATCTTGAACGCTACACCCCGCACCAGGCACGCAGACATCAGGTGCGACCCGGGATTAC
>DEPX01000057.1:11561-15937 GCA_002358975.1 Micrococcaceae bacterium UBA3381 | reverse complement strand
GGAGCCTGCTGTTCTTCTTGCACAGGTTCCTGCTGCTGTGTTTGCTGTTCCTGTGAGGCTTGCTCTTGCTGCTGATCAACCGACTGGTCGCTTGGCTCAGCTTGACCGCTAGCGCCGATCTGCTGTGAACAGGACGGCCATGCTCCCCAGCCCTGGTTGTCAAGAACATTTTCAGCGACGCGAATCTGTTCAGAACGGCTAGCGTTAGCTGGGTCACCTGATCCGCCATGGGAATCCCAGGTTGATTGCTGGAACTGTAGTCCGCCCGAAAAACCATTGCCAGTATCGATGCCCCAGTCGCCACCGGACTCGCATTCAGCAAGTTGGTCCCAGGTGGAATCTGGTGCGGCATTGGCTGGTGCTGCAAAACCCAAGAATGGGACGGAGATTGCAGCTGCTGCAGCTAGAGACTTGGCAGCAACCTTGCCGCGTGATGGCTTGTTCAAGCTATGACGAGTTTCATGCTTCACGTGTAGTCTATCCTTTCCTTCGCAAGTATTGCGATAGGGATGCATTTCCAGGTCGCGGCACCCTGTAAGTATTTACTGTAATTTCATTTTTCTGCTGGATGCCGACAGGTTCGAATGACCTGACGTCGCCACAATACATGCTTTCGTTTCGTTATCAAAACGTTATAGACCTCATTTTCGGTGAACGTCCTCACATTTTGGAACGGTGCCATTTGGATATTTTATAAAACTCCAGGTCACAGGCTTATAACCGTGCATAAAAAATGGACCTCAAAATGAGCTGTGAATCCTCTCAGAAACTGCTAAGTGTTGCGATTTTTATGGTTTTGATACCAGATTTATGAAGTACGCCACGGCGATTGGAGTGTTTCAGGACGATTATGTATCGACTAGATGGTGCTATTAAAGGTGGCTAATTGTGCAGCATGTGCAATTCGGACGCGTAATCATGTAACTTGCCTATCTTCGGATGGCATTCAACTGCAGATAGCAAAAAATCCGGCAAAACTATGTTCTACCGGATTTTTAGGCGCCTAAATCTACGATGTAGATGCTTTAGAAGTCGCCTGAAAAGCGAGACAGCAATCCCAGCACGATGATGATCGCGCCCCATAGCAGCGCCAAGGTAATGGTTAAGCGGTTCAAGTTACGCTCAGCAACTCCTGAAGCGCTCAGTCCACTGGTGACACCACCACCAAACATATCTGACATGCCTCCGCCACGGCCCTTGTGCAGTAGCACGGCAAACACCAACGCGACTGAGACGATCACCAAAATGATCTGAAGCACAAGTTCAAAATTCAACGATTATTCCCATTCTTATATGTCTAGTCGGTTACGAGGTGGTGTTCGAACCTGACAATATTAGCAAATTCCTCATCGTCTAGGCTCGCTCCGCCTACTAAAACACCATCAATATCACGTTGGCGCATGATGGCGGCGACATTATCAGCTTTGACAGAACCACCATACAACACACGGGTAGCGTTAGCCGTTGCATCGTCGTATAGTTCCGCGATCTCAGCCCTTAGGGCCGCCCCCATCTCTTGGGCATCTGCTGGTCCGGCAACCTCGCCGGTGCCGATGGCCCATACCGGTTCGTACGCGACAACTAGTGTCGCTACTTGTTCAGCAGTCATCTCTTGTATGGCATTTCGAAGCTGTTCAAGCGTGTGTTCAATATGCTCACCGGCTTGGCGTGTTGTTAACCCTTCGCCTACACAAAGTACCGGAGTCAGCCCATGACGGAGCGCTGCCTGAGTTTTCTCTTGTACGATCTGGTCAGTTTCACCGTGGATGCTACGGCGTTCTGAGTGACCTATCAGAACATAGCTACAACCTAGTTTCGCCAAGAAATCCCCAGAAATATCTCCGGTATATGCACCAGAGTCATACTGCGATACATCTTGTGCTCCGTAGCTTAGGTCAAGCTTGTCCGCCATGATGAGCGTTTGTACACTGCGTAGATCGGTGAAGGGCGGAAATATCGCGACATCGACGTTTTCGAAACTGTGGTCGTGGTCGGCCAGGGTCCATGAAAGCTTTTGTACTAGCGATACGGCCTGGAAATGATTCAGATGCATTTTCCAGTTGCCGGCAATTAGCGGAGTGCGAACGTATGCGCCATCGGTCTTAGCGGTCAAGAAATCTCCTGTTGGTATGAGGTATTGGCGTAGTTGTTATGCGTTGTTCAGAGCGTCAATACCCGGTAACGTTTTGCCTTCCAGGTATTCCAGTGATGCTCCCCCACCGGTGGAAATGTGGCCGTAAGCGTCGTCGTTAAATCCTAGAGCGCGCACTGCAGCGGCTGAATCGCCGCCTCCGACGACGGATAGGCCTTTAACCTTTGTGAGGGCTTGGGCAATGGTTCGTGTGCCTGTCGCGAAATTGTCCATTTCAAAGACGCCCATGGGGCCGTTCCAAAAAACGGTTGCTGAGGCTTCAATCTTGGCTGCGTAGTGTTTGGCGGTTTCTGGACCAATGTCAAGACCCAAAGCAGCAGATCCGCCCGGACCGCTAGTCATAGCATCCACGTTTACGACTGCATATTGGGCGTCGGCGCGAAAGGCCTCAGCAACAACGGTATCGGTTGGGATAACAATTTTGGCAGCGCCATCTGCAGAGCGTTGCAGGTAGTCTTGTACTACTGGCAGTTGGTCTTCTTCCAACAGCGAGGAGGCAACATCATAGCCCTGTGCTTTCAGGAAGGTGTAGGCCATGCCGCCGCCGATAAGTAGCGTATCGGCACGATCAAGTAAGTTGTCGATAACAGCCAGCTTGTCGGAAACTTTAGAGCCACCAAGAACGACAGTGTATGGTCGTCTGGGTTCTGCAATAAGCCGGTTCAAGGTATTGAGTTCGGTTGCAACAAGGGGCCCTTGGTAGCTGGGTAGCATGGCTGCAATGTCGTAGACGGAGGCGTGTTTGCGGTGCACCGCACCAAACGCATCATTGACGTAGGCGCCGTCTGTTCCGGCTAGTGCCGCGATTTCTTGGGCCAGCGTTTGGCGTTCAGTGTCGTCTTGTGATGTTTCCCGGGCATCAAAACGTACATTTTCCACCACGAGGATTTGACCGTTGGCTAACTGTTCTGACTGATGTTGTGCTGAGCTGCCGGTGACATCCTTTGCCAGGATGATGGGACGATCGGTCAGCTGGCGCATACGTTCCGCTACCGGACCCAAAGATGAGGCGGGATCGAAGGCGCCTTTTGGGCGGCCCAGATGAGCCAAGACGATGACTTTTGCGCCAGCATCAGCCAGCTCGGTGATAGCGGGCAAGGAGGCTCGGATGCGGCCATCGTCGGTGACTCTTCCGGCGTCTAATGGAACGTTCAAGTCGGATCGGACAATAACGGTGCGTCCAACAACGGATGGCAGGAGGTCACGAATGGTTTTGGCCGTCATCAATTTTCTCTTTGGTCTCGACTATAGGGCATGGCCGACGATAGCAGCCGTTAACATACTAACTACTTACAACGCAGTTTTGCGTTAAACACACAAGGGATCTTTTGCTGTATAACAAAAGATCCCTTGTGTGTTAAATAATGTTTTACTGGTCAACCCGATAAGGGTCTAGCGTTATGGTTTTACCAGACCTGGGGCTGCCGAGCGTGCAGCATCAAAACGTGCTTGGACATCGGCCCAATTGACGATGTTCCAGACGGCTTTGACATAGTCAGCCTTGACGTTCTGGTAATCGAGGTAGAAGGCGTGCTCCCACATATCCAACATGAACAGCGGAACGGTTGCTACTGGGGTACCGTTTTGCTGGTCGTAGAACTGTTCAATTACTAGGTTGCCACCGATTGGCTCGTAAGCCAGGATGGCCCACCCGGAACCTTGGATGCCTAGGGCAGCGGAGGTGAAGTGGGCACGGAAGTTGTCGAATGAGCCAAAGTATTCATCAATGGCAGAGGCCAGTTCGCCGGTCGGTTTGTCACCGCCGTCTGGGGATAGATTGTTCCAGAAGATTGAGTGGTTTGTGTGCCCGCCTAGGTTGAATGCGAGGTCTTTGGAAAGCTGGTTGATGTTCGAAAAATCACCGGCTTCGCGAGCGGCTTCAAGTTTTTCTAGGGCGGTGTTGGCACCGTTGACGTAGGTGTTGTGGTGCTTGGAGTGGTGGAGCTCCATAATCTGACCGGAAATATGTGGTTCCAGTGCACCATAGTCATAGGGCAGTTCTGGCAGTTCGTATTTAGCCACGTAGTCCTCCTCAAAATCTTCGGATGGTTTCATCGGTCCACTGACAAACAGTGACCCTATCTGTCTATACTAAGCTGTTACCCCCGGGGGCAGGTCAAGGATTCAGTGCTTGGAGTTCTTTGAACCGTCTGTGAGCTTAATTGCTTTCGCGGAATTCAGCGGGTACCGCGTCATGCGTATTGGGGATGCCGAGTTCTTGTGC
>DEPX01000057.1:2040-11473 GCA_002358975.1 Micrococcaceae bacterium UBA3381 | reverse complement strand
AGTTTGTCCAGGGAGGCATGTTGGTGTTCAACACGCAGCTTGCCGGCATATTCTAAGTGGTCTGGAACCTCATCGCCCAAGATATCCAGTGCTCGGGTAACGCGTGCACTGGCGGCGACGGCGGCCTGTGCTGAGCGCCGCAGATTAGCGTCGTCGAAGTTTGCTAATCGGTTCGACGAGGAGCGGACCTCTTTGGTTGTTTGACGTTTTTTCCAGGTTTGCACGGTTTGTTCAGCACCCATGGCTGCCAGCAGTTTTGTAATCGTCTCGGCATCGCGAATCACTACACGGTCGGCTTGGCGCACTTCACGAGCTTTAGCAGTTACTCCAAGACGTCGGGCGGCACCAACCAAGGCCAGTGCCGCTTCTGGACCGGGGGCCACAATTTCTAATGCCGATGACCGGCCAGGTTCGGTAAGGATTCCCTGGGATAAGAACGCTCCACGCCATGCAGCGGCGGCGTCACCGACAGACCCATTGACTACAGCTGGTGGCATGCCTCGTACTGGACGGCCGCGTGGATCCATCAGTCCGGTCTTGCGAGCAAGCTGCGCGCCACCTTCCATGATGCGCAATACATAGCGTGCTCCGCGGCGGGAATTCGCCCCTTGCAGGGTAATAAGTTCGCATTCGGTACCAAAAGATCCGCGCAACGTGCTGCGAAGCCGGTGGGCGGCACCTTCATGATCGAGTTCGGTTTCGATGATGAGTCGGCCGGGTAATAGCTGGAGTCCTCCGCCAAAGCGTAGGATACCGACAACTTCCGCTAAACGTTCAGAAAGGCGCGTAATGGGTACGCGGGCGAGTTCTTCTTTAGCAGTTGCGGTAAGTGCCATTGGGTGTTCACTGTTCTTTCTTCGCGTGTTGTACGAGGGGTATGTTCCTATGCCTAAGACGGGATTGTATCGAACGCTTCGGAAAAGGCCACCGCTAGCCGTAATGGGTCGTGTACATTGGCGCGGTGTTCGTCCTTTACTTTACTAAAAACCACGGTGGCACCTAATTTTTCGGCGGCTGCACAAAATTCGGCTTCGTGTTCTTGGGTGACCACCGTGGGGTCGGCGATGATCACATCAAGCCGAAATTCCGGTGCGTAGTAGTGCAGCACCGATAGGTGCTCGGCAGCTGTCATACCTTGGGTTTCGGTGGTAGATGGCTGCAGGTTCATTACTAGGCAGCGTTTGGCTGGAGTTTGCGCCAGTGCAGCCCGTTGTTCAGCTAGCAGTAGGTGCGGTAACACCGAGGTATACCACGAACCAGGGCCCAGGATGATCCAATCGGTAAGCTCAATGGCATCGAGGGCTTGAGGTGTTGCAGGTGCATCGGCCGGAGATAATTCGATGTGGCTGACTCGACCATCTGCTGCGATGCGGGCCAGGGCATCTTGGCCAGTTACTGAACGGCGGGTGAGTTTCTGGTCGTCACCGCCCAGGACGACACCGGAAATGGTCATCGGTGTGGTGGACATGGGTAAGACGACGCCGCGGGCGCCAAGTAACGCACCGGCCCATGTCAGCCCGTCAACCGGGTCGCCCAAGAGTTCCCATAACGCGACGATTAATAGATTCCCCAGAGCGTGGTTGTCGAGGGTGCCGGGGTCCCCGTTGGGCCCAGCGGTTTTGAAGCGGTGCTGCATGGTGTCCCGCCATGTTCGACCCCAGTCTGTGTCGTCGCACAGGGCGGCTAGTGCCATGCGTAGATCGCCGGGCGGGATGACATCCATTTCATTACGAATGACTCCGGAGGAGCCACCGTCGTCGGCGACTGTAACAATCGCGGTGATTTCACCGGCAATGAGTCGTAGGGCAGACAGCGTGGCATAGAGTCCGTGGCCGCCGCCAAGCGCCGTGACTTTGAGATTGGGCGCGTAATGCCCGATGGAGGCCCGCTCGGGGCGGCTCACCGGCGTTAAGGGCAGTTGGCCGGTAAAATGCATACTCATTCGCGCCCCATGTCTCGGTGGGATATTTTTACTTTGACCCCGGTGAAGGTGGCTAACCGTTTGGCGATCTCTTCGGTGATGGAAACGGAACGGTGTTTGCCGCCAGTACAGCCAAAGGCCAGTGTGGCGTAGTGTTTATTTTCGGCGCGGTAGCCTTCGACAACTGGTTCCATCATAGCTACATAGCTGTCAATGAAGGCGTCTACGCCTTTTTGTTCCAGAACATAGTTGGATACTTCATGATCCTGTCCGGTGTGCTGGCGTAGCCCTGGTACCCAGTGTGGATTGGGGATGAAACGCACATCGGCCATGAAATTGGCATCTTGTGGCACACCGTATTTGAAGCCAAACGAGATGATGTTGAGACGAATTACGATCGGGCCGTCTTCGGTAAACAATTCCGTGGTGGCCGTGGAAAGGTCGTGGACGTTGAACTCCGAGGTGTCGAGAATCATTTCGGCTTCTTCACGCAGTGCGGCCATCAGTTGACGTTCGGCAGCGATTCCGTCCAGGATCGAGCCATCACCTTGTAGGGGGTGTGGGCGGCGTAGGGTTTCGAACCGGCGTAATAGGGCTTCGTCTGAAGCATCGAGAAACAGCATACGTAATTCCGCGCCATCGGTTCGTAGCTGGTTCATCGCCTCGCGCAATGATTCAAAGAACTCTTTAGACCGAACATCTACGACTAAAGCAAGTTTTAAAGCGGTATCCGGGTTTTTGCCGATCAGCTGAGCCATGGTCGAAAACAGTTGTGGCGGTAAATTATCAACGACATACCATCCGAGGTCTTCAAGCGAGTGCGCTGCGGTGGTACGCCCGGCTCCCGACATGCCGGTAATGATTAAGACTTCGGCGGTATCTGGTTTTACCGGTTTTAGGTCAGTGGTCATGGCTGTAGCTTACCCTGTTCTTTTCGTAGCGTTATCAGCGGATAAGGTATCAATAATGGTCTGTGCCAGTTTGGGCCCGATGCCTTGGACCTGCTGGAGTTCAGTGAGGTTGGCTTGGCGAAGTTTCTTGAGTGAACCAAAGTGTTTGAGCAGATCCTGTCGGCGTTTATTTCCTAGCCCGGGTACCTCGTCGAGAGCCGATTGGACCATGGATTTGGAACGTTTGGATCGGTGGGCTTGAATGGCGAACCGGTGGGATTCATCGCGTAAGCGTTGCAGCATGTATAGTCCCTGAGAGCTGCGGGGTAGCACCATGGGGAACTCGTCTCCGGGGATCCAAAGCTCTTCTAGCCTTTTTGCTAGACCTACCACTGGGATGTCGTCAACGCCGAGCTGCACCAGTGCTTGTTGTGCGGCATTAACTTGGGCTAGCCCACCGTCGACAACGACCAATGATGGCGGATAGGAGAATTTTTTTGGATCACCGGCGGCTTCTGGATCCTCGGTGGCCAGTTCACCGGATAATACCTCTGGAGCGTTGGCTTGTTCTTTGAGGTAATTTTTGAACCGCCGAGTCAATACATCATCCATGGCGGCTGTGTCATCGCGGGCGGCTTCGCCGGTGACATTGAATTGCCGGTAGTCACGTTTTTTGGGCAGCCCGTCTTCGAATACGACCATTGAACCGACCACATTGGTGCCTTGGACATGTGAGATGTCGTAGGCTTCGATTCGCAATAAGGGCTGATCAAGTTCTAGTGCTTCTTGGAGTTCTCGTAGTGCCGCTGAGCGTGCGGTGATGTCTCCTGAGCGACGCGATTTGTGCAATCGCAGTGCGCCGTCGGCGTTTTCTTGCACGGTCTCTAGTAATTGACGTTTGTTGCCTCGCTGTGGAACGCGCAGATCAACATTGGCGCCGCGCCGTTCGGTCATCCATGTTTCAATCTGTGCGGCATTTTCCGGTGCTACGGGTACGAGGACTTCACGTGGGATCCGTTCGGAGTCTTCAATGTCACCGTAGATTTGAAGTAAGAGTTGTTCTACCAGTTGAGGTTTGGTGGTATCTTCGACTTTTTCCACGACCCAACCACGCTGTCCGCGAATACGCCCGTCACGCACGTGGAAGACTTGAAAGGCGGCTTCAAGCTCGTCTTCGGCGAAGGCAAAAATGTCGGCTTCGGTATTTTCTGGCAGCACCACAGCGTTACGTTCAAAGACTTTTTTAAGCGCCTCAATATCATCGCGATAGCGGGCGGCATCTTCGTAACGCAGGTCTGTGACAGCTTGCTGCATTTGATCTTCGAGTTCACGCAAATAGGGTCGGACGTCGCCGTTCATAAACGCCACAAAGTCTTCAGCAAGTGCATAGTGGTCTTCTTGTGATATTCGTCCGACACAGGGGGCTGCGCATTTATCGATATACCCCATCAGACAGGGGCGGTTGGCCAGTTGGGCACGACGGAATACGCCAGCTGAACAGGTACGGACCGGAAAGACTCGAAGCATACGGTCCACGGTTTCCCGTATTGCTTTGGCGGGGTGGAACGGGCCAAAGTATTTCACGCCTTTGCGCCGGTCGCCGCGCATCACCATAACGCGTGGATATTTTTCGTTCATGGTCACAGCCAGGTACGGATACGATTTGTCGTCGCGATACATGATATTGAACCGCGGTGTGAATTCTTTAATCCAGGTGTATTCCAGTTGGATGGCTTCTTGTTCCGAAGCCACCACGGTCCATTCGACAGCTGCTGCCGTGTGTACCATGGTGTGTGTTTTGGGCGGCAGTGTACTGGAGTTCACGAAATATGAACTGAGACGGGAACGCAGATTATTGGCCTTACCCACGTAGATAATCCGGCCGTGGGGGTCTTTGAAACGGTAAACGCCCGGGTCTGTGGGGATATCTGAGGTTTTTGGCCGGTATGAGGCTGGTTCAGCCAAAGTGTTCTGGACTCCTTCTGCGGTTAGGAGGCCGTTTCGTCTGGCCTCTTGTTGTAGTGATCGACGCGCTGCTGCCCGGTGATTTCAGCAATTTTTTCCATAATAGTGTCGGTGGTTTGACGCCGGAGCTTGAGCCCGTGTTTGGGTCCGTGGTGTTCGACGTGGATGGGCGGGCCTACATGGACTTCAAATTTACGTGGCAGGATAATATTTTTGCCCGGTGGCTGCAGCTTGTCGGTGTCGATCAGGCCCACTGGTACCACCGGCACACCGGTAGTTAGTGCTAACCACCCGACGCCGGTATGGCCCCGGTAGAGACGGCCGTCACGAGATCGGGTGCCTTCCGGGTAGATGCCAACGCCGTCGCCACTTTCGATAAAGTCTACAAGTTGCTTGAGTGCCGTCACAGAAGCGGAATGGTCGCCACGTTCCACGGGGATAGACCCGACCGAATCGAAGAAACTGCGCATAATCTTGCCTTTAAGACCTTGCTGGGTCCAATAGTCTGCTTTGGCAAAAAAGCGTACCTGACGCGGCAACATGGACTGGATGATAACCGAGTCTAAAAACGACAGGTGGTTGCTGGCGACAATGAAGCCACCGGTTTCTGGGATATTTTCGAAACCCGATGTTTTAGGCCGCGCCCCGAAACGCAGTAGGGAACGCACCCCGGTACGGACGACCCCAGTTTCGCCGATTGCCATTATTTTCCTCCCTGCCTGGACCAGGCAGTGTTGGTGCACACGTGGACTTATTGATTCTACAACGTTATGGGTGTAGCGCTTTCGCCAAGAACCTACCGGTATGACTATCCTCAATTTGTGCTACTTGTTCCGGTGTGCCAGTGGCAACGATTTGACCACCACCAGAGCCACCTTCTGGTCCCAGATCAACAATCCAGTCGGCGGATTTAATGACGTCTAGGTTGTGTTCGATGGTAATCACCGTATTGCCTTTTTCCACCAACCGATTGAGTACCACCAGAAGTTTGCGGATGTCTTCGAAGTGCAATCCGGTAGTGGGTTCATCCAAGACATACACGGATTTACCGGTGGCACGACGCTGCAGCTCGGTAGCCAACTTCACGCGCTGGGCCTCTCCCCCGGATAAGGTAGTTGCTGGTTGACCCAGGCGAACATACCCTAAACCGACATCCACCAGGGTATTGAGATGACGGGCGATGCGCTGATATGGGGCAAAGAATTCGGCGGCCTCATCAATGGGCATGTTTAAAACTTCGGATATGTTTTTGCCCTTGTATTCTACTTCTAGGGTTTCCCTGTTGTAGCGTGCACCATGGCAGACCTCACACGGTACATACACATCTGGTAAGAAATTCATTTCGATTTTTATCGTGCCGTCGCCCGAGCAGGCCTCGCAACGACCACCCTTGACGTTAAAGGAGAACCGGCCGGGTTTATAGCCGCGCACTTTGGCCTCCGGGGTATCCGCAAAGAGGTTGCGTATATGGTCAAAGACTCCAGTATAGGTGGCAGCATTCGATCGTGGCGTACGTCCGATGGGTGACTGATCGACGTGAACAACCTTATCGAGTTGATCAACGCCGTTGGCGCGACGATGACGGCCTGGAACATGGCGAGCATTATTGAGCTGATTGGCCAGCACCTTGTAAAGAATCTCATTGACCAGCGTGGACTTTCCGGAACCAGAAACCCCGGTTACTGCGGTGAAAACACCCAACGGAAAAGCAGCGTTGACGTTTTGTAAATTATTTTCGCGTGCACCGACAATCTCTATCTGGTGCTCGGTGTCCACCGGACGGCGTTTGGGCGGTACTACGATTTGTTTACGCCCGGATAGGTAGTCGCCAGTCAACGAATCGGTGTTGGCTTTGAGTTCTTCAACGGAACCGGAATGCACAATGTGGCCGCCCTTCTCCCCTGCATCCGGGCCAATATCGACAATCCAGTCAGCTTCAGCAATAGTTTCTTCATCATGCTCGACCACGATGAGTGTATTGCCCAGATCGCGCAGGCGTAGCAGTGTCTCTATGAGACGCCGATTGTCACGCTGGTGCAATCCGATCGAGGGCTCATCCAAGACGTAAAGGACACCGACCAGTCCAGAACCAATTTGGGTAGCTAAGCGAATACGCTGTGCTTCCCCACCAGAAAGCGTGCCTGCAGGACGCTCCAGGTTTAGATAGTCCAGGCCCACATCCAACAAGAATTTGAGGCGTGCATTAATTTCAATGAGCACCTGATCGGCGATTTTGGCATCGCGTTCCGACAGCTCTAACTGGCGCATAAATACAATCGAGTCTTCCATTGGCATCTGAGAGACTTCGGCGATCGATTTGCCGCCTACCAGTACCGACAGTGAAGTTGGGTTTAGCCGTGCACCACCGCAGGCCGGGCAGGCAACTTCACGCATGTACGACTGGAATCGATCGCGAGCTTGATCAGATTCAGACTCGTCATATTTGCGTTTGACATAGTCTATGACGCCCTCAAAACCAGTTGTGTAGCGACGTTCGCGCCCCCAACGGTTTCGGTATGAGACTTTAACTTTAAAGTCTTTACCGTGTAGTAATGCTTTCTTAGCCTTTTTCGGTAAGTCTTTGAACGCCGTGTCCATCGAAAATCCGACCTCATCGGACAACCCTGACATGAGTCGCTGCCAATAGTCACGAGTGCGTTTGCCAATATCCCATGGTGCGATGGCGCCCTCGGTCAGGCTAAGGTCCGGGTCTGGAATCAGTAATTCTTCATCGACCTGTAATTGCGAGCCGATCCCGGTACAAGTAGTGCACGCGCCGAAAGGATTATTGAAAGAAAAGGAGCGCGGCTCGATCTCATCAATGTTGAGGATATGACCATTGGGACACGAAAGCTTCTCGGAAAATGATCGGTATTTTGCATGGCCATTCTCGTCCACGGCAGCCCATTCACCGGTATTGCGCTGCTCTGGATCAAGTTGGGCGTCGATGTCGACAAAATCGACGACGATGACGCCCTCGGCCAGTTCTAAAGCGGTCTCCACTGAATCGGCAAGACGTTGGCGGATTCCCTCTCGGATAACCAGACGGTCAACGATTACCGCGATATTGTGTTTGACCTGTTTTTCTAACTTCGGTGGGTCAGATAATTGGATCTGCTCCCCATCAACGATGGCCCGCGAATAGCCTTGTGCGGACAGCTTGGCAAACAGATCAACGAACTCGCCCTTACGTCCACGTACCACCGGCGCCAGTACCTGGAATCGGGTACGCTCTTCAAGTTCAAGCAGCTGGTCCACGATTTGCTGGGGTGTTTGCTGAGAAGCGGGCTCACCACACTCTGGGCAGTGTGGAATACCAATACGTGCCCACAGCAACCGCATGTAGTCATGAATTTCGGTGATCGTGCCGACGGTAGACCGGGGGTTTTTCGACGTGGACTTCTGGTCGATAGATACCGCAGGCGATAGACCTTCGATAAAGTCTACTGATGGTTTATCAACCCGACCGAGGAACATGCGGGCATAGGACGATAGCGATTCCACATACCGTCGCTGACCTTCGGCAAAAATCGTGTCAAAGGCCAGCGACGATTTGCCGGAACCAGACAATCCCGTAAACACGATAAAAGCGTCACGCGGGATGTTGAGGTTAACATTTTTAAGATTATGTTCCCGTGCCCCTTGGACTACAATCCGGTCGGGTTCATGTGCGCCGGCGACGGCGTCTTCGGACTGGTCTGTCTGGGATACTAGACTAGTGGACTGTTGTTGGCTGGATGTGCCGTCAACGCTGTGTGTGGTGGTCAAGTACTCAATCCCTCAAGACATGCAAGACAGTAGAAAACTAGACTTCCAGAATAGATCAATTCTGGTCATAGCACAGATTTTGGCAACCATATGGATGGAGTCTTCGCCTAAAGCTAAGCAAAGCGTGAATCCTCATGCTATTCGCAACAATTGGCGTGAACGTGTAAATTGGCGGTCATGTCCAAAACGTCACCAACACTTGGCCCCATTAAGGTTTTGTATGACTTGCCACAGGTCACCATCCGGACACGTTCGGTTTCTGAGATGGACAATAACGTATACGTCATCACGTCAAAAACAACCGGTTCACAGGTACTTATCGATGCCGCAGATGACCCGGATGCCATTATGGAATTGCTGGAGTCTGCTGCTGACGATACGCCCTGCGATCTGGATTTAGTATCATTGATCACCACGCACGAACACTGGGACCATATTCGTGCCCTACCAGAAATTGTGCAGCGTACCCAGGTGCCTACATCGGCGGGCGCGCCTGATGCCCAAGCAATCGAATCAGCGACCGGTGTGGCAGCGAAAGTGCATCTACGTCACGGCGACAAAGCACAGTTTCCCGGAATCGAGCTGGACGTTATCGCCTTGCGCGGTCATACGCCCGGATCGGTGGCCCTAGTGTATGTGCCCAATGGTGATGAACCCACAGTGATCTTTTCCGGTGACTCATTGTTCCCGGGTGGGGTTGGTAACACCTGGAACGATGCCGAACGCTTCGATTCACTCATCAACGATGTAGCCGACAGGGTTTTTGCCGTCTATGATGACGACACGGTGGTGCTGCCCGGCCACGGCGGTTACACGATTTTGGGCGATGAACGTCCCCACCTTGATGAATGGCGCCAACGCGGCTGGTAATCCGGCTGCCGCTTAGATA
>DEPX01000057.1:0-1968 GCA_002358975.1 Micrococcaceae bacterium UBA3381 | reverse complement strand
GTGACTTCTTGGCCATCTGGTCCAACATACGGCGGATAGGCATCGAGCATCTCGGCCTTATAGCGTGCCACAAACGAGTTATACAGTGACGTTTTCTGTATTTTGTCGTGTTCGGTGAGCTTTTGTAACACGGGACGTAGCGCTGCGCCCTTGACCCAGTCAAAAACTGGGTCTGGCCCGGATAGTACCTGGTGGTAGGTAGTTTCCCAGACATTGGGCCGAAAGCTGTGGTCGAGCAGCATGCGCGTGTATTCTTCGACCGAGTGGATTGTTTCGCCGGTATAGGCTGTCTGTGCTGCCACTTGATATTTGGGCTCAGAAGCTAATTCGCCAATAAATTGATGGGATCGGGCATTACTATTGCCTGGTACTTGCATAGCAAACCATGCACCAGGTTTCAGCAAATCCAGCCACGCTTTTATCACGTTGATGTGATCCGGCAGCCACTGAAACATGGCGTTGGAGACAATCACGTCGGTATCGTTAGGCGGCTTCCACAAGCTAGCTTCCTGTTGTTCGAAAGAAACATTCGTGAAAGGCCTCTCCTGGCTAGCAATGAGCCTACGAGCGTCCTCAATCATTTCTGCTGAAGCGTCATAGCCCGTGATGTCCGCTTTTGGCCACCGATGCGCCAAAGTGAGCGTCATATTGCCAGGGCCGCACCCCATATCGACGACACGCTGAGGAGCATCATGTTCGATGGCATGAGTAAGGTCGACGAAAGGCCGCGCACGATGGCCGGCAAAATGGGCATACTGGGCGGGGTCCCATACAAATTTTTCCATAGGCCCAGCCTAAACTGGCCTTGCTAAACTATGTGTTTGCAGCGTTACGAATCGCAATGTTGGCCCTGACACAGCGAATCGTTCGGCGTACTAGGATGTATTAGGTGCAACTGACTGATTTCCTTCCGGACCCTGCCCGCGGCGAAGAAATAGAACCGGTGTTATTATATGACCGGTTCGTCGAATGGGCCCACCAACGCGGTATTGAACTGTATCCGGCCCAGGATGAAGCCATTACTGAGCTGATGGACGCCAAAAACGTCATCATGGCAACACCCACGGGGTCGGGAAAATCTATGGTCGCGTTGGCCGCGCATTTTTATTCACTAGCTCAGGGCCAGACCAGTTACTATACGGCGCCGATCAAAGCGCTAGTTTCTGAAAAATTTTTTGATTTAATCAAAATCTTTGGTGCCGAACATGTGGGTATGGTGACTGGGGATTCAGCTATTAATCCAGACGCCCCTATCATTTGCTGTACCGCCGAAATTTTAGCTATCCATGCCCTCCGGGAAGGCTCGGGACTAGCAGTTGGTCCAGTGGTCATGGATGAATTTCATTTCTATGCAGACCCGCAACGTGGTTGGGCCTGGCAGGTGCCGTTATTAGAACTACCTCAAGCACAATTTGTGTTGATGTCAGCCACTCTGGGCGATACCAGTGGTTTTGAAACATCGTTGACCGAACGGACCGAACGACAAACCGTAACGGTGTCGTCTACCACCCGTCCGATCCCCTTATACTTCGAATACTCGGAAATTCCAGTACAACAGCAGGTTGAGGCCCTTGTGCAAGCAGATCTTTCACCGGTCTATATTGTGCATTTTTCGCAACTCGATGCTGTCGAGCAGGCTTCAAATTTGGCCTCCCTGTCTGTTACATCGCGCCAAGAAAAAGACCGTATTGCCGAAATTATCAAAGACTTCCGGTTCACTTCTGGTTTTGGCAAAAGCCTCAACCGGTTGATACGGCAAGGTATCGGTGTGCATCATGCCGGTATGTTGCCCAAGTATCGGCGACTCGTCGAACGGCTTGCCCAACAGGGGCTGCTCAAAGTTATTTCAGGTACCGATACGCTCGGTGTAGGCATCAACGTCCCCATCCGCACCGTGCTCCTGACCGGGTTATCGAAATTTGATGGTACACGGCAACGGCACCTAAATGCCCGAGAGTTTCACCAAAT
>DEPX01000116.1:933-4521 GCA_002358975.1 Micrococcaceae bacterium UBA3381 | reverse complement strand
ACAAGGCGCATGATTGCGTTTAGGATAGAACCTATAGCGAGTCCCTGCGTGTTTGAGGTAAGTAATTGAAGGTTAACGATAAAATCACCGCCGAGGTCGAAGGGCTGATGCAGCAGCATGCAGCCGAGTTCATCCCCGGGTATAAGCCGCTAGACCAAATCCAAGCCGAACAAGAAGCTCGGCAACGTCGTCTAGATGTGATTATGCAACGGGTGGGTGTTGACTGGGCGCCTTCAGCGACCCGTGCATATGCGTTCCATCGGGATGATGGGGTCGCCGTGGGTGCGGTGATTACACATCCGCAGGTGCCGGATTATGATGTTTCGGTTGCCCCCGACCCTCAACGTTTATACCAACTTGTGATGGCCCATCAGGTCATTTCTGGCTTCTTTGTGTTTCCAGATTTCCGCCGGATGGGGTTTGGTACCAGCATGCTCGAACATTTAGCCGAGATTAAAGTAAATACCGGTGTGCGATATCTAGAAGGATTCATTGGGGACGATACGCGGACTCTCGGGTTTTTTGAACACGCCGGAGCAAATATTATGCCACCTTATGCTGGTCTGCCTTCGCGGCCCCCAGCTAATATGATGCTCTATCAAGCTGTTGGTAGGACCGGGCAGTGGGCCTACCAAGACCTGTGGCATACCAATGGTCTACGATGCCCAGATTGTGACGTAGTGACGCGGAGCAGTCAAGACCAGCAACTCGTCACGCTGCGGTGCCGAGAGTGTTTTCAGCCGATCCATACTACCTTCAAGGCGCCCACTGGCTCGCTTGCTGAGTAGTTGCACGTGCTGAGAGCCGCCGAATGTAGACGCAGAACTATCCTCTCATGAAGACTGCACCTATACGAAACGATCGTAAGTTTAGGAAATGTGAGGTTAGCAGTGGCAAATTTCGGTGACAGCATCCAGTTCAACCTGTACAAAACGATGCCCAACCCGGATCCAAATAGGCTCCCGGTAATTGCTGAAGAATGGGCTGAACGCGCTCGCGAAATCCTTGATGATGGCCCGTACTACTACATCGCGGGTGGCGCCGGCGGCGAACGCACCATGCGAGACAACCTTGAAGCCTTTGATCGTCGCAAAATCGTTCCACGGATGCTGCAAAACGTCGGAGAGCGGGACTTACAGGTAGAACTTTTTGGCCAGACGTTTCCCTTTCCTGTATTGCATGCTCCTATCGGTGTCCAATCGATCATTCATGACGATGGTGATCTCGCCTCGGCACGTGCTTGTAAGGCACTCGGCGTGCCCTTTATTACTAGCTCAGCTTCTACTGTTCCGATGGAGCGCATTGCTGAAGAACTCGGCGATGCGCCACGCTGGTTTCAGCTGTACTGGGGCAGCGATCAAGATGTCACCGCCAGCTTCCTGCGCCGTGCAGAAGCATCCGGTTATTCGGCAATCGTTGTAACCCTTGATACGCCGATGATGGCCTGGCGCGAATATGACCTCAAAAACGTATACTTGCCGTTCCTGCTGGGAGAAGGTGTCGGCAACTATTTCACCGACCCGGCCTTCTGCTCGAAGCTGGAAAAGCCCCCGCAAGAAGATCCCACCGCGGCCATCATGCATTGGACCCAGGTATTCGGCAACGTGGGGTTGGGCTGGGAAGATCTCGCGTTCTTACGAGAACACACCTCACTACCTATTATTCTGAAAGGTATTTTGCATCCGGACGATGCAAGCACGGCCCTTGACCACAATGTCGATGGCATCATCGTGTCCAATCACGGTGGCCGACAAGTAGACGGTGCAGTGGCAGCCTTGGATGCGCTTGAACAGATCAATAGTGTGGTCCAAGGTCAGGTTCCATTACTGATGGACAGTGGTATTCGAAGGGGTTCAGATATTCTCAAAGCGCTTGCTTTGGGTGCACAAGCCGTGTTGGTTGGACGGCCCTGTATGTATGGTTTGGCCGCAGCTGGAGAACGAGGAGTCCAAGAGGTTTTGCAAAACCTCATAGCTGACTTGGACATAACGATGACGCTGTCCGGCCAGAAATCTGTCACCGAGATTTCCCGTTCCCTGCTTGCGTGAAACGAAGCGATGTCTACAAGGTTCCATGATTTGAAGGTTGGCGGTAGTGGTGGGAGGTCCAAATCTGGTGCGAGTGTCGTGTCGTGAGCTGTTGAATCTAGCTTACAAAGGTTATCGGAGAGCTGGTTTTTCTGCGCCCGTTTCCGAGACGCTAGCCCAAGCGACGCTTGAAGCAGAACAGTATGGAAAGCATATTGTGGGTTTGGCTCATTTGCCGCACTACGTTGAGGCTGCACAAAGAAACCTTGTCAATGTGGCTCCCGCTATAGAAAATCATATGCTTGCTCCGTCAATGCTGAGTGTTGATGCTGACAGCGGCCCGATGCAGTACGCGTTTACAGAAACCGAAGCCGATTTTATAAGCGCATGCCGAACTAACGGGTTGGCCGGGCTGTGGCTGAATAATGCCTTCAGCGGCGGTGAGCTAGGATTTGTGTCCCGAAGGCTTGCTCGGCACGGGCTCATATCAATCTGTGCAGCCAACAGTCCGGCCGTAATGAGTGTGGGACACAGCAAACACCGCTTGCTTGGCACCAATCCGCTCAGCTATGGGATTCCCATAAGTGGGCATGAGGCACTGATCATAGATCAGGCGTCCTCCGCGACCGCCTTAGCCATGGTAGAAAAGCTCGCTGACGAGGACCGGTCAATGCCCGATGGTTGGGCTCTTGATGCCCATGGTGCTCCCACAAACGATGCAGCCTCCGCCCTAGAGGGAGCATTGTTGCCCTTTGGTGGGTTTAAAGGTGGCAATATTGCACTTCTAGTTGAATTTCTAGCAATGCTAGGTGGCGCAAATTCCTCCCTAGAAGCCGCGCCTTTTTATTCCGGGGAAAGTCGGCCCGATATTGGCGTATGTGTTCTTGCCATAGATACTCAGCAACTGGGCTCATTCGCCGACCGAGTTAAGCAATTAGTGTCGCGATTTAGAGATGAATTTGACGCCCAGATCCGAACAATTGAATTACAGAAGACGGGAAACTTTGTAGAAGTGCTGGCAGACGACTGGAACCGGATTACAAATTACGTCGGTTTGGCTTAAAGTTTGCATAAATAACTTCGAGATTGGCTGGCAGTGCTGATCGCAGTGGTGGACGATCCCACTAATCAGGTCGTGCATACTGATGTGTAGAGCATATCTGTGATGCGGTAAATTAGTTTCAACCTATTTCCATTACCAGCACCGGGTTATTCTCAGGAGCTAACGCATGTCTGTCACGGCAAGGCCGCACGCAAATATTGTGGGTTCAGGCCCGAACGGTCTGACGGCTGCAGCATTATTGGCTCGAGCCGGCTGGCAGGTTCGCATTTACGAGCGTAATGCGGCGATCGGTGGGGCAGCGGTATCAGCTGATGTATTTGGTGACGGTTCCATCGTTGACCTCGGCGCGGCAGCCCACCCGTTTGGGGTTGCCTCCCCAATCTTTCGTCATCTTGGGCTCGAAGACCATGGGGTGAAATGGTTGCATTCCAAGTATCCGATGGCTCACCCTTTTGAGGACCGTCCTGCTGCTATTCTGCAGCGAGACGTGCGTGCGAC
>DEPX01000116.1:0-875 GCA_002358975.1 Micrococcaceae bacterium UBA3381 | reverse complement strand
ATCGTCAACTCCATCGATGATTATCTTGATCAAATCATGCGACCGTTATTGCGGTTTCCGGATCGCCCGGTCAAAATGGCCCAATTCGGTATGTTATCGACCCCACCGTCGTCGTGGTTCGTACGCACAGCATTTCGTGAAGAAGCTGCCCGCGCGCTATTTACCGGCTCTGCTGCCCACGCCAATACGCCGTTGGGCCATCCGTTTACCTCAAGCTTTGGGGTGTTGTTTTCTGCGCTGGGTATGACCCGTGGCTGGCCGGTCATTGAAGGTGGCACCGGTTCACTGGTGAACGCCTTGGTCAAGGTGATTACCCAGTATGGTGGTGAATTCTTTACCAACCATGAGGTTACTGATCTTGATGAGTTACCTGCTGCCCGAGCCACCGTACTGGATGTGACGCCTTCGCAGGCTTTAGTCATGCGCGGTAAGCAGCTGCGTGAGTTGCCGGATACCACCGTGCAACGTTTGCAACGCTGGCGGTACGGGCCGGGTGTATATAAGGTCGACTGGTTGCTTGACGGGCCAGTGCCGTGGGCTGATGATCGGGTGGCTTCGGCAACCACGGTGCATGTGGGTGGACGTGCCGCTGAGATCCGGTTGGCTGAAGCCCAGGTCAATGCCGGGCGTATTCCTGATCGGCCGTTTGTGCTAGTCACCCAGCCGCAGGTTGCTGATCCTTCCCGTGCACCGGAAGGTAAGCATGTGCTGTGGACGTATACGCATGTGCCCAACGGGTATCGACCGGCAGCTTCGGACCGTGAGTATGTGGCTGATGCCATCGCTGGGCAGCTAGAACGATTCGCCCCGGGTTTTGGCACCAAAGTGTTGAATAAAAAGATCTGGGATCCGGCAGCTTTAGAACAGTGGAACCC
>DEPX01000159.1 GCA_002358975.1 Micrococcaceae bacterium UBA3381 | reverse complement strand
GATGAATCCATCATTATCGCTGGTGGTGAGACTGTTGAGGTTGAGCTGACCAACACCGTCTCAGAGACTTCTGAGCCAGAAGATCCAACGGACCCTGCTGATCCGGAAGATCCAACGGACCCTGCTGACCCAGAGGAGCCAACGGACCCCGCTGATCCGGAAGATCCAACTGATTCACCGGAACCTGTAGATCCGGACGATTCCAAGGATCCGACCGACCCTGCTGACCCTGAAAAGACAGATCCAGCAGGACCAGCAGACCCTGAAGATTCGGGCGAAGCTGATCAGGATACATCCGAGGGCCATGAGTCTGACGACCAAGACGGCAAACTCGCTCTGACCGGCACGAACCTAGCAATATTACTGGGTGCCGTTGGACTGGCCTTGCTGGCGATCGGAGGCGGGCTGTACGCACGCAATCGAAACAGCAACCAAGCATAGTTCATAATTAGAGCACGCTATTAGGCGCTGGCAGCAACACGACTGGTGTTTGTTGCCAGCGCCTTTGGCATTGACCTAATGGAAAAAGGGGCTATCCGTGTCCATTCATGAGCCCACGTTGTTTAGCCTTGCTGACGGCGTCTGCTGCTGATGACACGTTGAGCTTTCGATAGATCGAACGTAGCTGGGTTTTTAGCGTATTAACGGTGACGAAAAGGTTTTGTGCAGCTTGTGCTCGTGTGCAACCCTGAGCGAGTTGTTCAAGGATTTCTACTTCTCGACTGGTTAACGTCCGTACGGGTTCAGGAATAGCTGTTAAAAACTTTGAAGGGCCAGTATCGTTAGATGGCCACGATGGTATATGGTCTGCTGCCAGCCTGCGCGTCTCTGGGCTGAATAGTACGGTCTCCGTCGGGTTAAGTCCGGTGGGTTGTGCTGCGGCGATTCTCAGAGTCTGAATGCATTCGGCATATTCATCTGCTTGATATTGCCCAGCCGCAAGAACTGCAAGACGACGAAGCTCCAAAAAACGAAAACCACGGGTTGTACAATGCATTTGAGCAGCCTCTCGTATCGCTTGATCGGGGCGTCCACGATAGATTTGTGCTGCGGCTTGGATGAGTTGTGTATAGGGTAGTTGCGGGTCGGCTCGATCCAAAAGTTGCTGTGCCTCAACTATGTTCCCGGCTTTCAACTGCAGCATCGCTCGTTTAACCGGAATGATACTGCCCGTAAAGCCAACGCCATCGACCCGAGCAAAAGACATGGCATCAAGCACCTCAAGTTGGTGGTGCAATTTATCGTCGTAGCCGCAAGCTTCTAGGATCCGGTATAGTGCCAGCACATAAAATGGCCACATTTGATTAATGCCGTCTAGGCTAATGGCCCAGAGTTTTGCTAAGGCCTCTTTGGGGTTCTCAATACGAAGAAGCGCAAGAACAAGATCGCGTTGAGAATCAAGGTGGGTTTCATACCAACTTGAGGTTCTGGGAATGCGTTTGGCACGTGTAAGGAACGATTCTGCGGTGGCCGCATTGCCACAGCAAACGTGGATGAGGGCCGACTTTATAAGTGCATCACGACTGAGAAACGCGAATCTGGACACGGGAGTATGCATTTGGGCTTGAGTGAAAGCCATTAGAGCTTCGTTAAAATCTCCGGCAAGTATGGCGGTGATGCCGGTTTGTATAGCCACCTGAAACGCCCAGCCGCGGTGGGAGTCGATCATCGTTTGCATCATGCCAAGATGTTGCTGCATCTGGTGGCACTGTTCTAATGCCTCGGCTGGGCGGCCGTGCTTGCGGAAATTGCCCATCCGAAGCATCGCGAGCATAAACCGTTCTTGGCGGTTTTTTGTTTTCAGAGTGGCCAAGTAGCTGGGATTTTCAAACTGTTCAACCGAAGTTGAGGTTAGCATACGGTAACTGGCTTGTATCCATGGTTCGTCGTTGCCAAGCGTAGCCACGATCTGTTCCAGGACGGCCAATAGTCGTGCTGGAGCAAAACCAAACCATGAGGCGGCTGCATCACCTAGCAAGAACCGCGCTGCCTCATGAAAACCTTGCTGGCTAATCACGCTCTCAGCTTCAGCCACAAATCTGCTCAGTTCATCTCCAACGTCAGCCGGCTCTTCGAGCTGTTTGAAGTTCGGGGACATGGAAAGTGCTCCTGATATAGCTAAAGAAGCTCACAAAAAGTGGTTGGAACGTATCGTAGAGGCACGGTGTGCTATGGGCCAGGGGTGTGGCACTGTTAGTTTTGGCTTATACGGGGCCGCTGGCTTATTTGACATATCATATTAGGCCGCGGCGCTGCGCATTAAGCACCGCTTCTGGCGCTGAAGACACATCCAGTTTTCGGTACAGCGACTGCAACTGTGTTTTGATGGTATTGACCGAAACAAAGAGATTTTGTGCGATTTGGGAACGGCTGTATCCGCTAGCTAACTGTTCAACGATCTCGAGTTCACGCTCGGTCAGGTTAAGTTCCATTTTGGGTAGTCCGGTAAGAAACAGCGAAGAAGCATCGGTATCGGGTGGCCAGGACGCAATGTGTTGAGATGCCAGCGTGCGAGTTTCCGGACTAAAAAACTTGGCTTCTACGGGTAGGAGACCCTGCGGTATTTTTGCCGCCAGCTGCAGCGTTTTCAGGGCCGCTGCCCGGTCCGCTGAGTGATACTGGGCAGCAGCTAATACCGCAAGCCGTCGAAGCTCCAATAGCCGAAAGCCACGCATCGGGCCGTGTAACTGTTCGGCCGCTCGCAGTGCCTGCCGAGGACGAGCCGAGTAGACATCGGCTGCCGCCTGGATCAATTGAGTGTAATGTACCTGCGGGTCAGCACGATCTAAAAGTTCTTGGGCTTCGGCCATCCGGTGGGATCTAAGGGATAGTAGAGCACGTTTGAGGGGGATGATACTTCCAGCGAACCCATCCCCATCGATTCGAGGTAGCGGTAGGGCATCGAATATTTCGAGACGATGTTGTAACTCCTCGTGGTAGCCGCCGACTTCCAACACCCGGTGCAGGGCCACGATATAAAAGGGCCACATTTCGCCGATGTCATGCAAATCGATAGTCTCCAGTTGGGCGAGCGCATGCTCGGGGTCATCCAGGTGTGTAAGAATTTCTGTAAAGTCGCGGTGAACATCCAACTGAACTTCGACCCAACTGGATGTTCTAGGAATGTGCTCTGCGCGTTGTAAAAGGGCTTTGGCTGATGTGATGTTACCGAAGCAGGCGTGCAATAAAGCTGATTTGATCAGGGCATCCCGGGTGAGGAAGGCAAACTTTGGCACGGGAGTATGCAGCTGCGCCTGAGTAAACGCGGTCAAGGCGGCAGTGAAGTCACCAGCAAGCATCGCCGAGACGCCCACTTGTACTAGTGTCTGGAGTACCCAGCCGTCCTGAAGATCAACCGCGGAACGAGTTTTTTGCACATATCGCAGGGCATTTTCGGCTTGTTCGTAGGCTTCACTTACATAACCACGTATTCGGATCGCGCTCATGCGAAGCATAGAGAGCAGAAAAAGCTGGCGATTATCGCCAGAATCTATAGTTGATAGGTAATCTTGACTATCGAGTCGACCGGTATCAGCCGCTGCCAGCAGTTTTGCGCCCGCAGAAATGACGAAACCGGGGACTGGCAGTTTATGGGCGAGTAACTCGACGATCTCACCTGTTCGTGCCGGCGGCAAGCCGAACCATGCAGCAGCAGCGTTTTCCTCAATGAGTTTTTCAGCTTCATGGAATTGTTCTTGCCGGATAGCATCTTCAATTTCATCAACAAAGAGGGCCAGTGCGTCGTTTGTGAGTTGAGTATCCTCGTGGCACGGCTGATCTAGCATCTGATTTCCTCTACCATGTTATTAAATTGCTTCGCCCAAATTCTACTGGATGTTACGTGACGGAATAGCTCTATGTCTCTTCAAGGAGGTGATAGATAAGAACTTCATGTTGTCGGGTAATATATTTTATGCGACTGTCGGCTCATTACGCTGCTGATAGATATGCGTTATGTGGTGTTCAAGAGTTTCTATAAGATGCCGCGGCGTTGACTTTCGCGGATTGCTCCGGCGGCCGAAGTGACTTCGAGTTTGCGGAAAATTGAGCGTAGCTGGGTTTTAACAGTGTTTTGGCTAACGAATAGCTCTTTTGCTATTTCGGCTCGAGTCCGGTTTTGTGCCAAATGTTTAACGATTTCCGTTTCTCGGGGCGTCAGTGTTGCGGCAGTCTGCGGGATGCCGATGAGAAAAGTCGAATGGTTATCCGAATGGGCAGGCCAGCCTTTAATACGTTTTTCAGCAAATCGCTGGATCGTCGGTTTGAATAATGCTATCTCGGTGGGGCCCAGACCACGCGGTAAAGCAGCCGCATACTGAAGTGTTGATAGCGCTTCATTCGTTTGGCCACATTGGTACTGTGCAGTGGAAACGATGGAGAGTCGTCGGAGCTCCATGAGGCGAAAGCCCCGGGTTTGGTGCCTCAGGCCCGAGGCTTGTTGCAGGGCTTGTTCATTATGGCCCGTATAGAGATGCGCTGCAGCCAGGATAAGTTGTGTATAAGCCAGGTGGGGATCGGCACGGTCCAATAAGCGGTGCGCCTGGGAGCCGCGACCCAACTGCAACGCCAGCATGGCTCGTTTTAATGGGATAACACTGCCGGAGAAACCGTCTTGGTCAAGCCTTGGAAGAGGTAGCGAATCCAGAAACTCGAGTCGACGATCTAATTCATCATAGCGGCCAGCTGTCTCGAATATCCGGTGGAGTGCGACTACATAAAATGGCCACATTTCGCCGATTTCATCCAGGTTAACTGCTTCAAGCTGGTTTGTGGCTTCGGCGATGTTATCGGCGTGCGTCAGTGCCTTAACGAGGTCTTGTTGTGCACTGATCCGTGTTTCGATCCAGCTTGATGAGGTTTGTATGCGGTTGGTGCGTTCGATAAATGCGAGAGCCGTTTTGCTGTTACCAAAGCACGCGTGAATCAGGGCAGACTTAACCAGGGAATCGCGGGTTAAATACACATATTTGGGAACTGTCGCATGCAGTTGTACCTG
>DEPX01000187.1:5162-5608 GCA_002358975.1 Micrococcaceae bacterium UBA3381 | reverse complement strand
GAAAACTTCTACGACATGGTGCGTACAGCGTTGTAATCCCTTCCCACAGCAGACCAATCACCACCGACAGGGACTCTCATTTTGTGCCCAAAATCCGATGGGTACACGCAAAAATATCTCGATAAAAACTCTTGACCGTGAGGTACATCACCAATATAGTGATGCAACAGCGTTGCAACTCATGCAACTAAAAATACTATGGTGGTGATTATGTCTGATCCTAGTACTCTAGCGTCAGCAAAAAGTCTTGGGCCTACACTGTCCGGTCAACAACGGACTCATCCCGGTGGGATCGGTCCCAAAGAACGGCGCAAAGTCGTGGTCGCAAGCTTTATTGGTAACTTCACTGAGTGGTTCGACTACGGCGCATACAGCTATCTAGCTGTGGTTATCGCAACCGTATTCTTCCCTTCGGACGACATAACCGAAGGGCTCGTATGGACTTT
>DEPX01000187.1:4756-5089 GCA_002358975.1 Micrococcaceae bacterium UBA3381 | reverse complement strand
CGCAAAACCGCTCTGGCATGGTCGATTCTGATTATGTCTGGGGCAACGGTGTGCATCGGATTATTGCCAGGAGCAGCCCAGCTTGGCCTCTGGGCCCCAGCGCTCCTACTGGTTTTCCGGCTCCTACAAGGATTTAGCGCCTCAGGCGAATACGCCGGCGCTTCGGCCTTCCTCGTTGAATATGCACCAGCTAATAAGCGCGGTCTGTATGCTTCTGTGGTACCAGGTTCAACCGCAGCCGGCCTATTATTCGGCTCATTGATGGCTACGGTGCTGACTGCTAGTTTAACCACACCGCAGATGGAGTCGTGGGGCTGGCGTATACCGTTTTTA
>DEPX01000187.1:0-4666 GCA_002358975.1 Micrococcaceae bacterium UBA3381 | reverse complement strand
CATCAAAGCTCCTGTCTGGGCATTGTTCCGGGATTACTGGCGGACCCTGGTGCGCGCCACCGCAGCGGTACTGCTCAACGCTGTTGGCTTCTACGTCATCTTGACCTACATGCCAACCTATCTGTCTCAAACAGTGGGCATGGATCCAACACTGTCAAACATCACCACAACCGTATCCCTGGTGACCTATATCGGCTTTATCTTCCTTACCGGCTATCTCTCGGATCGGTTTGGACGCAAAAAAGTCCTCATGAGCGCATCGGTACTCTTTACGCTCTTTACGGTACCGGCCTTCATGTTGCTGGGCACCGGAAGTGTCGCGATTGTTCTGCTTGTCCAAATCCTGCTGGGTGCCATGCTCACCCTCAACGATGGCAGCCTGGCCAGCTTCTTGGCCGAAAACTTCCCCACCCGGGTCCGCTACACCGGCTTTGCCGTCTCCTTCAACGTCGGCAACGCCCTCTTCGGCGGCACCGCACCCGCCATCGCAACGCTACTGATTTCCAAAACCGGCAGCGCCATCGCACCCGGCTGGTACCTGATGGTCGCAGCCATCATCGCCCTGATCGCCGTAGCACTCTCCCCCGAAACCAGCGGCAAACCACTGGAAGAATAAGCTCCCGTCCCGGCTATTGTGTTCCACTTCACACTTCGATACCATGTAAGCCATCACTTACTTAAGAGGTTACTTACATGGAAATAGAAGATCGTCTCAGTTCCTCATTCGCTGCTTTAGCGGATCCAACGCGCAGAGATATTCTATTGCGTTTGCGAAACGGGCCGCTTACGGTCAGCACACTTGCTTCCTACTACCCCATGAGCCGCCCAGCAGTATCACAGCATGTAGCGGTGTTGGAAAAAGCTGGACTAGTGGAACGCAATCGCCGGGCACAGTGGACTGAATGTTCTCTGGCACAAGACAGTCTCAATGAGGCTGCCGCTTGGATTAAACAACAGCGTACGGCGTGGAACGAGCGTTTCGATCGACTCGAGGATTACCTCGCGAAGGAGAAACCCCGTGATTACAACTGATATGGCCAAAGCCTTCACTATCACCCGCAGCCTGAACGCTACTCCCCAACAAGTATGGCACGCCTGGACTGACCCCGATGCAATATCCGATTGGTGGCATCCCCGCAATACCAGTACCCCACGCGAAGAGGTCAGCATAGATGTTCGAGTGGGCGGGCACTACCGATACACAATGGTCAATGACGACACTGGTGAACGCGTAGTAACCGGTGGCGTGTATAAAGAAGTGGCGCCTTTTGAGCGGCTGGTGTTTACTTGGGGCGAGCCTGGGGCCGATCCCAGAAAGACACCGGTGGTGACCGTAACGCTTGAGCCCGAGGAAAACGGAACACGCATGGTTTTTGAATTACGTGGGGTTTCCGGTCAACCCGGCGATGAGTTCTTCTATGACGGTTGGGATGAAGCCTTAGATGTATTGGAAGAATACCTCGCCTAGGACCTCTAACGCAGCACCTTCTGGTCTGGATCCGTTTTAGTTCCGGCCGCCCAAAACCTCGCGTTATTTAGCTTGGGCATCCAGGTAATCTTGGACATCTTCTTCCGCCCAACATTCGACGTTTTCGATTTCAGGCAGGTCCGACGCAAGAAAAATGGGGTTCCGGCCCGCTTTTCTCTCAGCCTGATAATGGCGGAACAATGTCAATGCAGGCTTGCCCAATACGGTCATGACCACCAGGTTGATGGCGGCGATAACAATCATCGAAACGCCGGCAATGGACCATGCTAGCTCGACGCTGATGACCGAACCGATAAGCACCATCAGCGTCACAGCCCACCCAAATGCCTTGAGCCAGCCTCTACTACGAGTGAGATAGTTCATATTTGCTTCACCATAAGAATAGTTCCCCAGAACTGAGGTGAAGGCCAACAAAAACATAATGGTAACAAGGGCTACTGCACCCAGAGCGCCAAAGCTGGGTGTCAACGATTCCTGGACCATCACCAGTCCCTCGCCACCGGCTGAGGCGTCCGGAAATGCGGCGAGCATAATAAATGCCGTGATAGAGCAAACAAACAGGGTGTCAAAGTAGACGCCCAGTGTTTGTACCAGCCCTTGCTTAACCGGATGACTGACCGAAGACGTCGCAGCAACATTTGGCACAGACCCCATTCCAGCCTCGTTGGAGAGCATACCGCGCATGATGGCGGCACCAACCGCACCACCACCGACTGCCTGGAAGTCAAAAGCACCCGTAAACAGCTGGCTAATCACCCGAGGCAGCTCCTCGGCGTTAGTCAAAACGATAATCAGACCAAGTACCAGGTAGATCAACGCCATCAGTGGCACCAAATTTTGAGCGACCGTGGCCACCCGTCGCATGCCACCGATCACAATGAAGGCGGTGAATGCTGCCAAGATAACCCGTATTACGACCGGCAGCCACGGCAGAGCTTCCGGAGATGTATAGACAGCAACCGCTCCGTCAACGGCATCAACAATAGTATTAGCCTGCAGCGAGGTGAAACTCGCGGCGGAGGTAAAGATCGCCATGATCCACATCCAGACGACCGCCCCGGGTCCACCAAGGAATATCGCCCCAGCAACACCGGAGATATTACCGGTCCCCACCCGAGCCGCTGCAGATACCGTAAATGCCTGGAATGACGACAAAGATTTACGTCGGTCTGGCGCAGATTCATCCCTCTGAGTCTTTTCGGTGACGGAACGCAGCATATCAGGAATCATCCGAATTTGGACAGCACCGGTGCGGATCGTGAAGTACAGTGCCACGATGCCCACAATGCCAGTACCGACCCAAGTCCAAAGCCATTCTTCAGCGCCGTTGAGCCAAGAGTTTTCTCCGCCCAGTCGCTCCACATCAATATGCTGATCCAGCTGGCCACTGACGGTCAGCGTCACCTCCCGCCGAAAAGTCCAACAGATGATAGCCTGCTGAACGTTCGTCTCTTTCTAGGAGGATATTTTGGAACTCAGCATGGATAAAGGCAATCAGTTCGTTGCAGAAACCCAGTCACCAGAAAGCGCTGCCGCGTGGAAACAACAGCTGGACGAATTTGCACCAGGCGCTTCAGACTGGGTCGTCGGCGCTGTGTTTGGCGGCACCTACCAACGTGAAGGGCTTGAACTGCGTGATCGTCAGATGCTGAACATGGCTGCGCTGGCTGCCATGGGTGGCACCGAACCACAGCTAACCGGTCACATCAAGACTGCCGTCGATGTGGCTGGCATGACCAAAGAAGAAGTCGCTGAATGCTTCGTGCATCTGCTGCCCTATATCGGTGTGCCAAAGACCCTTGCTGCTATGCGGTGCATGAAAACCGCATTCGAGGACTAACGAGCACCAGCACAGCTCATGACTAAAACTTGTTGCAACGTCTGCTTCTCCAAGAGGACAATGGAGTTGTGGCCCGTACGGGCTTACCCTGCGGACCGGCCAGGCTGATAACACTGGCGACACCCTCGTGGGGAGATCATAATGTCAACAAAATCATCCATAACGTCTCTGGCTGCACTGGTCGTTGCTGCAGGGCTTGCGTTCACAGGGTGTAGCAATTCTTCGGAAGATGCCTCCGAAGCTAGCCCTGAGGCATCTGAACCGGAAGTCACTGTCACGGAATCAGAAACCGTTGCGGAACAATCATCACAGGATAACGAACCATCGACCGAGGATAATGATAATGCTTCAACCCCGGCGCAGAATAGTTCAGCACCAGCAGATGACCGTTCGACCCCGGGTGCAGACCAAGACACCGATTTTCCAACCAACGCCTTAGATTATGCCGACGCGCTGGTCGTCGCTTGGGGCGAAGGCGATGCGTCTGGCATGAAAGACTTCGCTGGACCCGAAGCTGTTGACGCACTGAAGGATTACGGTATGCCGGGTGGTTCTGGCTGGAAGCAGACCGATAGTGATTCGGGTGCTGGTTCGACCTTTGTCACGTACGAGAACGCCGATGACGGCGCAAAAGTTGAACTACGGGTGGGTAACGAAGCTGCCAGTAATGGCCAGCCCCAAGCCGTCAACGAGGCAAAATTCACCGAGTAATTCTATCTGCACAACTTCATTGGGCGAGCATAGTTGGTTGCCAGGGTTGTGTGACCAAGACGACAATGGAGTAATGCAGCGTATGAGCTTATCGTACGGGCCAGCCAGGCTTACGTCATTGGCGCGATCGTCGTGGGAGGTACAATGTTCACGAAGGCACCCATCAGTTCATCTGCAGGACTGCTGTTTATAGCAGGGCTTGCATTTACAGGATGTAGCGATTCTTCGGTTTCTAATCCCGAAGATACTGGTGACCCAGAAACAACTGCATCAGAGTCACAATCTGACATTGACTTTCCCACAAACGCTGAAGACTATGCCGATGCTCTGGTTGATGCCTGGGATGACGGTGATGAGTCAGCTATGAAGGATCTTGCCGCCCCTCAAGCCGTTGACGCGCTAGAAAGCTATGCCATGCCCAATAATAGCGATTGGGAGCAAACCGAAAGCGCCTCTGATAATGAAGCTGAAGCCGGTATGGTTATGGTGACGTATGAAGACCCAACTTACGGCTCGGTTCTTGAATTCCAAATCAACGATGAACTGGTCGGCGATGGCCAGCCTCATGCAGTGACCGAAGCCGAAATCTCCGAATAACTATATCTTGACACAATAACGGGTATCGG
>DEPX01000066.1 GCA_002358975.1 Micrococcaceae bacterium UBA3381 | reverse complement strand
TGACCAGCTCGACTAGAAGCTCTACTCTCCAGCTACGGGTACTTGATGCGTAGCTAAAAACTCGCGCTGAGCTGGCGGGATAGGTGCAGGACGATGATCTGGGCCTACATGAATATAGACCACGGTAGATTCAGCACTCAATCGACCATCCTGGAATGCCTCTTCACATAAGGTAAATGAACTATTACCTATACTTTGCACCTGAATCTGAATCATTATGGACGGTGAGACCACAATTTCGCGGTGGAACGTGATCGTATACTCTTTCACCATCAATGGCAGTGCATTTGCTTCACTTGGTTGGAAAAATTCCCCCAGCAATTTGCCCCTAGCCTGTTGGAACCACGAGGGTAATACTGTGTTGTGGACATGCCCTGCAGGGCCGAGGTCATCAATTCTGGGATAGATGGTAGAAGTTAGCAAGAATCGTCTTTCTGTCCGGTGTCACGCGAGCTACGCGGCTAAATAACGATGGCTAGTGGAAGTTATGCGAACCATAGAACCTAAAAAATATGATCCAACCAAAACCAAACCGACCTTCAAGGATTCCAGACAAGCAAACCCCTCTTCCCGCATATTTGCAGATTGAGGGGTTGCGTCCGTTCGTGCCTCCGATGGGACTCGAACCCATAACACAGCGATTTTAAGTCGCTTGCCTCTACCTATTGGGCCACGGAGGCTAACTCGAACATTTAGAGTTTAGCGCATTTCTTGCCAATGAGCACAAATTGCAAGCTCTTTGTCCGAGTGCGCACCACGAACCGCCGATTATCAGCAGGTCGTGGTGCGCTACAACGCTATTTACGCTTCGGAAGACTCTTTTGCATCAAAGCGACCCGGGATGACTTCCAAACCAGCTGCGTCCCGGAATGCGTTGAACGGCGTTTCCAGTTCTTTCAGCTGTGTGGTGTCTTTACCCCAAAGCAGCTCGTTGATCCAGTTACCCAGAACACGTGAGCTGCGTTCAATCGATGGTAATGCATAGTTGTGATATGCGCGGTGAGCCAACCATGCGGTGACGCCAGAGATCTCAATACCAAGTGGGTTGCCAATACCTTTACCAACTCCCATACCGGCTACAGCGCCCATGGACTTGTGGTAGTACTCTTCTACGGCGCCTTCACCAAAGCGAACGGCCATGAGGTTATCTGCCAGTCGCACTGCCTGACGTCCAGCGTGCTGCGCATTGGGTACACAGAATCCTCCTGGTCCATCACCGGTTAGATCAGGTACGGCTGCTACATCGCCACAGGCCCATGCGCCTTCAGATACGCCACCTTCGCCGTCTGAGACTTGTAAGGTCGGAGTAACTTCAATTCGGCCACGTTCTTCAACCGGGAAGTCGGTGGAGTGCGCCAATTTGTTGGCAGCAACACCTGCAGTCCACACCAGTGTGTCGGCGTAGAACGACCCGGCATCGGACTGGTCTGACATGTTGAGCAACTTCAAGTGGCTATCAACAGCCGACGACAGCGACGTGTTGAGAAGCACTTCGATACCGCGAGCGCGGAATTCTTCAACTACATCTTCGGCTTGTTCTTCGGTAACTTCCGGCATGATGCGTCCCATGGCCTCGATAAGCACCACGCGGGCATCAGATTGTGCCAACCGGGGGTTCTTGGAAATCGCCGTGCGAACAAGATCTTCGATTTCGCCAATGAGCTCTGCCCCGGCGAAGCCGCCGCCAACCACAACGAAGGTTAGGGCACGACGACGCTGATCGGCATCGGTCATGAGTGCAGCAGACTCGATCCGCTCTAGAATTTGGCTGCGCAGTGTTACTGCTTCTTCGATGCGTTTGAGGCCAATACCGTTTTCGCCAAGGCCTTCAATTGGAAACACGCGAGTATCGGCACCGGCGGTAACCACAACATCTTCATATGGCAGCTCAAAAGTGTTGCTTTCGGGGCCTTCGATAATGGCTTGTTTAGCTTCGTGGTTGATCTCTACAACTTTGCCCTGCACGATTTCGCTTTGGCGCAGATGACTGCGTAAATCAACTAGTGCGTGGCGAGGTTCAATGGAGCCACCCACAACTTCCGGCAGGAACGGCTGGTAGGTCAAATAAGAGTTCGGGTCGACAACAGTGACGATGCCACCGCGATCACGGATCTTTTTCTGGAGGCGCTTGGCAACGTTATAACCAGCGTAACCACCGCCTATAACAAGAACACGGGGTTTGGGAGATAAATGAGGAGTAATAGCCATGTGTTCCACCTTAGTTCGCTTGACAGGAGTTTGTGAAGTTTTTATCAAAGTCACGAGTCGTGCCGGGTACGGGCTCGTTTTCGCCAGAAAAATATGCTTCCGCCAAAGGCCAGAAGCACAGCAATTCCGAACCCAATAACCACCCCAGCCTGCAGCACAGTTGAGTCTTTTGCTAACTTTGCGGCTACTGGTAGTTCCGTAGGATAATCCACCGGACCAGCAGCCTCATGCTTCTGTTCTTGGGTTTCGGTGTCATCGACTTCGCCACGTCGGTGCATGGATATCCAGTCAGCTATCGAACCCATGGGATTTTTGCTGACGGCGTCGACATCTGCAGTCAACGCTGCGTCAGCGTCAATAATGCCGCGGCCATAAAGATGGTCTTGACCGGCGTGGCCACTGTCTTCGGCGGTCGCTAAAATTCGCTGAATCACCTGATCTGCCGACATTTTAGGGTCTTCGGCTCGGATAAGTGCTGCTAGGCCAGCGACCAAGGGTGCCGCTCCAGATGTCCCCGACCATTCAGTGTAATCGCCTCCAGGGACCGCACCGATCAGCGGATCAGCAGGCGCGGCAACCCCGATAGTAATACCTTGCGTTGAAGCATCCCAGGAGGCAGTGCCGTCTTCATCAAGCCCGGCAACTGTGAGCACTCCCGGGATAGTTGCTGGAGCGCCCACCACATCAGATCCGGAGGCACGGTTACCAGCGGCGACGACAACTACAACGTCTTGTTCTTCAGCATGTAGAAATGCCTCATCCCAGGATTCTGGCCAGTCTTGCTCTGAGGAGGCTAGTGAAATATTAATGACGTCGACGTCCTGATCTACCAACCAGTTCACCCCGTTGGCGATTTGTTCGTCAACTGAGGGCACGCCTTCTACCGTGTCATCCAGCAGCACAGAGACCGACAGGAGTTCAACCTCTGGAGCAGTCCCTAAAATCCCATCCGTACCGTACTGGTCTATGGGTGCGAGATCGTCTTGCGCCTCGTCGTCTTCGTCAGCGTCCTCCGAGTCGTCAGAGTCATCATCGGCGTCCTCTTCTTTTTCATCTTCTGGCGGGTCGCCGTGGCCGTGACCGGCAAGTAAAGAGGCAACCATGGTCCCGTGATCCGGATCTGGCCCCATCGAAGTTGTACCATCCGATTCGCCAGTCCCAGATGCGTCGTAACCTCCAGCCAGTTGTCCAGTGAGGTCAGGATGCGAATCATCAACGCCAGTGTCAATGATGCCTACGGTTACCCCGTCCCCCTGAGAGGTGTCCCAGGCACTAGTGAAACCGTAGTCTTCTAACCAATATTGGTCGTCACGCCAGGAATCAGCGACAGCCGGGGTGGCAACGACTGCGGTCAGTGCAATGCCGGTTAGTCCGGTTAACGTCTTCTTGTACATTAAGACCTCAGTAATGACAGTGCGATGCCGTCTAAGATGTCTTTCTCACTGGTAACCGCCGTGGTGACGGTGTGGTTTGTGGCAGTACGAATATAGTCGAGCAGATGAGCCCAAATGACAGCACCGGCACCAATCACATCGATACGGCCTTCATGCATAAACCCGTATTGGCTGCGTTCAGCCGTTGTTTGCCCAATAATGGTGTGGGCCGTTTCGATGATCTGGTCGATACTCAACTCAGTGGCATGAATGGCCTCCGGGTCGTAGGACACAAGGTTTAGTGCTGCAGCAGTAATAGTGGTGATCGTTCCGGCCACCCCGACCACAGCATCTAGATTCGTGAAATCAAATTCTTGCGGGTCCAGTTCGTCGAGGCGTTGCGACAGGTCATCTTGGGCCTCGATAACCTGCTGTCGGGTGGGTGGGTCAGCAAAATGGTAGCGTTCGTGAAAACGGACGCACCCAACATTCATAGATGTTTGTGCGGCGATATTGGCGGTACCGTCTGCCGGGTCAATGGTGCCCAATACGATTTCGGTCGATCCGCCACCTAAATCAACCACGGCGACACGGATTGGTCGGTCCCAGGATGAAGTGTCAAGCGCCGAGGCTGCGCCGGCAAAAGTCAGTTGCGCTTCGGTTTGGCCACTGACGACCTCTGGGGTGACATGTAAACGCTGTCGTATGCCGGCAACAAATTCGTCCCGGTTGGAAACATCACGGGACGCCGAGGTAGCGATAAATCTGGTGGGGTGAGCCCCGTGTCGGGTAATTTCGCGAGCATAGTCGTCGATAGCGCTAAAAGTACGCTGTAGCGCTTCGGGGGCGAATTCTCCGGTTTCGTCCACGCCCTGACCGAGACGAACAATGCGCATATCCCGATGCAGTTCTTTGACCCCAGATTCGGTGTCTTGTGCAATCAGTATTCTTACTGAGTTGGTTCCGGCATCGATGGCAGCCACTGGTCCGGACCCGGCTTCAGCATGTTGGATCGGGTTTGTTTTGCCTGCGCGGCGCAAACGTTTGGTATGCCGCGATAAGTCTTGTTGGGGTGGTTGTCCGGTAGTATCCCAAGCGCCTGCACAACGGCAGACCCCGGGATCAAATTCTTGTCGCATCATGTCTAATGCTTCGTCACCCAGCGGGTTAATTCCAGTGCCCTCGGCCAGCGCATGCCCAACGAGTACGTGGATACATTTTACGCGGTCAGGCATGCCTCCGGCAGTCGTCCCAGTAATCTCTGGGACTGGTCCCACTCCTGCGGCTTCGCCAATACGGGCACGTGCAGCCAAATACTGTTCGTGGGCCTGCCGGTATGACGCTGCCAATCTGGCATCTTCGGTGAGCCGGCGAGTCATGTCTTCCATTACACCAGCATTTTCGAGTCTGGAAGCAGCTGCCGTAGCGTTGGGGTGGGATAGATAAAAGGTGGTCGGGAAGGGGATTCCATTGCTTAGGCGTGGCGCGGTAGTGGCAACGAGTGGATTGCCGCAGACGCAACGGGCCCCGATTTCGACCACGTCACGAACTGGACGGCCCAGTTGCCGTGACAATGTGTCAAGATCTTGTGCCGTTGGTTGTTTTTGATTTGTCAAGTGCTTCCCTTACCCCTGCCCCGATGATAATACCGAACCCCATAGCCGGTCGGCCCAGCCCATTTCAGCTTCTTCCTCAAGTGGGTCGGTACTTGATTTGGACTCTTCTAAGGCATCTTCTTCGTCGTCGATTACCAAATATTTGCGCTCTCCGGGCATGACCATATTAAACCGTTCACGCGCCTGTTGTTGCACAAAGGCGGGATCGTCCCAGCGTTCCAATTGGGTTTCTAATTCTTCTTGACGTTGGTTTTCATGCTCAAGTTGCTGCTGTGTTTGGGCAAATTCAGACTGTTGATCCAGTAGCAGCTGCAGCGGCTGGGCCATGATCAGTGCCGCAATGAATAATACGGCTAGCAGGGCTACTGTGCGCCCAGAAAATGTGCGAGCAGGTGCCGGGTTGTCTTCGAAAGTGGCCGCACGATCATCGCGCTGCCAAATATCGTATCCGATACGTCGAGAATTTTCCGGTTTCTTTTTCTTCGTTCGCTTGGCACTGGCTAGCAGACGTTCGCGCTTTTTAGAACGTGGCGCCGGCGGTTCATCTTGAGCTGCTGTTGACGCTTTGGCCCGACCGTTTTTTTCTGGCTTTTCAGCGGATGCTTTACTCGAGGTAATCTGGCTGACAGGAGTCGGTTCGTCGGTAATGATGGCATCATCATCAGTTTCGAGGCCTTGTGAAGGATGTGAGGGTGCCACATTTTTTGGCATCCGTGGTTTTTTCGGCACCGGCTTGTCACCTCCCCGCAGCTAGATACGATTCATCTAGTGTACGTGTCATCCGACTAGTTCTGGTGGTTTCAACACTGCTTTGACCCCGCATTGTCAGCAAGCACTCAGGAAGTTCATATCAGAAGCGTATCGGCACCACGGCTACAATATTGT
>DEPX01000120.1 GCA_002358975.1 Micrococcaceae bacterium UBA3381 | reverse complement strand
TACCATTGAGCTACACCCGCACAGTATTGCGGCGAAAAGGACCGCTGTCATGGCGACACCAATATCTTAACACTTCTTTGCGATACCACAGAGATTCGACGAAATGTTGCGTGATATTCACAAAATGATTTGGCTACTCTGTGTGACGCAATCGCTTGCGTCATGCGCAGGATAAGGAAGAATACTAGCTATGACTTCGGAACCCACTGCTCGCATCCGCGCCTCAGAACTCGTTGGTGAAACCTGGTTTAACATCGGTGACCAAAACCTGAGTTTGACAGATCTACGCGGCAAAATTGTCATATTAGATTTCTGGGCGTTTTGTTGCGTGAACTGCTTACACGTACTCGACGAGCTACGACCGCTGGAGGAAAAATATTCCGACGTTTTAGTGACCGTAGGCGTACACTCCCCAAAATTCGATTATGAAGCCGAAACCTCCGCGGTTGCTGCAGCCATTGAACGCTACGATATTGCCCATCCGGTGCTCAATGACCCAGCCTTAGTCACCTGGCAGGCATACACGGCTAGGGCTTGGCCTACCTTGGTGGTCGTGGACCCCGAAGGCTATGTTGTCGCACACCTGACTGGTGAAGGCCATGTATCTGGGCTGTATTCGCTGGTCGAACAACTCATTGCAGAACACGAAGCTAAAGGCACCCTCCATCGGGGACAGGGGCCTTATGTCGCACCTGAGCCCGTAGCGCGTGACCTGAAATTTCCGGCCAAAGCGATTGCTCTTGGCGCTCGCGGTCGTCAGGACGGTTCCTTTCTGGTGGCCGACACCGGACACCATCGCCTGGTAGAAATCGCTGATGACCTAGAAACTGTGCTGCAAACTATCGGTGGTAATGGAACCGGCCAGCCTGTATCATCCGAAGTTGCGGAAGCTGATCCTGAGCTCATTTCTGTTCGAGGCTACGCAGATGGTCCACCTGACACTGCGCTCTTCAATGAGCCTCACGGCTTAGCGCTACTGCCTGTCGATGTTGCAGCTCAGGTGGGTTACGATGTGCTCATTGCCGATGCGGTCAACCACCGGTTACGTGCAGTAAGCTTAGCAACCGGTGAAGTATCGACGGTTGCTGGTAATGGTGTACAGCGACTGATCGACTCTGAGCGCATGCAAGACGAGGCTGATCAAAGTGGAACAGTCGATTTGGCCCCATTTGCGGCCGGACCACTAGAAACATCCCTGTCGACACCCTGGGACGTACAGTATTCGCCCCTCGAGGGTGTCGCTATTATTGCAATGGCCGGAACCCATCAGTTGTTTTCGTATCAGCCGGTGTCCCAGCAGTTGGCTATTTATGCCGGTACCGCGCTTGAAGGTTTGGTCGATGGACCAGCAGATGAGGCTTGGTTCGCGCAGAGTTCAGGGCTCTCAATAGATGCTAAGGGTACGCTGTGGATTGCCGATGCTGAAACCTCGGCCGTGCGTTATGTAGTGCCCTCAACCGAAACTGATTCGAAAAAACCAGAAGTCGGTACCGTGGTTGGCACTGGGCTCTTTGATTTTGGCTTCCGGGATGGCACCCCAGAAACTGCTCGATTACAACACCCGTTGGGCGTAACCAATTTGCCCGATAGCTCCGTTCTGATCGCCGACACCTATAACCATGCGATTCGACGCTGGGCGCCCGAAACTCTAAACGCAGACGGCACCACCAAGCCCGCCGAAGTATCCACCGTGGCCCGAGACCTTGAAGAACCCTCAGATATCTTGGTGGAAACCGACGCCAACGGCACCGCTGTATCCATCATTGTCGTAGAAACCAATGCTCACCAACTGGTCCGTATCGCTGTACCGGAAAAGTACCTGCACATCGATGAAGGAGCCATGCAGGTACAACGGCCACCAACGAAATTAGTGGCCGGCGATGTGCCCATTCATATCTCGTTTTCGGCGCCAAAAGGACAGAAACTGGATGATCGATGGGGAGACCCCACCCAGTTGACCATTTCCGCAACACCACAAAACTTATTACTGACGGGCGCAGGCAGGGAAACCGGGCTAAGCCGGCAACTGCAGCTGAACCCGGAAGTCGCCGAAGGTGTACTGCACGTGACGGCCCGGGCTGCTGCCTGTGATGGCGAAGCTGGTCAACCGATCCCAGACTCTGCGGCCTGTCATTTGTACCAACAAGACTGGGGCATCCCCGTGACGATCCATCACGATGCCAGCGACGGGGCACATACCGCCCTTGATCTAGATTTACGCGGCATACACTAGTTGCACCCCGAAAGTGCTGATCGGGATAGACTGGCAAACACGAACATGTCGCCTACCGTGATCGGAAAGTTGTTTCATGGCCACCCTTATTGCCCATAGCAAGGATGCTTCCGCGGCAGCGGTAGCGCAGCAGCTTGCAGATACCCTGAGCAAACGCCGCGGCGTAACCACCGCTGTGGAATCGTTTTCCCGCGGACACCAATACGTCGATTCAGTCGATGCCGTCATTGTTGTCGCACCGATCAGCGCAGCTAATATAGACCGTGGGGCGCGGAACTTCATCAATGCTGAATACGCTGAGCTCGACAATAAGTCCCTGTTCATTGCAGCATTGGGCACCCAGCAAGAGCTCAACGAAAAACAACTCAGTGCGCTGACTGCTTTCGAACCGCGGGATACGGCCTATTTTCGAAGCGATGCACTCGATAACGCTGCCTTGGCTACCTGGGTTACTTTCATTAATTCCCGGGGTGCAATCTGATTAACCCCAATCCGGGCGGACCGTGAGATTTTCTGGGGTAAGCTCCAAATCGGCCGACAATTCGAAGGCCTCTTCATAATCCGTTGCCGACTGCTCACCAGAGCCAATATCAATTTCTTGAGCTGTAAGTTCCGCGGTGGCCATAATACGATCAATTTCCGGTTCTGAATCGTTCCAGGAGTAGTCAACATCTGGCACATCGATCGCCCAGGAAACCGAATCTGGCACAACCCGGTTGGCCGTTTCGTAACCGAATGGGCAACCAGCCGGCATTAGTACCGTCTGGCTGGTACAACGCTGTAGTTTCTGCTGGATTTCTTCATGAATCGCTTCATCTACCGCTGAGGTCAGCTCAACGTCGAACTCAAATTCCATACTTGCTCCCGCTGCCAGCACATCGGAAACGATATACGGCTCAGGTTCTGCAGCCTCTAGATACGTGCCGTGATATTCCAGCTCAATAACCGATGGCGCGAAAGCCGCCAACACAGCCGGGTCACCATCTTCACCAAGCAAAGGAGTCTTCGTCTCATAAATCTGGGCCACAGGTTCATCGGCTTTGGAATCTTCGGGCATGCGTGATGGAGCCAACTCAATTTGCTGAAGTGGCATAGGGTGCAGCTGCCAATCAGTGAAGAACAACCATGATGTCGATGCTTTGTCCACGACAATTGTGGTAACCCGGTTTTTCTCCGCGGCGTCCTGGTAGCGGATTTCTACTACACGCTGCGTCAGATTGGGATTCCGAAAAGACTCGGGTACCTCAGCATCGACGGCGACTATATCGGCATCTTTGAGCATCTTAGCTGACTGCGACAGCGCTTGGCCGTCCAGCAGTATCGTTGAGCTATTAGTTGGGGCGTCATCAGCCAGGTAAGCATGCGATAAGGCTATTGCTGTGGCTCCGTCTCCGTCACCCAACGCCTCTACGTAGTCCTCCACAGCAGATTCGGGACTGTACACGAACCGATTTAGCAGGGCAATGACCGCGGCGGCTGCAATAAGTAATCCAACGGCGACGATTCCCCAAAAACCTGGCCGCTGAATAACCGATTGGTGGGCAGATGTTTTTGGCACCAGTGTTTCCTTAGACAGCAGGGACAATATTTCTAAGCTAGCAGACCAGCAACGGCAATCATTGCGGGGATAGCAAGAATTGTAGTGATCAACACCGTATCGCGTGCCACGACGAGACCGGTATTGTACCTGGATGCAGATACAAAGACATTCTGTGCGGTAGGCAAGGAAGCAAGAACTGTAGCCGTCAGGATACCGTCATGATCCAGCTGGAATACGAAAGTCGCCAAGAGCCAGGCAATCGTCGGGTGGATAAGCAGCTTGACCGCTGATGCTAACAAGGTGTCGCGGCGTCGTCCCTGCTTTTTGTCGAGCGGTCGGGATCCAACCAGCGAAATCCCAAAAGCCATGAGCATGGCCGGGATTGCCGCGCCGGCTATAAGACTGATTGACTCGTCCAAAGGCTGCCATAGTTCCCAACCGGTCAAGGAAAACAATAGACCGAAAGCAGAACCGATAATAAGGGGATTTCGGGCTACCGTGGCAATGATGCGTCCCATACTCCGGAAAAAACCGGCCCGGACAACTTTTGTCTCGTATAGTCCTGCCCGGGACTCTTTTTCAGTTTGGGTGTCTAATACAAACACATAGACCGGCGTGTAAATGGCCAGCTGAAATAAAATGACCGGTGCAGCAAAGCTGGCGTTTCCAAGCACATAGGCGGCAATAGGCAGTCCTAGATTAGCGGAATTCATTAACGAGGCCGATAATGCCGCTATCATGCGTTCGGAGCCTGTTCGTTTGGTCTGTAGGAATCGGGCCAAGAGTAAGTAAATACCGGCTGCAACACCAGCGGATAAGGTTGCAATCCACAGTTGTGGCCCCAGCACTAAAAACACATCACTGGTTGACAGGGTGTTGAACAGCAAGGCCGGTGAGGCTACGAAGAATGCCACACGTGACAGTACCGGTTGGGCATTTTGTCCTAAGACGCCGGTTCTTCCAACCCCATAGCCGACGGCGATGATCAGCCAGATGATAAAGAATCCCGAAAGTACTTGTGCCACGGGTACCTTTCTACACTAGGTTCATACGCTAGGAACCGATCGTTCCGATCGTTTCGAAAAATGCGCCTCAACTAGGCTGAAGTCTCCTGCCTACCATTTATAGTAAGGACCCGATGGCTGAGCTCCAGCACAGTGGTGGCTAACGGTGGCAATAGCCATACTTGGTGGCTGCATCGCGCTATTTGCTGCACTGTTGTTTAGAACGACCTTGACAACAGTTGGTATAGCCGTAATTGTGATTATTTGGCCGGGCAGCATACTGGTTCCGGGCGATATATGGGAAGGCTCATCCTTGCAAAGTTTGGCTAGCAGTGAACCAGCACTACTTGGTTTCCCAGTATTTGCAGTGACCTGCTAACCGCTGTTTTGCCGAAATGGTGTACAGCTGAGTCATTTGCGTAATTATTTTGCCAAAAAGCGCGACTTTTCGCGGCGAATTAGCACATCTTAACTAATTAGAGCACATCAATTGTTCGCTAATTCGGGCAGCCAAAGTTGCCTAGACGGCGCTGGGTGACCGGGTTATATTATGAGTAATTCAAAAATGCTTTGAATTCCCACAATATCTATCAGGAGGGAACAGCTTTGGTAACTACCCAGTATAAAAACGCAATTGTTGGCACACTGGTCGCTGTCGTTGCCGTCCTGTCTGCCTTGGTTGTTATCGCATCGATTGCTCAGCTGTATGCACTCACGGTGGGTTTGATAATCGCTCAGCTCGCCGGTCTTGGAGCAATAGGCTACGTCACTTCAAAAGCGCGTGAAAACAAAAACGAGCTATTTTGTGCAAGCCTAACCGTTAGTAAGTAATGCAGCGCTGCTGGCAGGGAGCCGGCAAAGTCTCAATATAAAAGTTTCCAACCCCCTAGTGTTGATCTTCATCACTAGGGGGTTGTTATTCTTGTAGGTAGCCAGAGTTTTGGGCAACAGAAAGGTTACCCATGTCGAAGAAAGTTCAAGAAGCGCTCATCATACTCGGTGGAACAGGCAACCTCGGTCAACAGGTGCTTCCCATTCTGGCCGACGCCGGTTATCACCTCGTCGTATTTAGTCGCCATGACGTCTCGGGCGAACCGTTTCAAGATTCGCGCCTCACTATGGCGAAGGGATCGTTGGATGACCCAAAGTTTATAGATTCTATGATCGATACTGCCTTGGACCATGCCGATACGCTGCGCGGTGCGGTGTTTTTAAACGGTGGCTTTGGAACTGACAACGGTATCGGTGGTGATGGGTTCACGGAACAACTCCAGAACCTTCTCGAGATGAGTGTTTATCCCACGACGAAAGTTTTGTCACGCATCTTACCGTATTGGAAGGTGCACGGCGGAGGACGCGTCGTGCTGACCTCAGCGACAGTTGTTGAACAGCGTTTTGTGAACGGCGGCGCGTATGCAACCTCAAAAATGGCAGTCGATAGTTTGGCTAAACAAATTCAACGTGAATATAACCCGGAGGTCGTAGACGTTCACGTTCTGCGCCCTAAATTTATTGGGGATAAACCGGGACAGGATGCACCGGCTGACCTGGCCCAAGAAATGATAGATGCTGTTCAACGCAGCACTTAGTTTAGGTGCTACGGCACCTTGAGAAGGGAAACGGTTATGGCAAGGTCACTTACGGAATCAGAGCGGCTATT
>DEPX01000046.1:3003-3647 GCA_002358975.1 Micrococcaceae bacterium UBA3381 | reverse complement strand
GAATGGCTGCCGTAGTCAATTATGCGCTAACCCTGGCCCCGGTGGTGTCTCTCTACGTCAATGATTTCAACACCGCGGCAATCAGAACCTACCAACGGGTTGGCTTCGATACCGTTGACCACTTCGCTACCGTACTGTTTTAACCACTGTTTGAGGAAGGACGCATGCGCAAATACCCGGCGCTGATAGCCATGGGTGTGCTGGTATTCACCGGCTGTGCCGAAAAGCCGCGTGAAGAGTCTTCCGTTGCGGTCACGCCACCACCTGAAGTCAAGATCCCTGCACAAACGGTCTATCACCAAGCAATAAAAACAGTCATGCCTGAGGATACAGTCATCTCCACCGGTGTGCCAGCCGTAGAAGCCCTCCAAACGGCTGATGCCGCACTGTCTCAGTACTCACCAGATCCAAAAGAGTGTGCCGGTACCGTGGATGCCGAGTTCTACACGACAAAGGACGTCGCGATAGGTTATCTGTCTGAAACATCTAACGATTCCCATGCAGCCCAAACTTTGGTCACCGCTGGTTTTGAAACCGCCCAACAAGCCACCGAATACTTTAACGCGCGCACTCGGGCATGGTCTGATTGTTCTTCGGTAGATTTAACCATTGACGATACTAACGTGCTCACACTGCGATATGCC
>DEPX01000046.1:225-2860 GCA_002358975.1 Micrococcaceae bacterium UBA3381 | reverse complement strand
CCAGGTTCCTTACCCGACTACGTCATCTCGCCAAACGACGTTCCAGAACCCGAAGCTGAGAACATCGCAGTCACATCCGCAACAGTTATTGCCCGATTTGACACTGAAGTTTACTGGATACAAGTAGAACCCGATGATGGACTAGATGCCGCCGCTCAGACCCTGACGGAAATTAGGGAAGCGGTCCAGGAAAAACAATGAAACATATACCTAGCTTCGCTCTGATTATGGCGTTGATCCTGACCGGATGTACAGACCAACCAGCACCACCGCAGCCCACGGCCAGCTCAACCGATAACCCGACTACGTCTCCTACTGCACTAACTGATGAAGCTTTAGCTCCAAATATCGCCCAAGTGCTTCAGCACCCTGCACCAGAAGATCTACCGACCGGCAACGCCGCGTTAGAAGCATTCAACCAGTTGCTATTCTCAGACGAAACCGAAAACGACGATGGCTGTCCGATACTTGTCAACCACGACCCAGAAGTAGCCGGCTTTGGTTCGGTAACCGCAGACGATAGCAACGAAAACCAAAACGAATCGTTGTCAGCTTTTGAATTTAACGACAATACCGAAGCTAAAGCCTTCACCACAGATATCCAGGAGTTACTAAAATCCTGTTCAGTTATAGATTCCGAAGTTCAGGAGCTGACACACCACACGGATGAAGCTTTCGAAATCGATATTGATCTCCCCGACGATACCGATGCGTCCACATTGCTAGTGATCGTCCGAGACGGGAACATGGTAGTAGCGTCATCTTCCACGCCACCATCGGATGTTGCGTTGTCGTTGACACTTGCCGACCAATTGAATGAGATGCTGCGGTAGAATATCTCGAGTTCCCTAGATCCTGTTGACGAACGGAGTCCCGAGTGCCTTTGCGCATGTCTACCTTATTCCTTCGCACCCTGCGCGACGATCCTGCCGATGCGGAAGTTGCCAGCCATAAACTGTTAGTTAGGGCTGGCTATATTCGTCGAGCGGCACCGGGCGGATACACCTGGTTACCGCTGGGCTTGCGGGTAAAAAATAAGGTCGAAACTATCGTTCGTGAAGAAATGAACGCTATTGGTGGACAAGAAGTTCACTTCCCGGCGCTCTTACCCAAAGAACCTTATGAAGCCACTGGCCGCTGGGAAGATTATGGGGACGGTATCTTCCGGCTCCAGGACCGTTCTGGCGCTGATTTTCTATTAGCACCGACACACGAAGAGCTATTCACGCTGCTGGTCAAAGACCATTACTCTTCGTATAAAGACTTGCCGGTATATTTGTACCAAATTCAAACCAAATACCGGGACGAGGCCCGTCCGCGGGCCGGACTTCTACGTGTCCGGGAGTTCATTATGAAAGACTCCTACTCATTTACCGTCGACGACGAAGGACTCAACGAGGCATACGATAAGCATCGGCAAGCCTATATTCGAATCTTCCAACGATTAGGCCTAGATGTTGTAGCAGTTCGCGCCATGGCAGGCGCCATGGGTGGGTCTCGTTCAGAAGAATTTTTACATCCATCACCTGCTGGTGAAGACACATTTGTCGAATCTCCCGGTGGATACCGTGCCAACGTTGAAGCCGTTGAGACAGTGGTCCCAGAAGCTATCGATTATGCGGATGCGCCCCCTGCGGAGGTCAAAGACACTCCGGTATCGACCACCATTGCTGCGCTAGTCGACGTTGCCAATAAGCTAGCCCCGAAAGCTGAGGGCAACTGGCAAGCAGCTGAGACCCTAAAATGTGTGGTACTGACAGCTGTGCTTGACGGCGATGCGCGCAAGTTGTTCGTGGTAGCTGTACCCGGTGACCGTGACGTCGATATCAAACGGCTCGAAGCTTCTATAGCCGAGGCCCTTGACGTACCCGGTGAGCCAGAGATCGAACCGGCTACCGAAGCTGACATTGCTAATCACACCGGTCTTGTACCCGGATATATCGGTCCCACGTTGCTCACAAATGATAACGCTGTTCAAGTACTAGGTACCGAGTCGAAAACCGGTATCCCGTTTTTTGTTGATCCTCGAATCGTCCCAGGGTCTAGTTGGGTGACCGGTGCTAATGTGGACCAGCAACACGTTTTTGGACTGGTTGCTGGACGCGACTTCACCTGGGACGGCGTCATCGAAGCAACCGCTGTACGCGATGGCGACCCAGCTCCGGATGGGTCAGGTCCGCTAGCCACCCGTCGTGGTATGGAAATGGGTCACATTTTCCAGTTGGGGCGGAAATACGCAGAGGCGCTAGACTTGAAAGTCTTAGACGAGCATGGCAAGCAAGTTGTAGTGACCATGGGTTCCTATGGTATAGGCGTATCTCGAGCCGTAGCGGCACTTGCCGAAGCTCACCACGATGACAAAGGCCTTATCTGGCCCATGAACGTGGCACCTGCGCACGTCCATATTGTAGCCACCGGTAAAGATGACGAAATTTTCGACACAGCAGAAGATATAGCAAACAAACTCGACGCCGCCGGAGTTGAAGTACTCTATGATGACCGACGAAAAGCCCAAGCGGGAGTGAAATTCTCGGATGCTGAGTTGATCGGTATTCCATTGCACCTTATCGTCGGCCGTGGTTTAGCCAAAGGAACGTTGGAACTAAAAGACAGGCAGGCCAACACCCGAGAAGAT
>DEPX01000046.1:0-155 GCA_002358975.1 Micrococcaceae bacterium UBA3381 | reverse complement strand
TTGCCGACTAAGAGACAATGACAACCGTGGCCAACGCGGTTCGGCGTTGGCCACGGTCGTGATTATCAATCAAATGTAAGTGGGGAACGACCCGGGGAAGCAGAAGACTCCCAGGCCAGAACTTGCCACAGTCCAGCTAACGCTACTTGTCGCTG
>DEPX01000226.1:7229-13752 GCA_002358975.1 Micrococcaceae bacterium UBA3381 | reverse complement strand
AAGAGTTGTTCCGGGTAGAGCCCGGCTCCGGCACCGAAGACGGGGAGTTCGGTGACTTCCTGGGCGGCGGTCACAAATGGTCCGTGGAGGCGCTGTGGTTGGCCACCGATATTATCGTAGTGGGCCCAGTAGACTTCTTTTCTGCGGGCGTCGGTGGCCACGATGAATTCTTCTGCACCGCTACGAAAAGCATCAGCTCCCACCCGATGCGCGAGCCCATCTAAACTTAGCACTCCGTGTACCGGGGTCTTCCAAGTATGGGCCAGGGTTTGTGCGGTAATAATGCCGGCTCGTAATCCGGTAAACGGCCCGGGACCGACCCCGACGAAAATACCGTCTAACGTCTTAGGAGCGGTTGGGTCGAGACCGGCTTGTGCAAGTACATCGGCAATAAATCCTGCTAGGACTTCTGAGTGATTGCGGTTAGAGTCAGTTGCCCGGTGCGCTATCACTTCGTCATCGCGAATAATGGCGGCTGAGGCAGTGGCTGATGTGTCAAGACCTAGATACATGTGGCTCATGCTATGGTGATTCCTTCCCAACGTGGACCATACCCGGTGATGACAGCGGTGCGGTGTTCTTCAATGTCAGTGGCGGAGAAATCGGTAACCAGCTGATCGGGTGCTGCACCGGGCCGCTGGAGCTCAATGTCTAGGTGTGAGGTGGCCAGCGCCTCTGCCATGCCGCGTCCCCATTCGATGACGACTACGGAATTATCCAATGAGGTTTCTAAATCCAGACTGGTCAGTTCATCTTCGTCTGTCAGTCGGTAGGCATCAACGTGCACCAAATTGAGCCCGTTTCCGGGATGGTCGTGATGCCGGGCCAGCACGAAAGTCGGCGAGGTAATGTTAGCTTCTATGCCAAGGCCACGGGCAAGACCCTGGGTGAAGGTTGTCTTGCCAGCACCAAGATCGCCGGAGAGTAGGACGACGTCGCCGGAGCGTAGTACGCGGGCCACCGCGATAGCAAATTGCTGTGTGGCCGCGAGGTCGGCCAGGTGCAGGGTTTGTTGCATGGTCATACCCATTGCTTGTGAATCCGTGGTACGCGCGATCCGATGCGAGTAACCAGTTCGTAGTTGATAGTGCCAGCTGCCTGTGCCCAGGCGTCGGAGGCAAGTCCGGAGGTTGTGCCAAATAATTCTACTTGTGAACCTATCGGTGCGGTGGTTTCGTCGTTGCGGGTGGTGTGCAAATCTACGACAAATTGATCCATGGCGATTCGCCCGTTGACCTGATAATAGTGACCGTCGATCCATACGGGCGCACCTTCAGCACTGCGGGGCACGCCGTCAGCGTAACCAACAGGAATCAACGCGAGGCGGGTGGGTGTTTCACAGCGGTAAGCATACCCATATGACACACCGGTGCCTTCATTGGCAGGTTTGTTGTGGGCCACGGTGGTCCCAAAACTCATGACCGGACGCAGCCCCAAGTCTTCGGCGGCGCGGTCAGCAAATGGGCTCAGACCGTAGATTGCCACCCCGGCGCGCACCATATCTAAGTGGGTATCGGGACGTGATAGCAGGGCCGGTGAATTAGCAACATGGCGCACGTCTACAGTGAGTCCGTGTTTGCGTGCGGTTTCTACCGCATCGTGGTAGCTGCGAAGTTGTTCATCGACCGCCGATTCGCCTACCGGGTCGTCGGCGACGGCGAAATGAGTGAAAACCCCCACTACGCGGACGAGACCAGATTGTTGAAGTTCGGCGGCGCGGCGGCACAGCGCATCCCAAACTTCGGGGACAGCTCCGTTGCGGGATAGTCCGGTGTCTATTTTGAGATGGACCCGGGCAGGCCGGTCAGCTGCGCGCGCGGCTTCGGCAACTGCTTCGATTTCGGGTCCTGATACGCCCAAATCAATATTATGTGCCACCGCGGTATCAAAGGGAGTATTGATGGTGTGCAGCCAGGCCAGCAGCGGGGCGGTAATTCCCGCTTCACGCAGTGCCAATGCTTCTCGGACATGTGCAGTACCCAACCAGGTGGCTCCGGCAGCAACGGCGGTCTGGGCCACCTCGACTGCTCCGTGGCCGTAGGCGTCTGCTTTGACCACTGCCATTACCTGAGCTGGTTTAACCCATTTGGCGATCGTATTGATGTTATGGGCCAGCGCGGAGTGATCTATTATCGCCCAGCGTTCTGGTTCTGCAGTCCAACTTTTAGCCATGATGTCGCCTATTATTCCAGACCTGTGGGGATTCTGCTGGGCAACACGGGCTCTAGGATGAAGCTCCGGTGTGCTGTTTAGCTTTACGAATATAGGTTTGCAGGGTAGACACTACGACGCCACCATCGGCCGCAGCCAGTTCACCGGCTATCGAATGTAACCGTACTCCGGCTGCTAGCGCCGCAAATAGTTGATCTCTCAGGTCGTCAGCAGCACTGTCAAGCGTGGACATCGCGGCACCCAGCATCCCGGAGAGAGAGTCGCCGGTACCGGCTGTGGCCAGTTGCGAGGTAGTGGCCGAATGTACGCTGCGCAAACCACACGGCGAGAGCACAAAAGTATCAGCAGACTTCAATACGACCCAGACACCAAACCGTTGTGCAAACGCTGCGGCTTGTTCAACCGTTGGCACTTCTGCAAGATCGGGGGCCAACCGTTGAGTGAGTTTGTGCATTTCGCCGGCATGCGGGGTGAGCACAAACGCCGGAATCGACTCCGAGAATACATGCTGATCTAAAATATCTAGTCCGGATGCGTCCACGAGAAGTGGCAGATTGCGCTGTATCGCAGTTTGTATAGCAGTTGCTGCGATGTCATCGCCCCGCACTGTACCACCCAGTCCAGGTCCGACCAGGACTGCAGTGGCCTTTTCGCTAACATGATCTTCGACGACGACCTGCGGGTTAGCTGCCAATACCTTATCTGACACTGTTTTGCCTCTTGGCGGTTGAGCCAGAAGGCTGATATACCCGACTCCGGTGGCTGCTGCAGCATTGACGACTAGTACCGCCGCCCCCGGATATTCCGGTGAACCAGCCACTATCGATAACACCCCGCGAGAATATTTATGCGCATCCCACCGCGGTGCCCCAAAGACCGTTTGAATATCAGCTTGCTCGGCGATCCACCACGGATCAGAGACAGCCTGCAATTCAGAGGTAATACCGATATCAACGACGGCGATTTCGCCGGCATGTTGTCGACCGTCACCCATGCGCAATCCCAGCTTGGTGGCCCCAAAGGTCACGGTCAGGTCGGCTTGCAGAGCTTGGCCAGGAATTTCTCCCGTATCTGAATTGACACCCGAAGGAATATCGCAAGCGATCAACCCGGCGGTTTCGGGTATCTCTAGGTTGTGATCACCAAGATAACCGGGCAGATTGAAGCTTCCTCGAAACCCGGTACCAAAAACGCCGTCGATAACCACATCGGTAACGGGGTTGATGGTTGTCACCACACGACCTCCGGCCCGCTGAAAGGCCTTCATAGCTTCGGCATGCAATGCATCAGCACTAGTATTAACCGGGACGGCGAAAACAGCTACGCCTCGCTGAGCTAGAAAGCTTAACGCCCATAACGTATCGCCACCGTTTTTGCCTTTACCGATAAGTCCCAGTACGCGCCGACCATATACACCGCCATGACGCTTCAACCATTCAAGCGTATGTTGTGCTAACCCCCATGCGGCTTTCCGCATCAGTTGCCGGTCCCAGCCGGCATCCACCAACGTTGTTTCGGCTTGGCGCACCTGAGTTCCGGTATAGATGGGTAACATTATCCCTCGGCAATCACCATGGCGGTAGCCCAACCACCGTCATGAGATAAGGAAAGATGCCAGCGACGGACACCTTTGGCTTCTGCAATATCGGCGACCGTACCTGTCAGGACAACATACGGTGCGCCTGAAGGTTCACGACCGATTTGGCAGTGCTGCCAGTTCATCCCGGCCGGTGCAGACAATGCTTTGGCCACGGCTTCTTTTGCCGCAAAGCGAGCGGCCAGCGATTGCAGGCTAAGCTCGCGTTCGGCCGGGGTAAACAACCGTTCACGCAATTTTGGAGTGCGTTCCAACTGTCGCTCGAATCGAGCCAAGTCAACCATGTCTACACCAATGCCAATGATCATGCTTGGTAGTCTACCTTTTCTTGTCGCCCAGTTTGCGATGTTTTTATTCGTAACCTCGGATTTTGTGGCATTTGTCCTCAGGCATCACCGATTAGCATCAGCATGGCAACCCACACCAAAATACCCCGCTCCACTTGCCCGTAGACATAACTTCTTTGACTACAAAAAGCCGTATAAGAATTGGGGCATCGGTGCAATGTATTGAAAAGTGCCGACCGTTGGCAACGGTACATGAGCTGCAGCTGTGTCAAACAATACAAGGGGATCACGGTGATGTTTTTGGTGGCAATGCGACTTGCCGATAGCTAAGCTGGAAGTCAATAATTGTCTGCCGACTCACCCCATGAGCGATAATGATTAGGTGAATTTCCACATTAACGATGCGCTATACCCGAACCAGGGTGCTTCAGACTCCCCCGATACTCCGGTGAGCCCTGTTACCGAGCCCATCTCTTTTGTGGGTTCGCCCCCGGTCGAGCCACAACATACCTATTCGCCGTTTATTGAGCTCGACCGTTCCACGTGGTCAAGGTTAGCGCATGAATTAGAACAACCGTTCGACCAGTCTGATGTAGAACGTTTACGTGGCCTTGGTGATCGTCTTTCGCTGACGGAAGTTGCAGAAGTCTACCTGCCGTTATCTCGGCTGTTGAGTATCTATGTAGATGCTTCTGCCAAACTTCGAGAAGCATCGAATAAATTTCTTGGTGAAAGCACCCGACGAACCCCATTTGTGATCGGAGTAGCCGGATCCGTCGCCGTGGGAAAATCCACCATTGCGCGAGTGTTGCAGGAGATGCTGCGACGTTGGCCGAATACCCCGAGGGTAGAGCTGGTCACCACAGATGGTTTCCTCTATCCCAACGCCGAGCTGCGTCGTCGAGGCCTCATGAACCGCAAAGGTTTTCCTGAATCCTTTGATCGACGCAGGCTATTGCGCTTTGTCTCCGATGTAAAATCCGGCGTTCCTGAAGTTCGAGCCCCGATGTATTCGCATTTGACCTACGATATTGTGTCGAACCAACAGGTTGTGGTGCGCCGTCCAGACGTTTTAATCGTCGAAGGCCTCAATGTGTTGGCCCCACCACGGCCACGATCCGACGGTACCACCGGGCTGTCAGTCTCAGATTTCTTCGACTATTCAATTTATGTGGATGCTAGTCACCGGTCGGTGCGCAACTGGTATGTCAATCGTTTCATGGAACTGCGTTCAGGTGCCTTTAGCCACCCTGATTCGTATTTCCACAGGTATGCTGAACTGACGGATGAACAAGCAATCGAAACTGCGACAAGTATTTGGAATCGCATTAATGGCCCAAACCTTGTGCAAAACGTACTGCCCACTCGCGGTAGAGCTAAGCTAGTATTAACCAAGAACGCAGATCACCATGTCAAACGCGTCTTGATGAGAAAGATTTAGCAATGCAGCGCCCGTTCAACGTCACGTTGACTGCTTCAGCAGTAACTTTGACGTGCCTAGCTGCAGCCCTCTATGCTTCACCGGTTGTCGTTGCAGAAAATATGGGACGCCAGATTCAAGCCTACGCCCCTGTCAATGGCGGTTTCAGCAGTCCTGCGGACGATGATCTGTCTGTGCGTGCTGATGGTATCGGCGAGACACGTGAGTATTCCACTATGACTAGTGACGGCGCTTGGCAGACCCTCGAATCTGAAACAGGTACAACAGAGCCGGCACCCACCAAGGAAGGTCCGACCCAAGACGCTACGGTAGACACTGCCGCTAGCCCAAAGAGCACTCCGGAACTAAACCCATCTGAGACCTCAACGGCCCGCATCACTTCGGAAGTGCCTACCAGCGACACGGACACTTCTGAAACCGAAGCAACCGATACAGCATCGCCAACTGCTACACCAGAAGATAGAACCGAGGACGCCAACATTCCGGAGGATCTTGATTCACCAGATTCCACGACAGTAATCGTCAACAAGGCCCGCCCACTGCCATCCGATTTTGCCCCTGATGATCTTGTGAAGCTACCGAACGATCTAACAGCTGAGTCCCAACAGTTACGTGCGCGGGCAGCGGAGGCGACCGAAGAAATGTTCAGAGCTGCCGAAGATGACGGCGTTAAGCTTCAGGTGGTGTCGTCTTACCGTTCGTTTGAGTATCAGCAACGCATTTATAACAGCTATCTGGACGAATTTGGAGACGATGCTACCGATGCGATGTCAGCTCGTCCCGGCTACTCTGAACATCAAACTGGACTCGCCATGGATGTTGATACGCCAGACGGCGACGACACATTAACGTCCGCTTTCGGTGATACCGAAGCAGGACAATGGCTAGCCGATCATGCCCATGAGTACGGTTTTGTCATCCGGTTCCCCGAAGACCAGGAAGAGATTACGGGTTTTCAATATGAGCCCTGGCACTTGCGTTACTTCAGTGAACAATACGCGACTCATATTACTAAGAATTCCGGAG
>DEPX01000226.1:0-7129 GCA_002358975.1 Micrococcaceae bacterium UBA3381 | reverse complement strand
CCGAGCAATACGTTTTATACTGTGAGCATGTTTAAAGGATTTCGAGACTTTCTGGTGCAAGGCAATGTGATGGACCTTGCCGTAGCAGTTATTATCGGTGCCGCTTTTACCCAGGTCGTGACCGCTCTGACCGACTCTGTACTTATGCCGTTCATCTCGGCACTTGTAGGTTCACCAAACTTTGATGAGTTCGCCAAAATAACACTCAACGGTAACGAGCTTGCCTTCGGCGTGCTGTTAACAGCCATAGTTAATTTCCTACTAATCGCAGCTGCCGTGTACTTCGCAATTGTCATGCCAATGAATAAACTCATTGCCCTGCGCGGTAAACATGCTGAAGAAGAACCCACCGAAGAGGTTGCGCTGCTGCAGGAAATTCGCGATGCCCTAGTAGAGGATAATAAAGCCTAACAACCCCACAGATAGACCCAGACGAAAAGCCGCCGAGCCGTTTGCAATTCGGCGGCTTTTTAGAGAGAAGTCAAAAATCAGGCAAACAGGGTAGCCAATTATATTGCGGATTCTCACACTGTGGCAATGCCATCAAGCCCACCGCAATACCAGCGGCTATCAAGCAAGTGGCCACCAGAACCGCAAAGACCATGATACGCCGTGCCCGAAGATTCTTGGGCGGATCAGATGAGACTCCTTGCGGATCGTGGCCGGCAAGCACATTTGCTTCACGGTGAAATTCGTCAACATCGCGCCGAAAGTACTCGCTGGGTTGGTATGTAGGTTCCGACGGCTCTTCTGGGTCCGAGTGTGTCACAGGGCTAAGTTCTCAGCAACAACGTCAGCCAGGAACCGGGCCTGATGTTCTGCGGTTTGTTTGTCTGCGGCTTCGACCATGACGCGAACAACCGGCTCAGTACCTGATTGGCGCAGCAGCACTCGTCCAGTCTGACCAAGCTGTTGTTCAACTGCAACAATATGTTTATGAACTTCTGGGTGGCCATCCACCGCTGCCTTATCCACGTCTTTGACGTTAATGAGCACCTGCGGCAACCGTGTCATAACTCGAGCTAAATCAGTCAGACTCTGTTTTTTCTCGTTCATTCGGGCTGCAAGGTGCAGTCCGGTAAGAATGCCATCACCGGTTGTTGCCCAGTCGGCAAAAATTATATGTCCGGATTGTTCCCCGCCCAGGGAATAGCCCTTGCCATCCATGGCTTCCAAAACATAGCGATCCCCCACTTTAGTTTCCACAACTTTGATGTTTTGTTCCTGCATGGCCAGTTTCAACCCCAGGTTGCTCATAACAGTAACGACTAAAGTGTCGTCTTTAAGCGCACCTTGTTCTTTAAGTGCCACAGCCATTATTGCCATGATCTGGTCGCCATCAATAATGGATCCATGATGGTCCACGGCTAAGAAACGGTCAGCATCACCGTCCAAGGCCACACCGAGGTCCGCGCCATGTTCCAAAACGGCAGCCTGAAGGTTTTCCATATGGGTGGAACCATAATTCTGATTAATATTTAGACCATCCGGGTCGGCGCCGATGACAGCAACCTGGGCACCGGCATCGGCGAATACTTGTGGCGCCACACCAGCACCTGCTCCGTGAGCAGCGTCAATGACAACTTTGAGGCCGTCCAGCCGGTTCGGCATGGACTTCAGCAGGTGGATGACGTAACGGTCTTCGGCATCAGAAAACCGGCGCACACGCCCTACCTGGGCGCCAATTGGACGACGTGGCGCGTGTTCCATTTGCGCCAGAATACGGTCTTCCTGAGAGTCGGTCAGCTTTTCGCCGCCACGCGCCAGGAACTTAATACCATTATCCGCAGCTGGATTGTGCGATGCCGAAATCATGACACCAAAATCCGCTTTGATGTCGTCGACCAGAAAAGCCGCGGCAGGGGTTGGAAGTACCCCAGCATCGAAAACATCGACGCCTGACGAAGCCAGTCCCGCAGCAACGGCGGCGTTGATGAATTCCGACGAGATCCGGGGGTCGCGCGCCACGACGGCCTTGGGACGGTGATCGCCAGCGTCTTCGTGCCCGAGGACTACAGCTGCCGCCTGGGAGAGTTTTGTTGCGAGTTCAACGGTGAGCTTTTCGTTGGCTACGCCTCGAACACCGTCGGTACCAAATAATTTTGACATTGTTATCGATTCTATGTGACCTGCGGACCCGCACCGCGAAATATCGCGACGGCTCCAATCTGCATGTTATCGGACTAGTGGGAAGCTTCCGCCAGGATCTTCCCCGGATTCGTTCAGCACTGAAGCTGGCCCACAAATGAGTGGGTCGGGACGATACACCACTGATGTATCTTTTCCAGGGTAAGGCAAAAGGTTCAGGACATGGCGCATAGACTCCAGGCGCGCCCGACGTTTGTCATTAGATTTCACCACGGTCCACGGCGCATCCTTAGTGTCAGTGTAAAAGAACATAGCATCTTTGGCCTGGGTGTATTGGTCCCATTTATCCAAGGAGGCCAAATCTGTCGGGGAGAGTTTCCAGCGACTTATCGGGTCTGTCTCACGGATAACAAATCGGTTCCGTTGCTCCCGCTGGGAGACGGAAAACCAAAACTTCACCAGGTGGAGACCAGAGTTAACCAGCATGCGCTCAAGGTCAGGAGTATCCCGCATAAATTCCAAATATTGTTGAGGCGTGCAAAATCCCATCACACGTTCTACGCCTGCCCGGTTGTACCAGGATCTGTCCATCATGACGATTTCCCCGCCTGAAGGCAGGTGTTGAATATAGCATTGAAAATACCATTGGGAGGATTCTTCCTCGGTGGGCCTTTCTAACGCCACAATGCGAGCGCCTCGGGGATTGAGATGCTCATTGAAGCGCTTAATGGTCCCACCTTTACCAGCGGCATCGCGACCCTCAAAAATGATCAAGATTTTCTTGCCTGTCTCTTTGGCCCAAAGCTGCATCTTGAGCATTTCTATTTGTAGTTGCCGCTTAGCTCGTTCATAGTCTTTTTGACCAAGCCTTGAACGATACGGATAGCCTTCACGCCAGGCGTCGGGGTCTGGATCGAACCGACCGCCGGTCAGTTTATCGGGGCTGTCTTGATGTTCGGGTTGACCGAGAGAAACCGCGTCAAAAGGCCCCTGATGGGTTATTTTATCGTCGAAGCCCATTACAATCTCCCTATCTCAGATGACCGGCAGATGCTCATATTTTAGCTGGTTTCGAGTATGCGGGCGGATTTGGGTTATCCAGCGACGCTGAAAGCTACAGTCCACTGCGCTGCGACGGATACATTATAGAAGGTCTATAGGACGTTAGATGGAGTGATGAGATGAAACAAAGCAGGACAATTGTGTCGCTGCTCTTCGCCGTATTAGCAACATCCCTCGGCTTCTTTCTGGCGACACCGGCACTTGCCGATACCGCTCCAGATGCTGAGGGTGGCAATCCAGAAGGTGACGTGTTCTCAATCGGGACCGATACAACTTTTGCCCCGTTTGAATTTCGTGATGCTTCCGGAGAACTTGTTGGTATTGATATTGATCTGATGAAAGCAATTGCAGAAGACCAAGGATTCCAAGTTGAGTTTCACTCCATGGGGTTCAACGCTGCGCTGCAAGCGCTATCTTCGGACCAAGTAGACGGCGTTATCGCCGGTGCTGGAATCACGCCAGAACGCGAAGAAACCTATGATTTTTCCGATTCGTATTTCACCGGTGAACTATCTATCGCTGCCAATGAAGGGGCGGGCATAGAAGGCTGGCAAGATCTTGAAGGAGAATCTGTAGCAGTAAAAACGGGCTCGCTATCAGAAGAATGGGCTCGTGAGATGCAACAGGATTACGACTTTGAGTTGAATGCCTTAGACCAGACCACCACCATGGTTGAATCGGTTAAGTCTGGACATGATGCAGCCCTGGTGGACGATTTGCCTATTATCGCCTACGGCATTCAGCAAGGTTCAGGCCTTGAGCTGGTATCTGAACCCGAGCCGACCGGTGACTACGGTTTCATGGTCAATAAAGATACGAATCCTGACTTATTAGACATGTTCAATGAGGGTCTGGCAAATATCAAAGCATCGGGACAATACGATGAAATTCTGGAGCAATATATTGGTGACCAAGATTCAGGTCCTGATGCGTCTTCTTTCTGGGGCTTGTTAACTACATCTATGCCGGCCCTTCTCATAGGCTTAAAAAATACCTTGTTGATCACCGGGATCTCGTTTGCCGTTGCTATGGCTCTGGGCCTGCTGTTTGGTTTTATGAAAGTCGCGTCGAATATCCTATTGCGCGGTTTTGCCACAGCATTCATAGCAGTGTTCCGTGGTACACCGATTTTGGTTTGGGCCTTCTTCTTTTACTTTGGTCTGCCGCAGCTGCTCGGAATGCCGATTTCGATTTGGATTGCTGGTGCATTGACCCTTTCACTTAATGGTGGAGCATATATTGCCGAAATTGTGCGCGGTTCCATCCAGTCGGTAGATGCTGGACAAACGGAAGCCGCCCGGTCGCTAGCGTTGACGCACGGTCAAGCCATGCGCCGGGTCGTACTGCCTCAAGCATTCAAAATGATGACCCCGTCGTTGATTAACCAGTTGGTAATCATGTTGAAGGATTCTTCTTTGTTACTTGCTATTGGCTTTGGGGAGCTGCTGTACCAAGGCCAACAGATTTACGCGGCGAATTTCCGCACAACAGAGGTGCTACTCATTGTTGCGGTTATTTATTTTGTCGCCGTCTGGTTACTTACCATGTTGGCCAACTTCGTAGATAGAAGGATAAACAAATGACACATCCAGACACGTCTACTCTTCCATTGGTAACGGATGATGAAACAAATGTCATCCGGATCGAGGATTTACATAAGAGTTTTGGAGATAATGAAGTACTCAGCGGCGTCAACGCCGAGGTTAAAACTGGTGAGGTAGTCTGCGTAATCGGACCATCAGGCTCCGGGAAATCGACGTTGTTACGTTGCCTTAATGGGTTAGAGACTATTACTGCTGGAAACATCTGGTTGGGTGGTTTCAACTTGGCTGATAAGGAGGTTGAACTCAACGAGGTTCGCAAGCATGTCGGAATGGTGTTCCAACATTTTAATTTGTTTCCGCACATGAGTGTCCTGGATAACATCACACTCGCTCCGATCCAGGTAAAGAAATATGCTCAGTCCCAGGCCCGTCAGCAAGCTTTGGAGTTGCTGGGCCGCGTTGGATTAGAGGATAAGGCAGATGTCCGGCCAGATGCTCTATCGGGTGGGCAGAAACAGCGTGTAGCCATTGCTCGTGCCCTTGCGATGAGTCCGGAGATTATGCTGTTTGATGAGGCAACCTCTGCTTTAGATCCGGAAATGGTCGGTGAGGTTCTAGGAGTGATTCGTGGACTTGCAGAAGATGGGATGACCATGGTGTTGGTGACCCACGAGATGGGTTTTGTCCGCGAAGTAGCAGACCGCGTCGCCTTTATCGATGAGGGCACCATTCAAGAAATTGGTACCCCTGACAAAATTTTTGGTAATCCAGAAAGTGCCCGACTTCAGGATTTCTTGTCCAAGGTGCTCTAGTGGTCCTTGCGGTACTTGCCAGCAGCCCTGAGATCTTGGACGGGATTAAACCCGGCTGACAATAATCGCCGTACTGCCCACTTAGCCCAAACCGGTGCCGGATGGGTTACTGCTCTAAGCGTATCGGGGCTGACGGGTTTATCTAAAACTGCCCGTTCTTGGCTGAACGTACGTAACGACCAAATACCGTGGTACCGGCCACTGCCCGAGTTCCCTACACCGCCCAAAGGCATATAAGGTGTGGCTGATTGCAACAATGTGGCGTTAATAGCCACGCCGCCGGCAACCACATTGGCTAGCATGAAGTCTTTAATATCCTGTGATTGGGTAAACACATAAAACGCGAGTGGATGATCTTTGGCTGCGATCCGATTGACTGTGTCCTCGACTCCGGACACCCTGATGATAGGCAGCACTGGGCCGAATAGCTCCCGCGACATTAGTTCATCGTCGTCATGGACATTGGTAACAACAGTCGGGTCGATATGTCGGTTGGCTGGGTTGCTGTCCCCACCGTAGGCTATAGTGCCGCGGGTTTTGGACAACAGTTCGGTCACTGACGTGCAGTGGTCCGAGGTGATCATTTTTGGGTAGTCCAGATTCGCTGCATGGTCGGTCCCAAATTGCCGGGTGATTTCCTCGATGATAGCCGAGGCCAGTTCGTCTGCTACCGCTTCGTGGGCATAGATGTGGTTCGGTGCAACACAGGTTTGTCCTGCATTGAGAAACTTACCCCAGACTAGTCGGGACGCAGCAGTAGCAAGATCTGCGTCTCGGTGGACGTAAGCCGGGGACTGACCGCCCAGCTCCAGTGTGTAGTCGATTAGGTGTGTGGAGCATGCTTGAGCGATTTTCTTGCCGACGGTGGATGAACCGGTAAAAAATACGTAGTCAGGTTTGGCGTTGATCATTTCATGGACGACATCTGGTCCACCGGTAATTACCCGTACGGCGTGCGGGTCTAGGTATTGTGGGATAAGCTCAGCCAACACGGTCTCTGCTGCGGTACCAATCTCGGAAGGTTTCAGTACTACGGTGTTGCCCGTCGCTACAGCGCCAGCAAGTGGTGACAGTCCCAGCATGACCGGGTAGTTCCACGGCGAAATAATCACCACGGTACCGCGGGGCACATGTTCGATTTTCGATTGAGCTGGCCACACGGCTAGTGGTGTTCTCACGCGTTGCGGTTTGGCCCAGCTTGCGGTGTGTTTGCGTAACCAACGGATCTCAGTTAATACTTGACCAATTTCCGAGACCCAGGATTCGAACCCGTTTTTGCCTAAGTCTTGACTCAGCGCAGACTCCAGTAGCGCAATGTTGTCTTCAATGAGCTGTTGGAGCGCGGCAAGTTGGCTCAGCCGCCAGGTAGTACTCCGCGTACGTCCGGTGGAATAGACCTGTTGTAGTTCGGCGATGGTTGTTGCACTCATGTATCACTTCCTGGATTGTCATGTTCGTGCTGTGTCTGGGTACCGTAGCCTCCCCCGCCTGCGGTCTGAATCGTGATGCCTTCGCCATGGGACACGTCGAATCGCGTCATGGATTCTCTGGGATCGTCACCATCACGGCTGTGTCGGATGACTTTGCCAGGCGTACCGTCCTCGCCACCGTTGAGCCCCCACG
>DEPX01000173.1:4297-4490 GCA_002358975.1 Micrococcaceae bacterium UBA3381 | reverse complement strand
GAACAACAGGCTTCGATTGAAATCCCGCAGGAACCCGCACTCGTTTCGGGAGGTCAAGCCTAATGGATCGCATTAGTGAACTTCGTCCCGAACTCGTTCAGGCAATGCTGGAAACCTTTGCCATGATTGGTGTTGCCATCCCGGTGGCCGTCCTATTGGGCACCCCGCTGGGGGTCTGGCTTTTTGTACACGC
>DEPX01000173.1:4096-4233 GCA_002358975.1 Micrococcaceae bacterium UBA3381 | reverse complement strand
CTACATGCTCTGGTCAGCGGGTTGGTCAATATGTTGCGGTCGTTCCCGTTTCTTATCCTGCTGATCGCCATTATTCCGCTAACCCGCCTGCTGGTGGGCACCACGGTCGGCACGGCTGCAGCCATTGTGCCGTTGAC
>DEPX01000173.1:3807-4041 GCA_002358975.1 Micrococcaceae bacterium UBA3381 | reverse complement strand
ATCAACGCGATCCCCTATTTTGCTCGCCTGGTCGAACAAAACATTACTCAGCTGGGTACCGGTGCAGTGGAAGCATCCCGAGCTATGGGAGCAACCCGTGGCCAAATTATCCGCAACGTGCTACTGGTAGATGCCCGGCCTGGCATCATTGGTTCGCTGACGGTCACCACGGTCAGCTTTATCTCGTACTCGGCCATGGTGGGATTGGTCGGTGGCGGCGGTATCGGCGACTTG
>DEPX01000173.1:0-3777 GCA_002358975.1 Micrococcaceae bacterium UBA3381 | reverse complement strand
ATACGGCTACTACCGGTATGAAACTGCCGTTATGCTTGTCGCCGTCGTCCTGATGGTGCTGCTGGTCAGCCTGGTCCAGTGGGGCGGCAACCGACTCGTTCGTGTTACCGATAAACGCATCTAGCACCTCGGTAAACATCGAATATCATTCACATACTTTTTATCCTTAAGGCTTCCCATGACATTTTTTCGTGCACGAATTCATCGTGCCACCTTGCCACTACGTCGTACACTCACCGCAGCTATCGGTGCCCTTATGGCCCTGGCGCTAACCGGTTGCGGTCTTGCCGGTGCAAATGAAGACGATAAAACTATCAGCATCATCGTTACCGAATCTGCGCCATTTCAGGAGCCCACTGAAATTGCCAAAGAACTGTTGGCCGAAGAAGGCTGGGACTTACAACCCACCTATGTCACCGACATCGTCCAGCCTAATCAGGTCGTCTCACAGGGTGAATACGATGCAAACTTCTTCCAGCACCTGGCCTATTTACGTCAGTTCAATGAAGATAACGGGACCAACGTCGAACCGGCATTCTCCAGCTACTATCAACAATCTGGCATCTTTTCGCTCAACTACGATTCCCTTGATGACCTGCCAAACGGTGCCGAGATCGCGCTACCCGTCGATACCGCAAATAATGGCCGGGGCATCAAACTTTTGGCGGAACACGGCTTATTAGAAATCGATGAGTCAGTCCCCGTGACAGCACTCTCGAAGTCCGACATCACGAAAAATCCGCATAATTTTGAGTTCGTTGAAGTTGACCAGCAATCTACAGCACACACCTTGTCTGATGTGGACGCCGGTTTTGTATTTTCCCGTCTGGTGGCCGAAGCTGGCCACGATGTGCACGAGACTGCGTTGGCACTGGAAGAGGACGAGGACGTGCGTCATCCATACACCAACGTGGTAGCCGTTCAGCCTGGCGACCAGGACAGTGAAAAAACTCAGGCCTTACAAGAGGCTTACCAGTCGCCGGAAGTTCAAGAATGGATGGAAGACTATTTAGACGGCGTGCTGGAATACAACGATGAGCTCACCACTGACAACGCCCAAGAGACCTGGGAAACGTTTGTCGACGAATAAAGCCACGGTACCATCCGTAGAAAGATGCCATAACATGCCTAAGACTTACCGTATTCCCGCTCGTAAGAGTATCGCCCTGTTAGCCATCGCCGGCCTTGCCTTGACCGGCTGTGGATTGGCGGGTGCAGATGAAGACGATAAAACCATCAGCATCATCGTCACCGAATCCGCGCCCTACCAAGAACCCACTGAAATAGTAAAGGAACTGTTGGCCGAGGATGGCTGGACACTAGACACCACCTACGTCACCGATATTATCCAACCCAATAATGTTGTCGCCGAAGGCGAATACGATGCCAACTACTTCCAAAACGCCGCCTACCTGCGGCAGTTCAACGCCGATAATGGCACCGATGTTGCCCCGGCTTTTTCGGTCTATTACGCGCCGTCCGGAATCTTTTCGCTCAAATATGACAGCCTGGAAGACTTACCCGATGGCGCACAAATATCGCTACCGGTCGATACCGCCAATAACGGTCGCGGCATCAAAATCCTCGCCGATGCCGGCCTGCTTGACGTTGACGAATCGGTGCCGGTAACGGAATTATCCCAGGCAGATATTACCGAGAACCCACACGATTTCGAATTCGTGGAAATCGATCAACAATCCACCGCCCAAACGCTGTCTGATGTGGATGCCGGCTTCTCCTTTACCCGTTTGGTGGTTGAAGCCGACTATGACCTGGACGAGGTGACACTTGAACTGGAGCCTGAGCTTGAAGACACCTTGCCGTATTCAATTGTCGTAGGGGTACAACCGGACCAGACGGACTCCGAAAAAACCCGTGTTTTACAAGAGGCCTACCAGTCAGATGAGGTTGCGGCCTGGTTTGACGAGTATTTGGAAGGGTCCGTGGAGTTTACCGATGAATACACCATCGACAATATTGATAAACCCTGGCAAAGCTTCACCGCCAAATAAACCGCAGAATAAGTAGGAGCACACCGTGTCACAGTCTCGCCGTCCACTGATCTTATCGGCCTTCATGATGAACACCACCAGTCACATTCTTGGTGGCGCATGGCGTAACGATGAGGCCCAGCAACACCGGTTCAATGAATTACAGCACTGGGTTGAGCTGGTACAAACTCTGGAAGACGGGGGATTCGATATCGCGTTCTTTGCTGATGTGGTCGGAGTATATGGCGACCACGAAGGCGGGTGGGCCTCGCATCTTCGTCGCGGCCTACAAATCCCGGCCAATGACCCACTGGTATTACTATCGGCACTGGCTGACACCACCCAGCGCATCGGGTTGGCGCTCACGTCGTCGGTCATCCAAACCCACCCGTATACCTTTGCCCGCCAACTCAGTACCCTAGACCATCTGACCGGAGGACGGGTTGGCTGGAATGTGGTCACCTCTGCCCTAGAAAATGCCCACCGAAATTACGGCGGCGCCGGGCTGGCACAACACGGCGACCGTTATGATCGGGCCGAAGAATACCTTGAGGTGTGCTACAAACTCTGGGAAGGTTCGTGGGACGACGACGCTGTATTAGCAGATAAAACCCTGGAGCATGACCGTGGCAGAGGACTGCACGCCGATCCGGAAAAAGTTGCCAAAATTCATCACAGCAGCGCCAACTATCGGGTGGAAGGCCCACATTTATCTTCCCCTTCGCCGCAGCGTACCCCATTGCTCTTCCAGGCAGGCTCGTCGCCCAGAGGCAGAGATGTGGCCGCACAACACGCCGAGGCAACATTTTCGATGGCGCCGCAACGCAAACAAGCACAAGAACACGCCGCCGATGTGCGTCGTCGTGCGGTAGCCTTTGGGCGTCGACCAGAAGATGTGAAATTTATCCAAGGCCTATCCTTCGTCATTGGTTCAACCGAGGCGGAAGCTGCAGCCAAAGCTGCTGAGTTAGACGAATCTTTGGATGATCACGCGCTGATCGCCCATACCGGCGGTAGCCTCGGCATCGATTTGGGTTATTTACCCTTGGATACGCCCATTGGTGAGCTCTCGACTGAGGGGGCGCGCGGCCACTTGGCCGAACTACAGAAAATGACCCCCGACGGTAAAATGACGGTTCGTGACCTGGCACGGTTTCGAGCCCAAGCAACACGGATTACCGGCACACCAGAACAGATTGTTGATGAACTAGAAGCCTGGCAGGACGCCGGTATCGACGGCATCAACGTCATCAATGCCACCCTGCCGGGCAGCTATGTTGAATTCATTGACCATATTATTCCTGAACTGCGCCGCCGCGGTATGGCTCGCAGCAGCCAAGAACTTGAAAACGAAAACGGTGTGTCATTGCGCGGTCGCCTCACCGGCAATGACCGGTTGCCCAACTCTCATCCTGCCGCCCAATATCGTGGTGCATTCGCCGACTACAGCGCGGCCGCCACCGAACGTAGCAGAGCAGAAGTATTGGGCATCAACCTGTCAGGTGCGACGTCGTCGGCGGACTAATGTAGTATCGACCACGTTTTTAACCACAGGAGGAAGAATGTCACAGGCACCGGAAAACGCGCTGGAACTCAACATCGAACTGCGCTGGTCAGATCAGGACATGATGGGTCATGTCAATAATGCCCGGATCATGACACTGATTGAAGAAGCACGCGTTCGGTCCATGGAACAATTTCAACGGCAGGCTGGTGCTGATGAGCCATTTGGTGCGGTATTGCGAACAACCTCCACCGAATTCTTCCTGCCCGTGATGTACCCCGA
>DEPX01000137.1 GCA_002358975.1 Micrococcaceae bacterium UBA3381 | reverse complement strand
GGCAAATAATAAATAGTCTCGGCCTGTTCCAGCCGCTCGTGTACCCGATCCATGGCCTCAGCCACCGTATGCCAGGGCCGCAGGGTGATAAACCGTGGGCTCATCCGGCGGCCAATGGAATCCTCCGGGTAGCCCAACAGCGCCGCGGTCTGATCCCGTTCGCCAGGCTCCAAACCGCGCAGCAGCTTGGAGGCCACCGATGCCGGCAACTCATCCAACAGCCACACGCGGTCATCGGGGGCCATATTGGCAAACAAGTCGACGGTGTCTCGCTCCTGCAGCGCATCCACCAGATCACTTTGCAGCACCGGGGAGAGTCCCTCGAATACCTCTAAGGCCAGGTCTTTATCTAATAACCGGTACACAATGGCCCGACGACGATGCCCGAGCCGTTCAAAAATTTTAATAACCCTGGATGGCTTGAGCGTATTGACCCGCCCGGCCACATCGGCGAAGTTATCCTCGGTCAGATGATCTTCAATCTCGTCGATGAGGTCTTTTATATCTACTAGCTGATCGTGTGCCATACTCTGTACTTTCATTTCACAGGTGAGGAGGCGACACCGGCACGGTGGGCCCCTTGGACGCGGTGATTCGCTGGAGCACCAGTCGGCTCAAAAGATCAGCACAGCACAAACTATTGACGTCGTGGCAGCACAACCTGTGCCGCAATTGCAACGTGCCGTCCGGTGTCCAGCTGAGGACTAGAACTCTCGTCCATATGCGACACCTCCTTGCGTGCATGCTGCTCGATACTGTGCTCACCTTAGCAGTTCCCACCACGGGCCGGAGATTCGAGTCCAGACGTAGCCGGTTTTCGCCGATTAACTAACCCACATTACCGCCTAGTAGCCATATCCAACGCATGGCACAGCTGTCTATAATATGAAACACAATGCTCAGCGCGAGAAGGGCTTCGGCATGGTGGACAAAATTCGCCTCAATGCACGCCACCTGCTTGCCGCTGGGTTCGCCACCGTCACGCTCATATGCGGTCTTATCGGATTCGGCGCTACTGCCGCCGTGGGCGCCACACATACCACAGCCCAGCTCACCGTTGATCCCACCAGCGCCCAAGCCGACGACGACGGCAAACGTAATGAGTCAGCAAGCCAATTAAAACTGACCACCAGCGACACCGAAGTCAAGGTTGGCGACACCATCCACCTCACCCTTGAAGGCCCCGAAGAGCTATTAGCCGAGCACAACCTCGACGACGGGGCACTGCTGCCACAAGGTGAGCTGACCAATACCATCGGCCAGAAAGGCCAGTTTTCCGCTCAGCACCTAGAGCTAATCGACACAACCGACGACTCACGGGTGTTCCAATATGTGGTCCCCAAATACCAACCCACAACAAATGCCTTTGACGACGTCGGCACGGTCGCACCAGGTGTGCATTTTACGTTTTTCACCGCAATAGCAGCCCCCTCACATGACGTGAACAACATCACGTCCAATGAGGTCACAGTCAGGGTCGTTGGCGATGGTGACGATACCGGACACAGCCCAGCACAAACATCTGATCCGACAATAACCGTTGACCCTGGAACGAGCACGCTGAAACAATTCGTGGGTGACCCCAGCGATGGCGCCGGAGTCACCCATATAGTCGAGGGACTCACACCTGATACCGAAATTTCCTACACCGTAGCAGGGCCAACAAATGTCAAAGCGCTCACCCAAACAGCAACAGCAGACGACAACGGGCAAGTGGAATTTAGTGTTCATGGCCTCGAATCAGCGCCTGATGTTGCCTACGCTGGCAACTACACAACGTTTCTCACCATTGATCCCAACGGCGACCACACGCGGCTGGCCAGCCATTTCTCCATCACCGGCCAGGTTTTGGAAGGTACCACAACCCAGCTCAATGAAATCGTACCGCTAGGTGCCGACCTTGCCAGCATCGGCACCTCCCACACCAAATTGTTGTGGTACACCGGCGCGCTACTTTTGATCGCCGGGGCCATCGTGACCTACACCAACAGGGGACGGTTATTCAGAAAAAGGAGACCAGCATAATGACTGGTCGCCCCCAACAACACACTGGTGCCTCAAATCCGTACGATGCCCTCGCGGTGCTTACCCACACCATCAATGATGCCATCGCACAAAACGATCTCTACACGGCGTCCAGTCTGGTCGAAAATAATATCGCCGCAGTATGGTTTGGGATACCGCCGACTAAAATGGTGGAAGTTCTCGATGTGCTGGTTAACCAAACCGACTCCCCCAGCCCGTTATTGCAAGCGGCCTACCGGATTTTATCGGCACAGTTGGCAGGAGAATTCAAAAGCCAACCTCTGCTATCAGCCATCGATGACGACGACCCACAGCAGCTGTTTGTACTAACGATGTTTCGGATCAATGATCTTCGTCAAAAAGGCCGCATTCGTGAAGCGTTCGCCCAAACCGAGAGTTTGAACGATTTACTTGGCAAAATGCGCTATATTCTTGATCCCAACGGTGGCTGGCGTCTGCAATCTGCTATTGAAATTGGTATCTCAGCAATGTTGGCTGGGGACTTTACCAAAGCTTTAGGTGCCTTCACCCAGGTACAACTGCATGCGACAGT
>DEPX01000222.1:5810-14125 GCA_002358975.1 Micrococcaceae bacterium UBA3381 | reverse complement strand
ACCCATGCATGATCGTGCGGCCATACAATACTGGGCGATTGTGCACCTATTCGTCGAACGTTCCATGGTGCTCCGCTTTGCCGCGCGGAACCCACGAAGGTTCGCGGTCCGGCTGCGAATAAGATATAGCGCCGTCCAGTGCCTGGGTAGGCACAGTCGGAATTTACTTGATGATTATGGCGCTCATTTGCGGGATCGCCGTCTTTTTGTCCCTTGGTCCTTTTGGGTTCCAACAAACGGCAACCAGTTGCGCTCTTGAATAGTCAAGACAACTCTCCTAGACTGACTAAGTATTCAGTCAGTACTAAGAGGGCAACATGTCGTCAACAGAAAATGGCCACCGTAGTGGCGCAGATCGGATCCGCGATGCAGCAGTATTGCTGTTTGGAAAACAAGGATTCCGCGGTACTACGCTGAAGGATATCGCCACAGAAGCCGGCGTCTCCCAAGCGTTAATTGTTCATCATTTCGGCACCAAGGATGCCCTGCGAGTGAGCTGCGATGACTATGTCGCACAACTTATTCGGATTCGGAAGAAAGAAACTATCGGTTCCGAGCCGCAGTTTGATCCCTTCACAGCTTTGCGCCAGTTACAAGATAGTCGCGCACTGCTCCAATACCTGACCCGTAGCCTCACTGAGAGTGGTACGAATGCTTCAGCGTTCATTGATGAGATGGTTGCTGATGCTGAGGACTACATGAACCAAGGCGAAGAGGCGGGCCTGATTAAACCCAGTGCTGTTCCGCGGGATCGAGTTGTACTACTGGTGTTGTGGTCATTGGGTGCCTTAGTTTTGCATGAGCATGTCTATCGTCTACTGGATGTGGATTTTCTTGCATCCGATGGCTCACCGGAAAGTCTGCAGCGTTATTTTTACCCTGCAATGGAGCTCTTCTCTCAGGGTCTTGTCGAAGAAGGTGCCTTAGACGGCCTTCTGACGTCTATTAGGTCTACCGCAACACAATCTGATACTGATTCCTACAACGAAGAACAGTGAGAAGGCGATGAATGAGTCACTTGCTATCTCCACTCAGGGCCTGGTGAAAACTTTTGGCCACACACGAGCACTCGATGGACTAGACCTAGGCGTTGAACAGGGCGAAGTCCACGGTTTTTTGGGACCAAATGGTGCGGGGAAATCAACCACGATCCGAGTTCTGCTGGGCCTATTACGAGCCGATAGTGGGACCGTCAACCTATTGGGTGGTGACCCATGGAAAGACGCCGTGGCATTACATAGACGGCTAGCTTATGTACCCGGTGATGTAGAACTGTGGCCCAACCTGACCGGCGGTGAGGCGATCGATCTGTTTGCCCGGCTACGCGGCGGGTTGGATCAACAACACCGCGATGAACTATGCGAACGCTTCGATCTGGATCCTTCCAAAAAAGCTCGCACCTATTCCAAGGGCAATCGACAAAAAGTAGCCTTGATCTCTGCGCTAGCTTCCGATGTGGAACTGCTTTTGCTCGATGAGCCTACTGCGGGCCTGGATCCGCTGATGGAAAGCGTGTTTCAACAGACCATCCGAGAAATGAAGGATGCCGGCAGAACGGTACTACTTTCCAGTCACATTCTGGCCCAGGTCGAGGCACTGGCCGATCGCATCTCAATTGTGCGACAAGGTCGCATCGTAGAAACCGGTAGTCTATCCGAGCTTCGCCACATGACACGCACTACCATCGTTGCTGAGACTGACCATCCTGCCCAACGTCTTGCCGAGCTTCCAGGTGTCCACGATCTCACCGAAGAACACGGCACCGTGCAATTTCAACTTGATGGTGACCGGACCAACGACGCGATGCAAGCTCTGGCCGCACTAGGCGTGCAGTCGCTTGTGGCACATCCGCCCACGCTGGAGCAGTTACTCATGCGTTATTATGGCGACGCTCCGGACGCGAGAACCTCGAAAGAGAGCACCCGATGAGTAGTCCTCGCCACGCAATCCAACAACAAAACTCGAGACAAACCAGCATCTCACCGCTGACCGGGTTGGGTACTATGCTGCGTTTCATCTTGCGGCGGGATCGTATCCGGCTACCCGTCTGGATTGGTGCACACGGGCTACTGGTTTTATATATAGGATCTGCACTGCCCCAGTTGGCACCCGATAAGCAAGATTTGGCCGGAATGACGACACTGTTATCACAACCGGTTGGACGAATGTTCACCGGTCCGGCATTTGGGCTGGACAACCCAACCTATGAACGGTTCTTTGCGGCAGGCTACGCACCATATCTGTTCATCCTTGCGGCATTGATGAGCATCTTTTTGGTTACGCGTCATACCCGAGGTGAGGAACAAAGTGGCCGTGCAGAACTGGTTCGTGCTTCCGTCACCGGAAGACACACGATGCTCACAGCCACTCTCGTAATTGTCGGCGCCGCCAATATTGTGGCAGGCGGGGTGGTAACCGCTCTTACCATTGGGCTCGGCTACCCTATTATGGGATCAGTGCTGGTTGGTTTAGCCACTGGACTGACCGGCATGGTTTTTGCGGGCATCACAGCGATCACCGTGCAGATCAGTGAATTTTCCCGCTCTTCCGCCGGTATAGCCGGTGCGGTCTTGGGCATCACATTTTTGCTGCGGGCTACCGGCGATATGGTCGAAGTTGGTGGCAGTGGCCTCTCGTGGACTTCCCCACTGGGCTGGGCGGCCCAAACGGCCCCCTATGTACACGATCGGTGGGCTCCACTTATTCTCTCGGTCGCATTGGCTACAGTAACCATTGCGCTTGGCTTTGTGTTACAGGCCAAACGAGATTTCGGTGCCAGCCTGATGCCGCCCCGGCCGGGTAAAGTCCGGGGCCATCCTCGACTGGGGCATCCGTTTGGACTTGCTGCGCGTTTGCATCGTAGCGGGTTCTTGGGATGGGGTGTCGGCATTATGGCACTGGGTGTTGTCGATGGGTTATTCACCCAGGCGATGCTTGATGCCGGAAAAGATATGCCACCCGAATTGCGCAAAGTATTTGGTAGCGATCAATTATTAGACGGCTATATCGGCTTTTTGGGCAGCTTCGTTAGCATTCTGGTCGCAGCCTACGTGGTTTTTGCTATGCAGACGCTGCGAACCGAGGAAACTACTGGCCGGGCTGACACGGTATTGGCCACTGCTGTTGGCCGCTCCGGTTGGCTTGGCACGCACGTGGCCGTCATTGCCATCGGTGCGAGTCTGATTATGCTCATCACTGGACTGGGTACCGGTCTTGCAGCAGCCGGAGTCACAGGTGATGCTGGCCTTATCACTGATGTTGTGTTGTCGCATCTGGCGGTCCTGCCGGCGGTGCTGGCAGTGCTGGGCATTACCGCCGGGTTCTTCGGCTTGCTGCCACGGTTTATGGCTATCGTTGGGTGGCTGCTGGTAGCCCTGTGCGGGATTGTCGATCTATTTGCCGATCTCCTTGACTTGCCGAATTGGTTTCGAACACTTTCTCCGCTTTGGCATCTGGCCACGGTGCCGGTTGAAGCGTTCCAGTCGGCACCATTCGTTGGGCTGGTTGGGATCGCAATCTTGGCGTTTGGTGTGGGGCTAGCAGGGTTTTATCGCCGCGAAATCAACGTTGTGTGACGCTGGTCGGCCGCTGCACTGTTCTACGGCCATAAATACGATACGTTGGAAGAAAAGCAATACACCTCACACCAAAGAGCGAGTATGTCTGAAACTCAACAACCAATGCATCCTGGTCCTGCACATCCGGAAACATCCGGTGAAGATCGTTCGGCCCGCCTGGCGGTCACCGTGTTTCCCGCGATTATCATCGCCGCCTTTTTGATCGGCTTTTTCTTTCCATCTCAAACTGCTCCACTGGCCAACTTCACCTCGCTAGCTCTGGGCATCATCATGTTTGCGATGGGCGTGACGCTGACCATCCCCGACTTCGCGCTTGTCGCCAAACGGCCCCTACCGGTGCTTCTGGGAGTTATCTCCCAGTACGTCATCATGCCGGCCATTGCATTAGGCCTGATCGTGGCCTTCCAATTGCCAGCCGAACTTGCCATCGGTGTGATCCTGGTTGGTTGCGCCCCCGGTGGTACGTCGTCGAACGTCATTACCTACCTCTCAAAAGGCGACGTCGCACTCTCGGTGACTATGACTTCGGTATCCACCCTGCTGGCACCGATCTTCACCCCGATTCTGACATTATGGTTGGCCGGGCGCCTGATGCCAGTTGAGGTTGATGCCATGGCACTTTCCATTGTCCAAATGGTGCTGATTCCGATTGTTGCCGGGCTCATTGTTCGGTGGTTGTTGCGCAAGTGGATCGATACTGTGCTGCCGGTGTTGCCGTGGATCAGTGTGCTGGGTATCGCCTACGTGGTGGTTGCCGTGGTGTCCGGGTCGGCAGATAAAATCGTTGAGGCCGGCCTGCTGGTGCTGTTGGTGGTCGTGTTGCACAACGGGTTGGGTTATCTACTGGGCTACTTCGCCTCGCGTATCTTCCGCTACCCGGAACGTATCGCCCGCACCACTGCGGTCGAGGTTGGTATGCAAAACTCTGGTCTTGCAGCAACCTTGGCGGCCGCACACTTCAGCCCGGTTGCCGCCCTACCGGCTGCGGTCTTTAGTGTTTGGCATAATATTTCCGGCGGACTATTGGCAGTGTTCTTCCGTTACCGCTCGGCACGGGCAGCAAAACGCGCGGCGGTTGAGACGACGCCCGTCGAATAGCGCGCGCTATTTATTTGCAGTCATCCACGGGCGGTTTGCCGTCGAATCGATCTTGTGCCCAGGACGGGAAGGTTGTTGCGGCCTCTGGGATCACGGAACCGTGTTCCATGTTTTCGTATTCGCGGTATTCCACTGCGCTGCCAGCTTGGCAGAGAGATTCAACTTCCCGGCGGACCTGTTCCACCGGGGCAATCCCATCGGTAGCACTGTGATGAATTATAAAAGGTGCTGAACCGGTGGGGGTGAAGTCGTCAATATCTTCCATGGCTGTGGCCCAGTCACTGTCGTCATCCATGGCATCGTTAGTATACGGCTGTTCAATTGCTGTGCCATTTTGCCAAATACCCCAACAACTGGCATTAACCTGCGGTAGTGCCTCTTGGGACTCTTCGGATAAAAAGTCGCTATAGCTCAGGTCCGGATGGGCTGTTTTGATGCCGGACAGCATGGAGATGACAAAGCCAGTCAACTCCGGATAGTGCATCGCGTTGGTAGTGAGATCCTTAACCCGGACCGCCGGAGACATCATAGCTGAACCAAGCAGTTGAAAATCCGGGGCATAGTCTGCCGCTATTGCTTCAACATGCATAGCGGTTTGACCACCCTGTGACGAACCGTATTGCACAAACTTGTCAGTGTGTTCGATCTCTGGCAGATGCTTCAGTGTTCTCAGCGCATCCAAGGAGGCCCGGGCATTGGCCTGGCCGACCATATAGTATGCGGGTCCAGGTAACCCTTGGCCCGGGTAATCACTGGCGACGACGATGTTACCGTCATCAAGTAGTTGCTGAAGTTCGGGGATGCGGATGTCATTGGCTCCGCGGCGGGAAGGCGCGCAATAATCGGCCAGCCCGGTTGTCGGGTGGTTCCACAACACCACGTCGCGCGGTGTTGTACTGGAGTCATCTGGCACATAGATCTCTCCAGAAACATATTTTTTGATGCCCGATTCAATTTCCGAAACATAGATCATGCTCCAGCCCTTTGAACCCTGTGGCGCATCGTCGCGCTCTTCAAGGGCATGGATGTCGCCGGCCTCAGCGTCACCTCCAGGAGCTTCATCGACATCCCAGAATTCGCTGGACGCCCCCGGTGGCGGGTTATTGGTGCTGCACGTGGTCAACACTAACGCCAGTATTAGCAGGACGATCGCGCCTGCCGACTTGTGGATCACGCGGCCCAGCCTGCTGCTCCGATCCAACGCAGCGCGGTAAGCGAGGGCATAAATAAATACTCTCCGCCGGCCATCCGGTTGAACGTGGTGATCCCGTTAATGCGTTTACGGGCAGGTTCGGCGGGGATGGTGAACTGACCGTCGGTCGGATCATCATCATGGTCACCAACAATTGGGTCCCGTTCGGAACCCAGGTCGACGAAGTTTCCGCCATTAATCCATTCTTGTTGCAAAAATTCGATGGTATCAAAGGCCCTGGCACTAATGAACACGAAATAAATGCCACGGTCTTCTTTGGGATCCTCGGCAGCTGTTACTTGAGGCGACCAGCCTGGCCCAAAGGTCGAGGAGCGACGGATAATACGTTTAATATTGACGTCGGTCATGATCGTCAGTTCGCTATCACGCGGATTGAGTCTGCGCATGTGGCTGGAATATGGGCACATCAGACCCTTGGGATCGTCAGCAAACGAAAAATCATTTCGTCGCTGCGGATCATTACCGAGTTCTTCGTCGTCATGATCCGGGGCTAGCACCAATGGTGCACCACTGCGCCATCGACCAAACATCTTGGCGGCCAGTTTGTGTTGGGCTTCGGGATCACTGGTTTGGGAAGAAAGAAACTCGTTGAATGCGCCGACACGGCTCACAAATTTTCGCAACACAACATATGAGCCGTTTTGGCCAAGTTCGGTTGGTTCCGGTACACCCAACGGGGAACCAGTTTCGCTATCCTCCCCCAGGATAAACTCGCCGGCTGCAATAGATCGTTCCTGGCCGGGTTGCGATTCCACACCGCTACCGGCAATCGTTGGTTGGGAGATGTTATCGCGAAAACCGAAGGGGTTTTTATTTTGTTCGTCCACACCAAATTGATGGGTGGCCACCAGGCTGACACCACTAGAACGCTGATAGATGTTCATGGCCGTTGATAAGGCATCGTCCAGGGCGTCATCATCTGCCGCATAGATGGTCAAGGCAATGTGGCAGGTGCCGGGTGTGAAGGCTGCATCCCAATGTTCCGGTGCGTTAGGGCCCACATCGATAAGTTGTGCCGACCGACCTGCCATACTTTGCTGGAAAGCTAGGGGGAAGCTGCTGAGCGAATCTTGGGGCACCCCAAGGGCTTCAAGCCCCGCATAGCTGATTGCTACACCGGTCCAGGCGGCAAGATCATTGGCCCAGTCTTTAGCCGATTGGACGTGTTCAGCAAGCTCAGCCACAAACGCTCTTCCACCCTCGGGCTCGTCGATATGCAGCATGGCATGGGCCCCGACATAGGGTTCGGGCCGGGACCGAAGAATAAGGCCCTGGATGTCGTCCAGGTCGAGGCGGACATTCTCACGTTTAAAACGTCCCCGCAGTTCACTGAGAATTCCCATTAATAATCCACCCCTTCGGGACGAGAAATCGCGTCGGTGAGTTGTTTCAAAGCCTCAGCGGTCTGGGAATCTAAGTCGTCACGATCCGCCATGGTATCTAGGAAATCGTTGACCGCATCTTCGGTACGTTGCAATCGGCGTACATCTACTACCGTGACAGCCGGGTTGGCAACAAACCATCCCGACGCGGTGATCTGGTGGTCGGCAATAAAGTCTTTGACATCTGGACTATCGATGCCGGGCCAGCCCTCAACGTTCTGGAACAGTAGGTCCATCAGTTCTGGAATCTTGGTGGCGAAATCGTTGATATAGGCATCCCAGTCGCCGTCATAGGCGGTGGCAAAAAGGATCCGGGTGTCATTATCGAAAAACACAAACCGCATATCGTGCAGGGTGGATACGCGTTGAGCGCCGTCCATATTGCCCTTGGTGAGATTAAAGATGCGGCGCAACCGTTCAGCACCACCGGGCTTAAGCGTGGCCATGGCTGTTAGCTCGGAGACTTTACCGGAACGCATCCCAACTCGGCCAGCAGAATCGGCCGTACCGGTCAAGTCCGGGTTATGGTCGCGGATCATGGCCTCAAGCGCAATTTTGGCTAGGGTGGGAGCATCGTGAGCCACTTCGTCAACAGCTCGCCGGATTTCGTCACGTTTGCTCTGGTCTGCTAGGCGGGGATCGGAGTGTTCTTGCATTGTATCTCCTTGGTTGTAGTAAACAGGTTTAGTCGGGAATATCGGTCAGGCTGTTGGGCTCAATCTGTTGCTTGGCGTTGTATTCATGGCGATACGCGGTAGAGCGCTCATACGCCCGCTTGCGAACCCGCATAATCGAACCGAGCGGCTGATGATCAGCCACCCCGTTCCACGGGTTAAAGGTGAGCACATCATCCCCATAAACCCGACGGGCAGGACTATAGGCTTCTTGGGGTTCAATACGCAGTGTAGCCACGGGTTGATATGGCGAATCGTCTTCATCCCAGCGCACGGCGGCATCTTCTATCGGCATTGCCGTGGTATCGGTACATAACTGCGCCCGCAATTCATATTCGGCACCAGCGCTTCGAAAGTAGTCAACTAGCAA
>DEPX01000222.1:0-5700 GCA_002358975.1 Micrococcaceae bacterium UBA3381 | reverse complement strand
AGACTGAGTTTGGCAATATAGTCGCCGTAACGCAGCGCACCTTGGGTATAGTATGTTTCGCCCAGTACGTGTTCGTCACCGCGTCCAAGGCCCTCAATTGTGGCGTTAGGGGTACGTCCGGTGGCCTCAATAGCCTCACGGGTGAGACGCATTGCGCCGGTGGTTAGTCGTTGTAGGATTTCGGGTGCTTGCGCGTTTTTTTCCAATAATTGCAGCATGTCTTTGTACTTTGAAATGGTTCCGAAGGCCAGGGTCGGGAAATTTACCATCAGGAAGTCTTGGTTTTGGCCCCCAATTTCAGGGACCAATCGTTCACCTTCGACACCAAGAATTTTGATGGCACAACCACGCGGGGCCGGGGTGCGGTCGGTGTGGATATCGCCTGGTGCCGATGACAGGCGCACCACTGCCTCATAAAACCGTGGATTGCGAAACAATCCTTGAGCCAGCTCGGTTGGCAGATTGTCATGAACCGTCAGCGTCGCTTTTACAATGGCGTGGCTCTTTGCGTGAGCATCTCGGTGGGCGTGGCGGTGTTTCCCTGCGGCCTGTTGTTGTGAAGCAGCCATGCCTTCAAGAATTTCGCGAGTTAGTTCCTCCTCGCGATCGGCCGGACGCTCAATATTTGGTGCGAACCTTACGGGTTGAATCATGAACTCTTCTTGCCACCTTTCCCGAGTCGCGGTTTTACACTGCATTCAGCAGTAGAACCCACACTCTCCACGTTATGACCCAGACGAAAATGAAACAACAGGCTAAGTGTCCAGTTGCAGCCGGTGCCAACTAGAAGCCGTGAGCGCACTAAACACCATGGGGATACTGACCACCAAAACCAATTGGCACATCGTCACGCTTTCCGGCTGCAGTGCCCACAGCGCCGGCGCTGATAACGGTATCCATGCTGCTACGGAACTTGAAGCAATAGCGGTCACTTGAGCTGCGATCAGTAGCCCGATTGTCACGGCAATACCCGGCAATAAGCCTCGTCCCAGCGTTGCCGCCCATCCGGCCGGTGTCGCAACCAGGCCGGTAAGTAGAACCAGCACGGTTTGTCGCACCAGAGCTTGCACAACATCAGGATCTATCGGTCCCAACTGGAATACCAGCCCGATAAGACCAACGAGGCCACCCAGGACAATAGCGACCAGAACGACCCAGCAATAATATACGCAGAGTTTGGCCATTGCGATGGTGGGCCGGGAAATGGGCACCGCAAAAAGCCCACTGACCGTTCCGTCGCTAAATTCTCGGCCGAACATCCATGCCAGGCCGACCCCAAAAGCCAAGAGGGCACCGGCCGCCGTGATTTGCGCGCTGATACCGGTGAGTTGGTTCCAGCCGGTTTCCTGAGCCAATGGGCCCAGTTGTGTCAGGATTTGTTCGTTGCCGCTTCGTGCTGCAGCAAGTAGTGTGCCAGCAAGGATGGCAATCCCTACCACGATCAGTACGGTGATGGTTCGGATCGTACGAGACGTGCAAGTTTTACGTAACTCCACACTGAAAGCAATACGTAGAGGACTCATTCTTGCTCGTCATCTGCTAACACCATGTCGAAAAATGCCCGTTCCATATCGGGCCTATTTGGCTGTAGAAAACCAATGAACCGCCCGTAATTGATGACTGAGATCCGATCAGCAACCCGAGCGACCTCATCCAAATGGTGGCTTGACACCAGCACACCGGCGCCGTCATCAATGCGGTGTCGCAATATTTCCCGCAACATGATGACCCCTGCCGGATCTAGGGCATTGGTTGGTTCGTCAAGAATAATTAACCTCGGCTGGTGCAGTAACGCGGCGGCTAAACCAAGCCGTTGTTTATTGCCCAGCGACAATTTTCGCGCCGGAATAGCAGCATATTTTGACAGCCCAAGCTCAGTAATTGCAGCGTCTACCGTCTCAGGAACACTGACTGATTTCACCATGTTTAATTGGGCTGCCAGTTTCAGATTAGTGCGTACGTCCAGCTCTGGATAAGCAAAGGGTTGTTCGATGATATGCCCGACATCTTTCCAGGATTTTTGTGCCATATTGTTCAAAGGCACCCCGTTAATATGTACCGAACCGCTGTCCAAGTGCAGCATGCCGAGCATGGCGCGCATCAATGTTGTTTTGCCTGCGCCGTTGAGCCCGATTAGCGCATGTACTTCGCCGGGCGCCACGCTAAGGTTGCAATGGAAAATACCGGCTTCAGGGGAAAATGCCCGCGTCGCGTCACGAACTTCAACTATCTCAGGCATCTTCGCAAGAAAAAGCCCACATCACACCAAAACGATCAAAAACCTGCCCGTACCAGTCGCCCCAAGGGGCCCGTTCAAAAGGCATACGCACGGAACCTCCGCCGTCGACAAGTTTTTGGATATAATCCCCTGCCTCTTGGGGAGTCTCGGTGGTGTATAGCAGCGAGTAGGCTGTGCCCTGCACTGCATAGTCGTGTTCCTGGTCCATTGAGTCCCCACCGGCAATGACGCCTGCAGGTGTGGTTAGGGTAGCGTGCGCAACCGCTTCGGGATCTGGTTCAAAAGGCATACCTTGTAGGGATACGTCAGCATAACGCAGAACATGCAACTCACCGCCAAATACATCATGCCAATGCTTCATGGCTTCCGCAATTGTTCCTGGAAGTGCAATATATGGGGCTAATGATGAGGCCATGAGAGTCTCCTTCAACAGGCGGGAAACTAAGTCTAGTGTGTGAAACATAAACGTGGAATACCCCGGCCCAGTCAATCGATCTGACATGCTTCGTCCCCGTAGTGAATAACACCAGACTCCGTGGGCTAGACTCGCTGACCATGGCTCAGACCAAAAGTGCAGCATTCATCGGCGTCACGGCAACACTGCTGGGTGCCCTAAGCCTGCGAATCCCGACCATTTCCCTGGGCCCACTACTGCCTGATATCCGCACCACCACCGGATACGGCGAAACCCTGCTGTCTCTGCTCACCAGTGTGCCACTGGCCATGACCCTGGTCATTGCACCTATTGCCCCGTGGATTGCCACCCGTCTGGGGCGCAACCGAGTCATCGGCCTGGCCCTTATCGCCGTTGCCGCCGGCACCGGCATCCGCTCGCTACCCGGCGACACCGCACTGATCACCGGCACCCTGTTGCTTGGCCTTGGCATCGCTGTCGGCACCGTCCTATTGCCGGCAGCCATTTCAGCTGAAGCCACCAGCCTGCGAGCGCGCCTCACCGGCACCTATTCGATGGCACTGAGCCTCGGCCCGGCCCTCGCTCTCGGACTAACCATCCCTATCATGCACACCACTGGGTTTGGTTGGCGTGGCACACTGGCCACATGGTCAAGTTGCGCGGTAATCGCCCTGTTCTGCTGGGTGCTGCACACCCGCATAAACCTTTCAGCACCAACGACGACGACGCAGCCGGCACCTGCCCCACAAACCTCAGGTCTGAAAACCGCGGTCGCCGACTTCCGGGTTTGGCAGATCGGCCTATATTTGGGCATCACCTCGATCACCTTCTACACCACCTCCACCTGGCTGCCTACCACATTGGTCATGGATGGGATGAGTTCTGGTGCCGCAGGCAGTTACACCGCGACCATTAACATCGTTGCGATACCGTTCGGGTTCATTGCGCCACAGATTATCCGCCGTGGTTATGCTCGAACGCTTGCCCCACTGGCACCCGTCGGCGCAATCCTTGGTGTCGTCGTCCTCCTGAGCACAGGCACCGCGGGAGTCATAATCAGTATTCTGTTATTCGGTATCTCCCAGGGGCTCTGTCTGGGAGTCGCCTATGATCAAGTGGTGCGTTATGCAGCCTCACCCGAGCATGCCGCATCGGTTTCTGCTGTTACCCAAGCTTTCGGGGTGGCCCTGGCAGCCATTGGCCCATTCGCCTACGGGGCCGGCCTGGAAGCCACCGCATCGGCCACGATTTCACTCATCGGTTTGGGCCTTGTGGTGGTATTGCAAATGCTGCTGGGGTTACGCACCGGCAAACTGGTCGCACAATCGCAGTAGGTAAGAAGACTCTAGGCCTGAGTAACTTGAGAGACTGTGGCTTGCTCTTCTTCCAGTACCGGCCGAAGTTTGCGTATCACCAGTGAAATCACCACGACTAGACCAACGGTGGTAGCCAGCCCGGCTATGCCACTTTGGGTTAGCGCATAGGTAACGTAACCAAGCAGGGCTGAGATTGCCCCAACGAATGCATACGGCAACTGGGTTGCAACGTGTGTGGCCACCGAGCATGCGGCACCTGTACTCGACAAAATCGTTGTGTCGGAAATTGGGGAGCTATGATCGCCCCATACCGCCCCGGCTAACACCGCGCCGAAGCTGGCAATCAGTAACTCGTCGCCGCCGGCCACCACATTCATCATCTCACCGGCCAGCGGCAACAGGATGCCGAATGCGCCCCATGATGTACCGGTGGCAAAGGCCATCACCGCGGCGACTACGAACAGCACCGGTATCAACCAGACCGCCGGCATCGATAAGGAATCCACCAACGAGGCCAGATATTCGCCGGTGCCCAGCACACTGATGAGATCCGCAAGTACCCAGGCGGATAGCAAGATCAATACCGCAGGCAACATTGATTGTGCGCCACGGACGGCGCCGCGACGTTTAGTACGTGGTTTAAACTCGGGGTTGCCTTTGGTGTAATGAATACAGTAGTAGGCCGCGATAATCAGGGCCGCTATACCGCCGACGTTCAGTGCAATGGCGACATCGGCTTCCGCAAGGGTTGTTAGAACATCCCAGGCGCCGCCTAAGATCCCACCTGAGATATACATCCCAGCAACGACGCCAACGATCAGTACTGCAAATGGCAGAATCAGGGCGCGCATGGCACCGGGTTCATGACTTGGCATATCATCGGTTAATTGTCCGGGTGTCTCTTCATGATCGTTGAAAAGACCATCACCGCGAACCGCCCGACGCTCTTGGGTTCGCATGCTACCAAAATCCAGTCCCAGCAGAATGGTCAGCCATAATAAAATCAAAGCTGCAATCGCGTAGTAGTTCATCGCTGCAGATAAGACGAAGGCTTCAACCTGTGTGAGCATAAGCGCTGATCCGGCAAGCAGCGGGGCCATGATGCCCATAATGGTTGCACCCCAGCTGGACAACGGCATCAGTACCACTACCGGGGCAGAACTGGAGTCGATCAGATACGCCAACTTGGCGCGCGAAACTCGATATCGGTCCGTAATCGGCCTGGCAACCTGCCCGACGGCTAGTGCATTGAAGTAATCATCAATGAAGATCAGCATGCCCAGCAGCCCAGTCAGAACTTGTGCGCCTCGTCGTGTCTTAATGCGCTTGGCAGCCCATTCGGTAAAGGCCGATGCACCACCCGACATCATCACCAGTGCTGTAATGATTCCCAACTGGAACAAAAACGCCACGATCAAGATCGTGTACCAGTTGATCGCTCCCTCGTCCCAGACGAGCCGCAGCACCGCCTCCCATACGGAGACGACCATCTTCAGCGGGTTCAAGTCTGCAATCAGCAGTCCCGCCACAAGGATGCCGGCACCAAGTGAAGGCAACACCTTTTTCGTTGTGATCACCAGAACAATCGCAACGAACGGCGGTAATAACGTCAGGATAGGATAGGCGTCTAACACGATCGCACCTCAGCAGTAACCGGTGTAAGTGATCCACAACATTAGCAGCACTATATTCTGGCTTCTATACCCGCCCGGTGAGTTACCTTTCATGGT
>DEPX01000154.1:3494-3991 GCA_002358975.1 Micrococcaceae bacterium UBA3381 | reverse complement strand
ATTTGGGCGGTGGCGTGGGCTGCGATGATGGCGGTGTCAGCCGAGCTGGCAAATAGGCGTGCTACGGGTGCGGCCAGGACGATGACGCCGGCCACAGAGATCATCATGGGAACGGCAAAGACACGTAGCCCGGACCCGGTGGTGCGTAGTGCTGCGGACATGTCTTCGGCCTGCATGGAGCGGGCCAGCTGATTGAACAGCACCGTGGAAATGGACAGCACAAAGACCGAGTGGGGTAGCACGGTGATCAGCTGGGTGATGTTTAGGGCCTGCAGCCCGGGGACGGCGGCTTGTTCGGCGGCGGTTTCCAGTTGGCTGCGGGCTTCGGTGGCTCCGGTGACTAACCGGTTGATCATCAGGTTTGAGAGGTTACCGATCATCATGGTGACGATGGTGAATCCGGCTAATTGTCCGGTATGGCGTAGGCCCATGCCCTTCCACCCGAATTTGAGTTTCAGGTTCAAGCCCAAACGCTTCAGGGGCCATAACAGCACGAC
>DEPX01000154.1:0-3408 GCA_002358975.1 Micrococcaceae bacterium UBA3381 | reverse complement strand
TCTTGACCGGGCTCGCCGGTGTAGGCACCGAAGGCGAAAATATAGAAAATGATGAACCCGATGGCAATAACGTTATTGGCCACCGGTGCCCACATGTAGGCACCGAACCGGCCGTGGGCGTTGAGCACCTGCCCGATGATCGCGTACATGCCATAGAAGAAGATCTGCGGTAGCGTCCAGAACGCAAAGACCGTGCCCAGCACGAGTTTTGGTTCGGACCATCCCATGGTTAGCGCCTTGATAATCGGCATGGCCAACAGGGTGATCGCGATGGTAAAACCACCAATGATCAGCGCCGTGAGAGTGATGAGGCGTGAGGTGTAATCGGCTCCGCGATCAGGTTTTTTGGCCTGTTTGATGATCTGAGGCACTAACACCACGTTGAATACCCCACCGGCTAACAGCATGTAAATGACGTTGGGGATGGTGTTGGCGGTTTCAAAAACATCGGCGACGAGCGCGGTGTTGCCGATGGCTATGGCCAACAGCGAGGTGCGAATAAACCCCAGCACCCTGGAGATCAGCGTTCCAGCGCCCATCAGCGCTGAAGCGCGGGTAGCCAGGGATCGGGACCGGGAGGCGTCCTTGGGGTCTGTCTGTTCGGTTTCGGTCATGTGTTTCGTTTACGGTGTTTCTCAAATAGTGCGGCCGAAGGTTTGGGAATCTTCGGCTGCTCTGGTTGTGGGGAAGATGAATCCGTAGTGGAATCTTTGGGTACACTATCAGGCGTTACTTGAGAATCACTGGGCGCCTTATCCGTGTCGGACCGGGTTTCCGGTTGGCTGGGTGTGTTGCTTTCGCTTGGTTGTTTGGCTCGAGCAAGTTTTTGGGCTAATTCATAGGGGGTAGGCGGTTTTTTGGCCGCATCGGCGTCGTCGTCACGAAATTGGGCAGGAATCAGCCCGGAGGGTAATCTGCGCATCATCGGGATAATTCTGCGAGGCCGTACGATGGCCGGTGCCGGTGAAATATCGAAGAATTCGGCCATCAGATCGCGAGCCATTTCCACGATGCGACGTTCGTTGAGGAACGTGAGCCGACCGGTGAGCCGATCCACATCCACCCAAGCGACATCCACGGCTTCATGGTCTGGATCGTTTTCGATGCTCAGTTCACCGCCGGTGGCACGTAATAAGAAGTGATGGACGGTTTTGTGGATACGTCGACCCGGCACGGTAAAGGTATATTCGATGTGTCCTAACGCCGTCAGAATATCGCCGAAGATACCGGTCTCTTCGGCGACTTCGCGCATGGCTGCTTCGTGGTGTTCTTCTTCGCCTTCGGGGTGGCCCTTGGGTAGCACCCACTCGAGTCGCCCGCCACGGTTATACCGTGCGATAATGGCTACCTGGTGGGAGCCACGGTGTTCGCGTACGACCATGCCGCCGGCGGAAATTTCCCTTACAGTGGGTATCTGGCCCGAACCCGGTATCGTTTCGGATCGAAGCCGCCCCGTTTGCGGGTCGCGACGAACCCGATGGCGTGCGGACGCACCAGTGCCCCAGACATTGGGTGGGGTGCGATCGGAGGCACCGCGGGCACGATGGGACATATAATCCACTCTAACCCGTTGCACCCGGTAGGGCATGCCCTGCACGCAACACGAGCACCGCCAGAACCAAAAATTTTACTGCAATCGGATAGATCGAATACCACAAACCTCATGCCTAAGCACTCCTCCACCAGCCAAGCAACCGTGCCCCTGCCGGCCGGCTTTCCCGCCGATGTGACCGTACCCAAATTCGTGATAGAACTCGGGCAACGATTTGCTGATGCCGGCTACGAACTAGCCCTGGTGGGTGGTCCGGTGCGCGACATGTTTTTGGGTTCTTCGGTCACTGATTTGGACTTCACCACCGATGCGGTGCCGGAAACTATTCAACAGATTTTGACCGGCTGGGCGCACGCCCAGTGGGATATAGGTGCTGCCTTTGGCACGATCGGGGCTCGCTATAACGACTGGACCGTAGAGATCACCACCTACCGGGACGAAAAATACGACCCGGATTCGCGCAAACCCGAAGTCGTGTTCGGCACCGATCTGGTGGAAGATTTGCGTCGTCGGGATTTTACCGTCAACGCGATGGCCCTGCGCCTACCCGATTTCCGCCTGGTGGACCCATTCGGCGGGATCAAAGCCTTGGTGGCCGGTGTGCTGCAGACCCCGGGTACACCGCAGGCGTCTTTTTCCGATGACCCATTGCGCATGATGCGGGCCGCCCGGTTTGCCGCACAGCTGGGAGTTACGGTTTCTGGCGACGTTGCCGAGGCTATGCATGACATGGCGGAACGGATTGGTATTATCTCGCCGGAACGGGTGCGTGAAGAACTGGTCAAATTGGTACTCGCCCCCCAGCCGCGACGCGGACTTGAACTGCTGGTGGTTTCGGGGATTGCCGATCATGTACTGCCCGAGCTGCCGGCTATGCGGGAGGCCTCGGATGCCACCCATCGTCATAAAGATGTGTATGAACACTCGCTGCAGGTGATGGAAAATGCGATGCAGCACGAGGCCGATTATGTTGCGGCACCCAATTTTGTGTTGCGGTTTGCCGCGCTGATGCACGATATCGGCAAGCCTAAAACGCGGCGGTTTGAAAAAAATGGCAAAGTCACGTTTTTGCACCACGACGTCGTCGGCGCAAAACTGGTAGCCAAACGCATGCGGGCGTTGCGCTTTGATAAAGACACCACCAAAGCAGTGGCCCGGCTGGTGGAGCTACATATGCGGTTTTACGGTTATGGTGACGGCGAATGGACGGATTCTGCCGTGCGCCGGTATGTGACCGATGCCGGCAAATTATTGGCACACCTGCATGCTCTGACGCGCTCTGATGTGACCACCCAGAATAAGCGTAAAGCCCGTCGGCTTGCCGCAGCCTACGATGATTTAGAAACCCGGATTGAAAAGCTTACCGAAGAAGAAGAACTCGCGGCGATCCGTCCGGATCTGGACGGCCAACAAATCATGCAAATCCTGGACATCAAACCCGGGCCACTGGTGGGCCGGGCCTATAAATACTTGCTGAATTTGCGCTTGGATGAAGGTCCAGCAGATTTCGACACGGCCAAGGCAGCTCTGTTGGCGTGGTGGTCGGATCAGCCGGAAGCCCAAACATCTGACGACCAAGACAATGGGCGAGCATAATTGATGCGTAGCAACAACACCGGTTGGGAGTGAGCGTGGGAAACGGCGCCTGGTACAACCCCATGACCTGGGACGGACCCTGGATATGGGTGTGGGCGGCACTATTTGTGATCGTCTTTTGCCGCGCCGGAGCCACCTATCTGCTCGGCAGGGCCGTACGCGCGGGTATTGCGCGCTTCAAACCCGTACAAAAACTTATGCGCGCAACCGTCTACCAGCGAGCCGAACGAGCCCTAGACCGTTGGGGCCCACCGGCGGTA
>DEPX01000105.1:28454-30603 GCA_002358975.1 Micrococcaceae bacterium UBA3381 | reverse complement strand
GATGAACTGGTTTTAGGCGTCGGACATCTACAGGACGCTACGGACCAAACGATGCGATTGGCCGGTGAGGCTACGGTAGCCGGTGGGCTGCTTGCCGGTGTAACGCTCATGACCCCACAGGGACCGCTCATCGGGGCTAACACGGTGGCTATTTCCAGTGGCTTGGTGGCGATGCGTGCCGAAGTGGAAATGCTCAAGACCGGCGTGGACTATTCAGTCCAGGCCTACCTCGCCGCAGAACAGCAGATAACTAGCGTCGTCGATGCAACTTTAACACCTATGGCCGCGGTATTGAGCATTGTGGGTGTGACTACTGACCTCAATATGCCAAATAAGGTCTATGAGATTGCTTTGCGCGGTACAACCGAAGCCGCGTGGATGCCGGTGGAACGGGCCTTTTCGGGGTTGGATGCGCTGGTGCCGGGGTCGAAGTACGTTATCGGCAACGTCGTGTCGTGGGCGTGGGGTGCCGACGAAAACCTCTGGGATATTCCACCGACGCAACGCACTATTGGCATGCTGGCACATAGTTTTGGACACTTCGGATTGTTGAATTTAGCGCCGTATGACACCAAAAACATTACTGAGCAACCGGGCGAGGACGGGTGGCAGCAACGCGAGCTGCTGGACGGGGATCGTTCCACCAAGGCCATGGAACTGCTACACGATTATGCTTATGATCACGATACCGTCACTGTGGCAAAACTGGCCCAACCTGATGGCAGCGATGCCTATGCAATAATTTATCCGGGGACTACCCCGATGGAGGATGCAGACGGGGCGATAGAATTTTTAGCCGATAATGCCGCTTTTGGTGCAACTGGGTTCGTCGAATCGTCGGCAGCAGATTCGCCGCATGTCGAAGCAGCAACGATGGATATTTTGGCACAAGCAGGGGTTCCGGCAGGTGCCACCGTTATCCCGATGGGCTACAGCCAAGGTGGCGCCCACGCGATGAATGTAGGGGTGGGAGAAAAACTTAAGGGCAAATATAATGTATCGGATGTGTTCACGGCGGCTGCTTACACCGGTCACAGAGACAGCGACGATATGACCACCAATTTTGTACACATCGAACATGAACACGATAAGGTCCCGGCTTTTACCGGTGCCAGCAACGAACCGCGTTTAAACCGGACGACGATCCAAGTCGCAGGGTACCCGGATCATGATGTCGACGCGGGGATCTTTGGTGCCGAACATAACTTAGGACTGATCGACCATCAGCTGGATGAGGCGTTGCAAGATCCCGCAATCCATTCCGCGACCGAGCTTCCACTGAGTACTATCGATGCAAAAATGGGTGGAGCCGTGGCGACCCAACAGTTTCACCTGGACCGCCAACCAGCCACACCCGCTCAACATCCAACCCAAGGCTTGCGCCGGACGGATACACCACGTGCAAACGAAAGCCAGAATATGATTTCAGTGCGTCCCGTCGACCAGTGGCTTACCGGTACTATCCCTCGTCTTTAAGGATTTAGCGGTGTCACCGAGGCTATGAGTCGGTTTACGATCGTGGAAACAACGGCGATAATCAAAGCCGCCAGAATCGTGGTCCAGAAGAAGGTATCTATCCAGACATGGACGGGCAAAAACGAGGTGATCCACACCGTTAGCCACAGCATCGCAGCATTAATAACCAGTGTGAACAGGCCCAAGGTCAGACAGGTGACTGGTAAGGATAAGAAGCTGACAATGGGACGAACCACGGCGTTGATCAGCCCAAAGACCACCGAGATGATAAGCAGGGAGACAACTGATTCGCCGGTGCTAGGCACACCAACGTCTGCGGTGAGCTCCATACCCGGAAGGATCCAGAGCGCAATCCAAAAAGATGCAGCGGTAACTAGGGTTCGTAGAAGGTAACTCATAAAAACATCTTGCCACGAAAAACCGGTGGCACCCAACAGATGCCACCGGTCATTTCAGTCACTATGGTTTAGTTTTGGGTGGTGAAAATACCATCGAAGAACTCGGCGATCGCATCGGTAGCGTCAAGCGGCTGCACGGTGGAAATATAGCCGTCAGGACGAACCACAACGATGGCACCGTTGCTGGAGATCTCGCGTGCTTCAAAGATGTTGTCATCAGCTAGTACGGCGAAGACATTGTTGACGTCGCTGACCTGGTAGCGACCAACAATCGG
>DEPX01000105.1:26865-28355 GCA_002358975.1 Micrococcaceae bacterium UBA3381 | reverse complement strand
TTTTTGCGCGTGTATTTGACTACCGGCGAGTTGGTGTCATTGCCTAACCATTCACCAAAGATATTTGCTTTATTTGCGCTATCAGCCGGGGCATGCTCATCACCGAAGACATAGATGCGCCAGCGACCATCAGCTTCATGTAAGTGGCCCAGGTGCAATGGGTTGGTATCCGAAACCCGCGAGACTTTGGCGGATTTGAAGCGCTTGCCAATTTCATAACCCTTGGCCAGGTCTTGGTGGGTGGTGTTAGTGGTCAGCTCTGAAGGTTTGTATTCAGTCATGAAACCAGCAGGGAACTCGAAGGTCTTCAGATAGAACTCAGCAACATAGTCCTTAGACGGCAGGTCTTCAGGTTTGGCAGCCATCAGGCTAGACCATTCCTTGTCGAAGTCGATCAAATTCTGAGCAACTTCCTGACGCTCACCCGAATACGTGTGCAACAGGGAAGGATCCGAGTAACCGGAGAGGACCTGGCCGATCTTCCAGCCAAGATTGAAGCCATCCTGAATAGACACGTTCATGCCTTGGCCGGCCTTTGCAGAGTGGGTGTGGCAGGCGTCGCCAGTTACGAAAATTCGTGGGTTCTTTTCGTTTTCCTTACCATCGTCGACGTCGTCAAACTTGTCGGTCACCCGGTGACCGACTTCGTAGATGGACCACCAGGCAACGTTTTTCACATCAATAGTGTATGGATGCAGGATTGCGTTGGCGTGGCGAATGATTTCGTCCAGCGGAGTCTTCCGAACGGCACCACCATCGTTAGGGTCCACCGAACCAAGATCCACGTAGAAGCGAACCAGGTAGCCACCTTCGCGTGGAATGAGCAGGATGGAGCCGCCGTCATGGGATTGGATGGCACATTTGGTGCGAATATCTGGAAAATCTGTTTCAACCAGTACATCCATAACACCCCATGCGTGGTCGGATTTGTCACCGATGGGGTGGCGACCGATGGATTGACGAACCGGGGAGTGTGCGCCGTCGGAGCCAACCAGGTACTTGGTACGAACCTTGCGGGTTTCACCTTGTTTGGGTCCGGTAGTAATCTCCAAGGTAACTTCGATGGGGTACTGGTGGTCCTCATCAATGGTCTGGGAAATAAATTTGTAGCCGAAATCTGGTTTCATCCGGGATGCAGACAGTTCAGCAAATTCCGCGAAATAATCCAGTACACGGGCCTGGTTGACGATCAGGTGAGGGAACTCAGAAACACCGGTTGGGTCATCCAGGGTGCGAGAGGTGCGAACAATATTTTCTGGATTTTGTTCATCAGGGTTCCAGAAATTCATTTCGGTGAGCCAATAGGCCTCAGAAACAATGCGTTCAGCAAAGCCGAAATAATCGAATGTTTCAACCGAGCGGGCCTGGATACCATCGGCCTGGCCAAGCTCTAGTCGCCCGTCGCGGCGCTCGATCAAACGAGTGTGGACATGCGGATAAGAAGACAGTGTTGCAGCGGTTGTCATACCGGCAGGGCCTGAACCAATGAT
>DEPX01000105.1:26642-26772 GCA_002358975.1 Micrococcaceae bacterium UBA3381 | reverse complement strand
ATCCGTGATGGTGAAATTGCATGGCTAAGCTCCTGTGCGGTTCGCAACTGTCGAAGAAACTGTGTATGTTCTATATTTGAACAATGTGTTCGATTAGTGAACTATTGGGTGTGAGCCTACACACGATAGG
>DEPX01000105.1:26423-26583 GCA_002358975.1 Micrococcaceae bacterium UBA3381 | reverse complement strand
GGGAAGGTGCGATGTCTGATAACCCTGTCGGGAGCCTTTCGCTGACGTTGTCGCGCGGAATTGAACTATTGGAAGTGGTCTGTGCTGCAGATGTTGCGCCGACCATTGGCGAGGTGGCCCAGCGTTTAGGGGTGCATCGCTCAGCGGCCTACCGCCTGTT
>DEPX01000105.1:26107-26412 GCA_002358975.1 Micrococcaceae bacterium UBA3381 | reverse complement strand
ACATTGGAGGCTCACTACTTAGTGCGTCGGGATGAAGCCGGCAAGATCCATCCGGCCGCCGGTTTAACTAATTTGGCCCGCGGGGTGGAAAACTCCCTGCAGACCGTCGGTTTACCAGTGATGACAAAAATCGCCGACGAGCTGGGGATGTCATGTTTTATTGCGGTTGCACAGGGGGCTGATTGTTTCACACTGGTAACCGTAGAAGCCACTACCTCGCACGCCCTGACGCAGCATCCAGGAACCCGGCATCATCTAGATCGTGGTGCCCCGGGGATCGCCTTGCTTTCTGGGCTTAGTGCCCA
>DEPX01000105.1:22627-25966 GCA_002358975.1 Micrococcaceae bacterium UBA3381 | reverse complement strand
ATGGCCAAGGGGCAATTACCTGCAGCGCTGGCGGTGGTATATCCACGGCAGACATTAGACGAACAGCGCATCGCCACAACCTTGCATCGAGGTGCGAGCACCATTTTGGCTAGACTCGGTGCGGCACGATAAGTGCACCGAGACGATGTAAGAATCGCTAGACTAGCCGCATGGATTCTTCTGCTGTCTACCCGCGCTCTGTGCTTAAGAAATTACCGGCTTATCAAGCTGGCAAACCACCGGCTGAAAACCCGGGGGTTGTGCCCTATAAGTTGGCATCTAACGAAAACCCTTATGCACCTATAAAAGCTGCAACCGATGCAATCATTACTGCGGCAACGGCGGAATCGGTGCAGCGGTACCCAGAGACCACGTATGTACAGTTGCGTCATCTCATTAGCGAAACTTACAACGTCTCTGCCGAAGACATCACCGTGGGTGCCGGTTCACTGGGTGTACTTACCGCCCTGATTCAAACATTTGCTGGCACCGGTGATGATGGTGTTGAAGACGAAGTCATTATTCCGTGGCGATCCTTTGAAGCCTATCCAATTGTTATCCGTGCTGCGGGGGCCAAAGACGTGATGGTCCCGCTGACTGCCGATGCTGAGCTGGATTTAGACGCCATGCTAGCGGCGATCACCAAGCGAACCCGTATGGTCATGTTGTGTACGCCGAATAACCCAACTGGTACTGTGCTGACCGAGTCGGCTGTTCGGGCGTTTATCGAACAGGTGCCCAAAGATATTTTGGTGGTTGTTGATGAGGCTTACACCGAATTTATTCGCCACGACGAGGCCGTAGATGGTGTCCAAATGTATCGGGATTACCCAAATGTTGCAGTGCTGCGCACGTTCTCCAAAGCCCACGGCTTGGCGAATCTGCGGGTGGGGTATGCGATAGCTGCCCCACAAATCTCAGAACCACTCAAAGTCATTCACCCACCATTTGCAACGTCGTCATTAGCTGCGGAAGCGGCCTACGCCTCTATGTCGAATATGGACGAGGTTATGCACAACACTGAAAAAGTCGTGGTAGAGCGTCATCGGGTGTGGCAGGCACTCAATGAACTGGGCTACCGCCCGCCCGATACGGAGGCGAATTTTGTTTGGTTGCCACTTGGTGAACAAGCCCAAGCATTCGCTGATGCATGTGAAGCACAAGCACTTTCAGTGCGTGCCTTTGCTCCAGAAGGAGTGCGGGCGACCATTGGCGAAGTCGAAGCCAATGACCGGCTCATCCAGATAGCTACCGACTTCGCCCAACAGCTTGCCCGCTAGGTTACAGCGCGAACGGTTTCATATCGATGGTTGAACCGGCAACAACGCCAGGTTTCCCCTCGACCATAGAAACCACGACTTCGGCGGTGACCGGCCCTAACGACAGTCCGTGCATATTGTGGCCGCTTGCCACAATGACATTGGGGTGCTGTTTCATTGGTGAGATGACCGGTAGGCCATTAGGGGTCATTGGGCGAGGGCCAGTCCATTCATCAAAGCGCGGTTTATCGCTGATGCCCTTCATGAAACCTGCTGCCTGTCGGGCTAAATGCTCCACGCGTTGTTTGGAAAATTGCTGGATCTCAGATGAGAAATCCATCAGCCCAACAACTCGAAGTTCGCCAGACATTGGCACACCGATGGTCTTGCGATCAATTGATGCCAGTAGGTATCCCGGCAGTCGATCAGGTTTGACGTGGAACGAGTAACCCGTGCCGGAGGTAACAAAGGCCGATCGGGTTTCAGAAAGCCCAGCAACTGATGGGGTAGTCCAAGCCCCCAAAGCGACAATTGCCTTATCAAAACCCCGGCTGTTCTCGCCGTCTGCACTGCGTAAAGTGGCGGTGGAGTTGTCGATGCCAACTAATTCGGTGTGTTCCAGGATCTCGACACCAAGTTCAATAAGTTTATCGTGCAGTTCATCCACAAAAAGCCGAGGATCAATGTAACGCTCAGTGGGAGCAACGAAACCAGCGCGCACATGATCATCAAGCACCGGTTCAAAATCGTGCAGGTCGCTGTCGAGCATGATTTGGCCCGGCCGTTGCATCCCAAACATTTCCGCACGCTGGACCTGGCTGTCGCGGAACTTTTGTAGGGCATCTACAGAAACATGGCTGTTCAAAAACCCATATCCGCCGCCGTCTAACGAAATGCCGTCTTCATGGTAGGAATCAAATGCGGCAAAAGCGCCGCGTACAAGCTGGTCTAAGTTGCGAGTATTCTGTCGAACTTTGGCAGGGATGGTGTTGTAGATGAAGCCAGCACCGAAGGCCGATAATAATGGCATCGCAACAGGAGCAATATTGAGGTAGTGCCGACGAGTAGTAACGCCTTTGAAAATCTCGGTGAGTTGTTCTGGCTCCGGCATCGGAGTGACCTGAATCGGGGTAATTTCACCGGCATTGCCGCGCGCGGCTCCTGAACCAACTTCGTCTTTATCAATTAGTGTGACGTTGTGTCCCGCACGGGCCAATGAATACGCTGTGCACAAGCCAATCAGGCCTGCGCCGGCAACTAAAACTTCTTTTGCAGTGGTCATGTCCACGTTTTCCTTCCCCTTAGATCAGCATTACCTCAAGTGTACAAAGCTGAACGAAGCAATAGCGAACTTCCCGGACTCTAAGCGAAACGCCCAAATACACAATTGTTACAAATGACATATGTCACGCTTTAAGGCGAGCACTAGCAATCCGAAAGTAGTGGAAAAATTCCATCAATTAGGTGAGCTGGCGGTAACTGATTGACCGGGGTTTGGCCTGGCTGCAGACGATGACTAATTCGCCTGAAATTATCCGCCAGGTAGACAGTTGCCCAGTGCGTGCCGCTGCTGTATAAGAAGCTATTCACATGTACAGCCCGAGACGTGTAGAATACCTGTGACTGACCTCACTTCCGCCCGCCACCCATGGGTAGGATGAAGGAAAGTCATGGAAACGTTTCGTTGCGATTCATAACCCGAAAGCGCAACGGCCCTCTCTCACCAGGAGAATTGCATATGTCTACCATTTCGTCTCCCACCGGGCACCAGTTGCCCGAAGAAGCCATCGGTGTGCTATCCCCAGATGGCTTTATCGATCCCACCGATAGCGCTAAAGCTTTTCTTGAAGACGCCACCGCGATTGACCACAAGCGAGTAGCCGATATGTATCGGCTTATGGCCACCACCCGCCGAATTGACCAAGAAGGTGTCAACCTGCAGCGGCAAGGCCAGCTTGTCCTATGGACCCCCTCTTTGGGTCAAGAAGCCGCCCAGGCTGGTGCAGCCACGGCGCTAGAAGCCCGCGACTGGGTCTTTCCCACTTACCGTGAACACGTCATTTCGCGTGCGCGAGGTATT
>DEPX01000105.1:21342-22555 GCA_002358975.1 Micrococcaceae bacterium UBA3381 | reverse complement strand
ATGCAGCCTTATACCGTGGTCCTTGCCGCACAGGTCTTGCACGCTACCGGCTATGGGTGGGGTATCGCCCAACAACAGCGCGGCTGGACCGATGCCCGCCGCGCCAGTGAGGGGCGAGTATCGCTGGCATGCTTTGGCGATGGTGCCTCAACCGAAGGCGATATCCACGAAGCCATGGTATTTGCCGCCTCGTTTGATGCACCAGTTGTGTTCTTCATCCAAAATAACTACTGGGCAATCTCCACGCCTTTCGAAGTCCAATCCAAGGTGCCATTATTCAAACGCGCACAGGGCTACGGGTTTGAAGGGTTTGCCGTGGATGGTAATGATCCACTTGCCACCGCAGCCGTTATGGATCACGCGGTAGAACATGCACGTCGCGGCAAAGGCCCGATTCTTGTGGAAGCCCACACCTATCGCATGGGTGCCCACACAACCGCGGATGACCCGACGAAATACCGCACCAGCGAAGAAGAAGAGCAATACGCCCAAGCCGATCCGATGCTTCGTACCGAACAGTATCTACGTCGTCGATTCGACTATGACGATACATTCTTCGATGAGGTAGAAGCCGAAGGTGAGCAGCGTGCTGCCGACCTGCGAGACAAGGTGGTGGACGCCCCGGATAAGCTGTCGCTACGTGACAAATTCGACCTTGTCTATGCTGAAGAACACGCGCTAGTTGAAGCCCAGGCAGCGGCTTATGACCGCTGGATGGAGGCAGAGTAAGCGTTATGACCACTGTATTTGACGAGGTTTCAACCGGTACCAAGACCCTCACCATTGGCCAGGCCATTAACCGGGCGCTTGCCGATGAATTAGCCGCTGATGAGCGTGTCATGCTTCAAGGCGAAGATATCGGCGCGCTGGGTGGTGTCTACCGGGTGACCGAGGGGTTGGCAGCACGCTTTGGCTCCGACCGGGTCGTAGACGCCCCGTTGGGCGAATCAGGCATCGTCGGTACTTCCATTGGTTTGGCACAGGCCGGGTTTATCCCGGTAGCCGAAATTCAATTCGATGGTTTCGTCTACCCGGCCTTCGACCAGATCGTTTCTCAACTGGCCAAGATGCACTCGCGATTTCAAGGCCACCAAACATTTCCGGTAACTATCCGGCTGCCTTTCGGCGGCGGTATCGGTTCGGTGGAGCACCATAGTGAATCCCCCGAAGCCTATTTTGCTCACACCGCCGGGTTAAAAGTCGTCACCTACTC
>DEPX01000105.1:0-21277 GCA_002358975.1 Micrococcaceae bacterium UBA3381 | reverse complement strand
ATGTTGCTGGAACCCAAGAAGCATTACTTTGTGCGCGGTCAAGTGGACTTTGATTCACCGGTTAACAATCCGTTCGCGACCGTCGAAGTACGGCCTGGAACTGATGGCACGCTATTGGCCTGGGGTCCACAGGTGGCAACCGCATTAGCGGCGGCTGAAGCCGGTGTCGACGACGGTTACGATTTGCAAGTGCTAGATATCCGCGGGCTGTCACCGCTGGATATGGCCATGATCAGCAACGCGGTTACCGCCACTGGGCGCGCCGTCGTCGTCCACGAATCCTCCGTCTTTGCCGGTTTTGGTGCAGAAATCTCTGCTGGCCTAATGGAACAGGCATTTTTGAGTCTGGAAGCCCCAGTGCAGCGGGTCGGTGGCTACCATATGCCGTATCCACCATCACAGCTAGAACAGGACTATCTACCTACCGTAGACCGGGTCCTTGACGCCGTGGATGAGACCTTCACCTACTAGGCCACCGCATAAGGAGACACATGAATATTTTTACCCTGCCCGATGTCGGCGAAGGGCTCACCGAAGCTGATATTGCCAACTGGTTGGTCAAGGTAGGCGATACGGTGGCTGTAAATCAGGTTATCGCCGAAATTGAAACCGCAAAATCTTTGGTAGAAATCCCCAGCCCATGGGCCGGGGAAGTCAAAGAACTCTTCGCTGCGGTAGGCGACACCGTCAACGTTGGTGATAATTTCATTGCCATCGAGGTTACCGCCAGTGCCGAAGATGAAGAATCATCACAGGCTCCGCTGGTGGGCTCCGGGCCGAAAGACGATACACCTGGACGACGCCGTCGCCGTGGCCGTCCCGACAGACCGGCACCGACCCAGGTTGCTGAACCCGAACCGGTACCAGAGCAGCAGCCCGAACCGAAACCAGCACCAGCCCAGAAATCCGACCTTTTTACCAAAGTTCTGGCGAAACCACCGGTTCGCAAACTGGCCAAAGATCACGGCGTTGACCTTGCCGGAATTACACCGACAGGACAACACGGTGAAGTCACTCGTAGCGATGTACAAAGCGTGCTTGACGGTGCTAAGCCAGCTGCTACGGCACCAAAATCTGGTGCGGTAGGCGAATCAGAAACCATCAAAGTTACCGGGGTGCGCAAGGCCACCGCGCAGGCGGTTACCGAATCGTATACTTCGGCACCACATATCTCTGTATTCCGGCAGGTCGATGCGACCCGCACCATGGAATATTTAGAAACCCTGAAGAAACACCCGCGTTTCGAAAACGTGAGAGTCTCGCCATTGCTTGTCTTGGCTATGGCGGTAGCCCAAGCGGCACTGCAAACCCCACAGGCAAACTCCACCTGGAATGGCGACACCTACACGTTGCATCACTACGTCAACCTCGGCTTAGCAGCGGCAACCGAGCGCGGATTGATCGTGCCGAATATCAAAAACGCACACCAGTTGAATCAACGACAGATGGCTGAAGCCATCCAGGAGCTCACACAGCGCGCTCGCGAAGGAAAAACCCAGCCGGCCGAGTTAGCCGATGGGACCATCACCATCACCAACATCGGGGTGCTCGGGCTGGATGCAGGTACGCCGATCCTGAACCCGGGCGAAGCGGGCATCATTGCGTTCGGTGCCGTTAAACAGCAGCCGTGGGTGGTCGATGGGCAGCTGGAACCGCGATGGATCACCACGCTCACCGGCTCATTTGACCATCGAATTGTTGATGGGGCCGAGGCGGGTGCCTTTTTAGCAGATGTGGCAGCTATCCTGGAGGAGCCAGCCTTACTGATCAGCTAATAGTGGAGTGATTGAACGTGGCCAACCCACATATTGCGGTGATCCGCCTGACCGAATCCGGTTCATTCGACCCAGACGTTCGCGACACATTGATTGTAGGCCCAGGGATGGGAACCTCAGTCAATGGGCTGTTCACTGAAACGGCGCAACAGTTGACCAACCGTTTCCAGGTCATTGGTTTTGACCTGCCTGGCCACGGACAATCACCCGCCCACCATGAAGCTGTCTCCATTGAAGAACTCGCCGATGCGATCGCGCAGCTGGTGCAAAACCTGCACCAAACCGGCACGATCCGCGGCGATTCCAAAGTGTATTTCGCCGGTTTATCCATCTCCGGTCAGATTGCTCTGCAGCTAGCACTTGAACATGCTGAGCTATTTGATGGCATAGCGGTGCTGGCCTCGGCCCCTAAAATCGGCACAAAGGCTGACTGGGACGAACGCGCGGCGGTCGTCAAGGCCTCCGGGACCGAAGCCATGGTCGATATGTCGCTACAACTCTGGGTCTCGGAGGGCTTCGACAATTCAGCTAAACTTGAGGTGCAGAAACACGCCATGGTCAGCGCAGACGACCAATCATATGCTGCGCTATGCCAAGCACTCGGGAATTACGATGCAACAAGTCGTCTGCACGAGATCTCAGTGCCTATTTTCGCCGTGGCCGGCGGGCAAGACCAGATGTGTACCGTAGCTGACGCCAAAAACACCGCTTCGAGGGTGCAATATGGCACCACTGCCGTCATCGACCAAGCGGCACACTTATTACCATTGGAGCAACCGCAGCAACTGGCCATGTTGCTAGACAGTAACCTTTAACGCAACGAGGTGACGGTCTCTGCGCCGTCACCCCATTTATTAGATAGGTTTAAGAAACGCGGTCTGTTGCGCTTTGCTGACCTTTCTGACGGGCGCAATGTGCACAGCAGTAGACGTTGTCTTCGTCTTCTACACCGTGGCCAATAATTTTGCACCCACAGTGCGCGCAGACCGGAGCCATGTCATGAATGGCGCATTCAAAACTATCGAACACTCCGCTGCGTCCCTCATGGGTAATGTTAAAAACCTTGTCGTACTCGTTACCACAAACATCACAGGTTGCCATACTGGCACCTCCAAAAATCCCAAAACGGAATACTTTTAGCTGGAAATAAGCTTGACCAGATCGCCCACCTTATCCTCGGAAATCGACCGAGCAATATCAGCCTGAGCGACAATACCAATGAGGTTGTGCCCATCGATCACTGGAAGACGACGAACCTGATGGTCCTGCATGGTCTTGATCGCTTCATCAATGGAATCATCGGCGCCAATGGTGACTGGTTTTTCGCCACCGAAGCTACCGGCCCTGATGTTATTGGGGTTACCGCCATCGGCAACACATGCGACCACAATATCGCGATCAGTGAGCATACCTTGAAGTCGGTTATCTTCACCACAAATTGGCAGGGCCCCAACTTTTAGATCCCGCAGCATCTGTGCGGCCTGGGTCAGAGAATCATTCTCGCCAATACATTCGGCCTCTTGGGTCATAATTTCACGTGCAGTCAACATTGTTCTCCTCCTTGAACGGGGAACGCTGACACTTCCACGCTTGCAGTTGACCCCATGAGTGTCAACAGCTACCACAAGAGCGCCACCGCGTCGTCGTGCGGCTAATCGGTGGCTTGCGAGGTGGACTCGATCAAGGCGTCCATGGTGTCAACAAAAACGTTTGCATCATCGGTGGTAAAAAAGAAACCAATCGGACGATAATTGTCTGGATCCCGGGTATCCACCAGAGCCACAGTTTTCTCATCAGAAGCCGGCAATAACCAAACCACAGCGCTCGGTTTTTCCGTATCCGGTGCTGGTTCGCCATCAGTTACCTTGAGGTCATAACCAATCCAACGGATACCTTGTTTAAATTTGCCCTTCCGAAAGACCACAAATGGTCCACCGACTCTGCCGGTGGCAGGAGAGTCTAATGTGGTGTTAATGATTTTCACGGCAGTTTCTGCATCGTCCCGGTTTTGAAATGCAGCAGAGCCCACGGTGCCATCGGGGCCAACCGCTACGAGATTAAAACGGGCACCGGACGCATCAGAGCCAATGACCATCCCCACCGTGGGGTTATTGGGTACACCCCACTGATCTAATGGGTGACTAATTGCGCGATGACCAGTACCAGATTTTGACATGATTTAACCCTAGGCCACAGTTGTCTTCACACCGCAGTTTTTGGTCGTTGTCTGCAACGATTCGGAGAAGCGGCAGTTAAACTACTATTCTTGAGGCTATGTCTAAGGTTTTGTCTTCTCTGCCCATTGGCGAACGTGTTGGTATCGCCTTTTCCGGAGGTCTCGATACGTCAGTAGCCGTCGCGTGGATGCGCGAAAACGGTTCCATCCCATGCACCTACACCGCCGATATTGGCCAATACGATGAGCCAGATATTAAAGGCGTGGTAAGTCGCGCCAAAGATTACGGCGCAGAAATTGCCCGATTCATCGATGCGAAGACCCCCCTGGTTGAAGAAGGCTTCGTCGCACTCCAAACTGGTGCATTCAATGTGCGTTCAGCTGGCAAAACCTACTTCAACACCACACCGCTAGGTCGTGCTGTCACCGGGACCTTGCTGGTACGGGCCATGAAAGACGACGGCGTGAATATCTGGGGTGATGGCTCCACCTATAAGGGCAACGATATTGAGCGGTTCTACCGCTACGGTCTGATGGCTAACCCCAACCTGCAGATCTACAAACCGTGGCTTGACTCCGTGTTTGTCGAAGAACTCGGCGGGCGCGAGGAAATGTCAGAATGGCTGGTTGAACGCGGTTACCCGTACCGCGATTCCACCGAAAAAGCCTACTCAACTGACGCGAATATTTGGGGTGCCACCCACGAAGCAAAATCCTTAGAATTCTTGAATGTCGGACTCGATATTGTTGAACCAATCATGGGTGTAGCTGCCTGGCGCGATGACGTAGAAGTAAAAACTGAAGAAGTCTCCGTCGGCTTCCGCCAGGGCCGCCCCGTCACCATCAACGGCATCGAGTTCACCGACCCCGTCGCACTGGTATTGGAAGCTAATACAATCGGTGGGCGCCACGGTCTGGGTGTCTCCGACCAGATTGAAAACCGGATTATTGAAGCCAAATCCCGCGGTATTTATGAAGCGCCCGGTATGGCTCTGTTGCACATCGCCTACGAACGGTTGCTCAATGCGATCCACAACGAAGACACACTAGAAAACTACTATGTCAACGGTTATCGCCTGGGCCGTCTCATGTACGAAGGCCGCTGGTTTGATCCCCAGTCGCTAATGCTGCGTGAATCCATCCAACGCTGGATCGGCTCTGCCATCACCGGTGAAGTGACCTTGCGCCTACGCCGCGGTGATGACTACACAATCCTAGACACCACTGGTGAAAATCTGTCGTACACACCAGAAAAACTGTCCATGGAACGGGTCGAAGACGCCGCATTTGGCCCAGATGACCGTATTGGTCAGTTGACCATGCGCAACCTTGACATCGCTGATTCCCGTGCCCGTCTGGAACAGTACGCTTCCCGAGGTACCCTGGCTGGTCCAACGGCCGAGCTCATGGGCGAACTCGAAGTTGGTGGGGCCAAGCAGATTGCTGCCTCCGATGCCGATGTTGACGCCGAACAGGATGCCGCGAGTCTCCATGCAGCCTTCGATGCAGGAACGGATTAACATTCACAAACCTTAGACGTCTTCAGTAACGTGAAGACCAAGCACATGGCGCCGCTATGATAAACATCGTAGTAGCGCCATGTGCTTTTCTTTCCTCGTTTCTTTTCCTGCAAGCAGCCGAGGAGACCAGCGCCACCATCGATAAAATTCGGTACCGCGAGTACTGAGTAGTACAGTGGAAAGCCCGCAGCATTTTCGTTTACTAAATTTTTCAAATCTAAGCGCCGTGCCATCTGCTGTTTTGTGACGCAACACGAAAAGGAAATCACACCAGCCACTTCATCGCTCCCGCGTGCACGGCTTGCGCACGGTATCAACCATAACCACGCCTTGGAACGACGTTCTGATGGCTAAGCGATTCCGCTCGGCGTATAGACGTGCCCAATTGCTTCTAATATTTTTCGCGCATTCGCGTGCCAATGATCTCGAGGAGAGACCTATGAATAACGACGAGCCTGATCGACCCGAACAGGGGTCGGCCCAAGACCCATCAATCGTCGGCGACTTTCGCTCTGGCCGGAAAACATTAGCCGTGGGTTTATACCCCGGCGATGTGCACCCAGGGTTGCTCTCTGGTGTCGGGGTAGACGACCAAGATAGACAATTCGGTGTAGACAAAATCATCTTTGCTGTCACCGCAACGCTGATCGTTGGCTTCGTCCTCTGGGGTATCCTCAGTCCCGCATCCGTCTCGGCCGTTGCCGGTGTAGCGTTTAGCTGGGCCATGGAAAACATGGGATGGTTACTCAACCTAGCCATGGCGGTTGGCTTAATCGTGATGCTGTATGTTGCCTTTGGCAAATACGGCAAAATTAAACTCGGCAAAGACGACGAACGGCCCGAGTTCTCCCGGTTCTCATGGATTGCCATGATGTTCGGTGCTGGCCTGGGCGTCGGCCTATTTTTCTACGGACCTTCCGAACCACTGGCGCACTTCATCTCACCACCGCCACACACCATGGCCGACCAACAAGCGATGATCAATGATCTGCAACAAAGCGCAGGTGAAACACCGGAAGTTAATAGGGAAGCAGTTCATCAAGCTGTATCGCAAGCCAGTTATCACTGGGGTTTGCATATCTGGAGTATGTACGCCCTAGTGGGCGGCGCTTTGGCATATGCAACCTTCAGACGGGGCCGGCCAGCACTCGTCTCCTCGATTTTCCAAACTCTGTTCGGAAAATCGCAAACCCAAGGGTTTGCTGGAAAACTCGTCGATATTTTTGCCATTATTGCCACCCTGTTCGGTACTGCCACTACGCTTGGGCTATCTGCAATCCAAATCGGTCAGGGCGTTACCATCATTAGCGGTATCGGTCCGATCGGCAATAATATTCTCATTCTCATTATCGGTGTATTGGGTATCGGATTTATTATTAGTGCAGTTTCGGGCGTTGCACGCGGCATCCGGTATTTATCCAATATCAATATCACCTTCACGTTGGGTCTTGTACTGTTTGTATTCTTCGCCGGACCGACGCTATACCTATTGAATCTCGTGCCATCCGGGATCGTGCATTATGTTGATAACTATTTACCAATGATGGCAAAATCGTTGTCCTGGGGACCTGAAACCGTCGAATTTCAAAGCATTTGGACAGCGTTTTACTGGGCCTGGTGGATCGCCTGGACCCCATTTGTCGGCACATTTATTGCAAAAATTTCGCGCGGACGCACCTTACGAGAATTCGCTCTGACTACCATGGGCGTTCCGACCTTTATCCTCATTTTGGCTTTCACTGTCTTCGGCGGTGCATCGATTATCAATTCCATCACCGGGGTAGAAGGATTCGAAGGGGACGCCTCACCGGAAGCGGTACTGTTTAACCTGTTTGACACCTTGCCTTTCAGTAGCATCATGCCAATCATCCTCATCGGCGTCTTAGCTATCTTTTTCATCACCGCGGCCGACTCAGCCTCTGTGGTCATGGGTACGATGAGCTCACGGGGCAATCCCGCACCAAAGAAGAGCCTGGTGGTGTTTTGGGGCTTATGCATGATGGGCATTGCCATCGTCATGCTGCTAACCGGTGGCGAGGACGCGCTGTCGGGGCTGCAGAGCCTGATCTATCTGATCGCTTTGCCCTTCAGCGTGGTCCTAATTTTGCTTGGCATAGCCTTTTTGAAAGACCTGGCCACGGACCCGGCACGCATTCGTCATGATTATGCGCAAAAAGCCATGTCTGATGCGGTCATTCGAGGAATTGAAGATCATGGCGAAGAGTTTGAGATTGCCGTGAAACATTCGCCGGATGGGCGAGGAGCGGGAACCGGAGTTGATGCTTCAGACCCTAAATACACTGACTGGTACAAAGACGAAGCAGAAAACGGCACCATGAAACTTGTCACCGGTGAAGACTCGGAACCGACATTCGGTGACGCTTCTGACAGACAAGAACGGTCTAACGGATGATGGATAGCTATACGAGCCATCGATGCACTATTCCGTTCCATCTCGTTTAATATTTCTGGGCGCTCCTCATGAGTCAGAGGGGTTGCAGGCCATTTGAATCGAAGAACGCTCCGGCTTTATACAAGATCGGATCATTGTCGATGGCTTCCGCATGACGGACCCTACCAATGAAGATGGTATGAGTCAGCGCCTGGAAACGTTCTTTGATTTCTACTTCGATGGCGGCCGACGAGCCCTCAAGCAGTGGGGTGCCGTTTGGTCCCTTGTGCCAGTCGACGTTGGCGAACTTGTCTTGGGCTTTTGACGCGAATACGTTGAGCGTTTCTCGCTGTTCCGTGGATAAGATATTAATGCCAATGTGGTCCGACCTAAACAAGGACGGATAGGTGGATGACGTTTTCTGTACGCACACCAAGATCAATGGTGGATCTAAGGATACTGAGCAGTAAGCATTAGCAGCGAGACCACGCGGCTTGTTTTCGTCGTCATGGGATGTAATAACGGTGACTCCGGTGACGAATTGCTTATTAAAGTCTTTGAGCCGTTCTCGCGTTTCGGTGTTATCTGGTGACTCAGGATCGACGGTGTCGAACGCTGAGGCTAGTGAGGGGAGCCCAAGGTCAGCGAGCAGGGCTGTCATATTCCACGTTGCTTGTTCAGAGGCAATCTTACCGTCTTTGATGGTAGCGAGTGTGGCACCCGATGTTGTTACTTGTCGGCCGGTAGGCGGGACAGTGCCCAATGGTTGAGTGAATGTACCTTCTGTAGTCCAGAAAAAGCCAATTTCATTGCCGGATGGCAGGATTTTGTGCACTGTCGTACGCATATCAGGAAATGCGTTCCGCATTTCATCGATCTGTTTGATTAACCCGTCGGCATCGACCGAAGACTCTGAACCTTTGCTCACACGCACAAAATCAGGTGACAACAGATTCCGTAGGGGATCATAGTTGCCTTCATTCCATGCGTTTTCCCAAGCTTGCGCTGCCGCATCTTCAATGTTCTGTTGCATACAAGAGACTCTAGTCACAGATGGATAATTGCGTCAAGGATCACAAAAAATGCTGGCTAATCACTCTTATTGACAGGTGTTCGTGACCTGGCTTACTCTGTGTTGTATGCAAGATAAGTCAGACGGGGCTGATCAGCGAGCGCCAGCCGATAAGCAACAATCACTTTTGAGTCAGCTCAGGAATCGCATTCTTGACGGCAGTTATAGCCCCCAGGAAGTCATTCCTGAGCAGGCCCTGGCGGAAGCCTTTGGTGTCAGTCGTACTCCTGTGCGCGAAGCCCTGAAGCAACTCGAAAACGAAGGGTTGGTAGAGATTCGGCCCCGAGTAGGGACGTTCGTCAGGTATCCCACTCGCCGCGAGATAATTGAGTTATTCCAGGTCAAAGAGTCTTTGGAGGGGCTTGCTGCCAATCTCGTAGCTCAGCGTGCTCCGACAGCAGAATTAGACCAGCTTCAGCAGAATTTGCGCGAGTCTTCGGCAGCTATTCGTCAGAACGACTCTGCTACCTACGCACGGTTGGTGCATGAATTTCACTGGAGACTTGTGTTGGGATCCCATAACCAAAAGCTGATAGAGCACTATGACAGGCTGATGAATCAGTTGACCTACCATCGCCTGGTATTGGAAACAGTTTCAGTGCCAGGCAGGATCCAGCAGTCAAATCACGAACACGAAGCCGTTGTCGCAGCTATAGCCGCACAAGATGCAACGGGAGCAGAGCTGGCCATGAGGAATCATGTGCATGCCTCCAGCCGCGTGGTGTTATTCCAACCTCAAACTGAAACCACAGGAATAGAAGGATAGATGCATGGCTAACATTGCCAAATCGCTTGCTGAGATACCAGTCCGCGCAATAAGGAGTGTCGTTGAAGAAATTCATGCTGACGGAGGTAGTGCGTCTGACCAACCGCGGAAGATTGCAGCTTGCTACGCGGTACTGAAGAACCCATGGCTGGGCAAAGGGACGGCATCGAATCTTACTGATTTTGCAGCCTATGCAGCGCCCATACTTGCCAAAGAACTTTCTGAACATATCTTAGCGGACCTAGGTGGCGCCCAGAACGTTGCAGCATTTGGGAAAGCCGCTGTTGTGGGCCTCGAAGGAGAAATCGAGCATGGGGGAGCGTTTATTCATACCCCTTATTTTGGAAATATTTTTCGCGAACTCTTGGAGGGCAGTTCAATCATCTGTTTCTCAGAGAGTCGCGCCGAACCGAGTGAGACCTTACGGGTACCGCTTTGGCACAAAACCCAAGCTGCAACTCGTGACTATTACCAAAGTGTAGAAATTCATCTTCCCGATGCTCCGCACAGCGACGAACTTGTGGTAATGGGCGTGGCCTCTGATGGTCCTCGACCACATCCGCGTATCGGGGATCGTATTACTGATGCCCCTGTATCCCTAACAATCTTTGAAGGAGAATAATTATGAAACTTCGTAAAATGACCACAATTGTCGATGAAGTCATGTTGGAAGGCGGGAGAGCAGTAGAACCAGCTGCTCGTACAGCTGTTGTAGCCGCTATCATTGAAAACCCGTGGGCGGGGCAGGGCTTTGTTGACCAGCTCGACGCTGGTATTGATGAAGTTGCGCCTCAGCTGGGTGAACTTCTCGCTCCTCGAGTAATGAAGGCACTCGGTACACCGTTGGAAGCATATGGAAAAGCTGCCATCGTGGGGCTTAACGGCGAGATTGAGCATGGATCGGGCATAATTCATACTCTTAAATTCGGGAATCATTTTCGTGATGCAGCCGCAGCGACGACACTGCTGCCAGCTGTAGAAAAACGAGGCCCAGCTGGGATCATCTTCGACATCCCATTGAAACATTTCACGGATGCCACTATTCGTTCACACCACCAAACTTTCGAAGTACGGATTCCAGACGCACCGCACGCAGACGAAATTTTGATTGCGTTAGCAGGAGCAAGCCAAGGACGCCCACAACAGCGTTTGGCCGATCTGTCGACCGAGCAGTGAGCTAAGTGGGGCTACTCAATGAATTATGAAACACCGACGGTAGTACTGCTGCACGGAGTTGGACTAGACCACACAATGTGGGATCTGGTTCGAAATAAACTGCCCGCCAGCACCGTGTATTTGGATTTGCCAGGACACGGTGATCAGCCAGCCTTGCAGTCGCCAACGTCGTTGCAGGAACTGGCAGACGATATTGCGTCAAGGCTGCCAGATGGTTTAGTGCAGTTGGTTGGTTTTTCGCTTGGTGGTCTCATAGCTCAGCGTCTCGCTATTGATATACCAGACAAAATCGTGTCTGTTGTCGCGGCCAGCACAGTATGCCAACGCTCAGACGAGGAACGTGCGGCTGTTGAACAACGGCTCATGACAGCACAACACGATTTTGAGGAATCAACACAGAGATCGCTTCAGCGCTGGTACCCGGAAGGTTCAGTGGTTGCCCCCGAGATCATAGGGAAAACCCGTAAAGTGCTAGAACAGAACGACCGTAATTCGTTTTTGTACGCATATGAGGTATTTGCCACAGCGGATCGGGAGCTTGCCGCGGAACTGGATCAACTTCAGCAGCCATTGCTCGCCATCACTGGGGAACGCGATCCGGGATCGACACCGGATATGAGTCAGCGCCTGGTCGAGGCGGTACCACACGGCACGTTGCGGATTGTTCCCGGAGCTCGACACATGTTGCCACACGAATCTCCGCAAGCGTTTGTCAAATATATTCAAGACCATTTTTCCCTTGAGGAGGTTGGTGCACTGTGAGCGTCAAATACGCCCATTTCATTAACGGAAGCTGGAGCGAGCCGGAATCCGGCGAGTATTTTTCCAGTACAAACCCTGCAACGCTAGAACACCTCTACGAAGCAGCGCGCGGGAACGAACGCGATGCTAATAAAGCGGTCGAAGCGGCCGAAAAAGCGTTTCGTTCAAATGCCTGGGCCAACATGAGCCAAACAAAACGCGGTAAGTTACTTCGGAAACTCGGTGATCTCATTGGCGAAAATGCTGAAGAGCTCGCGCGACTTGAAAGTCTCGATAACGGAAAGTTGCTGCGTGAAATGCGTGGACAACTGGCCAGCTTGCCTGATTATTTATACTATTACGCTGGCCTTGCCGACAAGATACAAGGTTCCCAGATCCCGACAAATGATTTGGCCATCCTGAACTATACGCAGCGCGAGCCGCTGGGAGTGGTTGCTGCTATTACTCCCTGGAATTCGCCGCTAACACTGACGACGTCAAAGCTGGCACCAGCATTGGCCGCTGGAAATACCATCGTAATTAAGCCAAGTGAATACACATCTCTTACGATTCTGCGATTTGCCGAATTGGCTTCCGAAGCGGGATTCCCCGATGGTGTTGTCAACGTCGTGACTGGGTTTGGCAGCGAGGTTGGCGATGCATTGACACAGCATAAATCGATAGCAAAGATTTCATTCACCGGGTCTACTGCCACCGGTTCTCTGATCGCCCAGAAAGCCAGTGCACGGTTCATTGGTACCACCCTAGAACTTGGTGGGAAGAGCCCCAACATTGTCTTTGGCGATGCTAATGTTTCAAACGCTGCAATGGGAGTCGTAGCGGGGATTTTCGCTGCCGCTGGTCAAACTTGTATTGCTGGAAGCCGTGTTTTTGCCCATCGTTCGATTTACGACGAACTATTGGAACGGGTGGCAGAGCGTGCACAATCCATCAAGATGGGTGACCCGATGGAAGACACCACCGAACTTGGTCCGCTTGCCTTTGATAAGCAACTTGAGAAAGTACAGCACTACGTCAAGCTTGGTGTCACCGAGGGAGCAACACTATATTCCGGCGGCGAAGCCCCCCAGGTCGATTTGCCGGGCTACTATTATTCGCCGACAGTGCTAACTGATGTTAATAACGATATGGACGTTGTCCGCGAGGAAATCTTTGGACCGGTTGCCGCCATCATGCCGTTCGACTCCGAAGATGAAGTGGTCAACTTAGCAAATGACACCGAATATGGTTTGGCCGCGGGAGTTTGGACCCAAAATCTTTCGTTAGCGCACCGGATGAGCCGACGTCTAGAGGCTGGCACTATTTGGGTTAATACGTACCGGGCCATGTCGCCAATGTCACCGCGGCAAGGCTTTAAGAATTCTGGCGTTGGTATCGAACACGGTCTCGAATCCATCAATGAATACACCAAACTCAAATCGGTATGGATTAACACCAGCGAGGAAGAGGTTGGCGATCCATTCGTCATGCGAGGTTAACAATGCCACTCATTGATATTTCAATTGCTAAAGATCGTACGCCCGAACAGCTCCGGGCACTGATGGATCAAGTACACCGCGCAGCAGAAGACACGGTCGATGCCGCGCCAGAAAATATAACGATTATTGTTCGGGAAGTTGACACCCACCTGTGGTCACGTACGAATACCACGATCGATGAAAGAAAAAGCTCTTAGTAATTTTTGCGAAACACCCGATATAGGAGAAGGACTATGCGTTTCTCGCTATTTGTACACATGGAACGTTGGGACGAGTCCGTTAGCCACGAACAGTCGTTCCAGAACCTGGCTGCGCTCACGCAGCAAGCAGAGCAGGGTGGGTTTTCGACCGTCTGGATTGGTGAACATCATTCAACGGAATTTACCGCCTCTCCAAGTCCACTGCCACAGCTGTCTTATCTCGCCGCTAAAACGTCCAAAATTCGGTTAGGGGCGGGAACACTGGTTGCCCCGTTTTGGGACCCAATCCGCGCTGCTGGTGAATGTGCATTGCTCGATGTCATTTCCGGTGGTCGTATGGAAGTAGGTCTCGCCCGCGGTGCCTATCAGTTCGAATTCGACCGTATGAAACCAGGGCTGTCCGCTTCCGACGGTGGTAGCTATCTTCGTGAATTGGTCCCAGCCATGCAACGCCTATGGGAAGGAGACTATGCCCACGACGGAGAGCACTGGCAATTTCCAACTTCAACATCGGTACCTAAGCCAATGCAGCAGCCTAATCCACCGGTTTGGATAGCGGCTAGAGACCCGAATACCCATGACTTTGCCATTGCTAACGGCTGTAACATCATGGTGACCCCACTCATGAATGACGATGATGAGGTTGTTGACCTGAAACGCAAATTTGATGGGGCTGTAGCCAATAACCCTCAGGCTAAGCATAATCCTGAAATTATGGTACTTCGTCACACCTATGTTCATCCAGAATCGCAGCCAGAAGGCTGGCGTACAGGTGCTGAGGCTATCAGCAAATACTTCCGTACATTTGCAGCTTGGGGCGCCAATGACACCACACCGACTAACGGTTTTCTGGACCCGAAACCTGTTGAAGATTTCGAAGAAGGCTCAGCTATGCTGCCTGATTCTCTGAGTAAAGCGGCCATGGTTGGCACGCCTGAACAAGTCATTGCCCGATTGAAAACCTATGAAGAAATGGGCATCAACGAATTCGGGTACTGGATCGACAACTCTATGACGCATGAAGAAAAAGAAGAGTCATTGCGGCTATTCATTGAGCATGTAGTACCCGCATTCCAGTAGAACACAACGTAGAAATAGCCAGCTTTTAGGGGATACCAAATTCCAAAGCGTGCTACTTGACAAGAATAATAAGAATGGCATTTTTGCGCTCTTATACACAGCAATTCGTCGCATCACTATGCAACCGATTGACGGACTTCAATATCGAACTCTAGAGGATCCTAAAAAGTCCGGCAGTATACGTGTTCCGCGCAGCGACGTCACATAACGATCGTGCCGGATAGCACGAGAGATCTCTAGGAGACAATATGAAAACCGATAAACCGTCCAGTTCGGGAGGTCCTCCTGAACATGACGCAACAATCCGTGACAGGCTTCTTTCCCGCCGCGCAACGTTGGCTGTTGGACTATACCCCCAGGATATTCACCCGGGACTTTTGTCCGGCGTGGGTGTTGACGATAAAGATCGAAAATTCACAGTCGATAAGACTATCTTCGGGGTAACCGGAACGATCATCGTCGGGTTCGTGTTGTGGGGTATTCTCAGTCCTGAATCAGTAGCTGCTGTCTCTGGCGCTGCTTTCGCATGGTCTATGGAAAATATGGGCTGGTTGCTCAACACCGCCATGGGGGTAGGTCTGTTTGTCATGCTGTACGTGGCGTTCAGCAAATACGGCAAAATCAGACTTGGAAAAGACCAAGAGAAACCCGAGTTCTCTCGCTTCTCGTGGATTGCAATGATGTTCGGTGCAGGCCTCGGCGTAGGACTGTTTTTCTATGGGCCGTCCGAACCACTGGCCTACTTCATTGACCCGCCGCCACACACAGCAGCGGCGCAGCAAGAAACCATTAATGGATTGCAGGAGGCCGCTGGTGAGACTCCTGAAATTAATCGCGAAGCGATTCACCAAGGTGTTTCGCAAGCCAGCTATCACTGGGGTCTTCATATCTGGAGCATGTATGCACTTGTCGGTGGTGCGCTTGCATATGCCACGTTCCGACGTGGCCGACCAACACTGATCTCATCGATTTTCCAGACACTGTTTGGCAAGTCGCAGACCCAGGGGTTCGCTGGAAAACTTGTGGACATATTTGCGATCATTGCTACGCTATTTGGTACTGCGACCACATTGGGACTGTCAGCAATTCAGATTGGTCAGGGTGTCACTATTGTTAGCGGCATTGGCCCACTTGGCAACAATATTTTAATTAGTATTATCGGTGTACTGGGTATTGGCTTCGTGATCAGTGCGGTCTCCGGAGTGGCACGAGGTATTCGTTACCTTTCGAATATCAATATCTCGCTAACCCTGGGCGCAGTCCTTTTCGCTTTTTTCGCTGGGCCCACGCTATATCTGCTGAACCTTGTGCCATCAGGCATTATGCATTATCTCGATAACTATCTGGCTATGATGAGTAAATCCCTGTCTTGGGGTCCTGAGACCGTTGAGTTTCAGACTTGGTGGACGGCGTTCTACTGGGCGTGGTGGATTGCTTGGACCCCGTTCGTTGGTACCTTTATCGCGCGTATCTCACGTGGTCGCACGTTGCGGGAATTCGCGCTGGTAACTATGGGCGTGCCAAGCTTTATCCTTATCTTGGCGTTTACCGTTTTCGGGGGTTCATCAATTCTGAACTCCATCAATGGAGTAGAAGGCTTCGACGGTGACGCTTCACCCGAAGCGGTACTGTTCAACCTGTTTGATACATTGCCGTTGAGTAACATCACCCCGTATATCCTTATCGGCGTTTTAGCGATTTTCTTTATTACAGCTGCTGACTCGGCATCCGTTGTTATGGGAACTATGACTTCACGGGGCAACCCAGCACCAAAGAAGATAGTGGTTATTTTCTGGGGTTTTTGCATGATGGGTATTGCCATAGTCATGCTTTTATCCGGAGGAGAAGAAACGTTAGCCGGCCTCCAAAGCCTCATATACCTGATCGCGTTACCCTTCAGCGTGGTGCTAATCCTCATGGTTTTTGCCTTTCTTAAGGATCTCTCGACCGATCCAAGCAGGATTCGCCACGAATACGCACAAAAGGCAGTCTCTGACGCAGTGATTCGAGGAATTGAGGATCATGGCGACGATTTTGAAATTGCTGTGAAATATTCCTCAGACGGTCGCGGCGCTGGCACTGGCGTGGATGCATCTGATCCTAAGTACACCGACTGGTACAAAGAAGAAGTACAGACCGGGGCGGTCAAGCTGGTGACTGGAGAAGAAGTATTGCCAGAAAATGGTGTTTCCGATCAAGATGACAAACGAGATCGAACGTAATACGTTCAACGTTAGTCGCTTGACCCGTCGGGGCGGTGAACACAATGCTTTGTGAGAGGTGGGCGGCAAACCCGCCCACCTACTCGATTTTAAGGTCCGGTTATGTCTCCGCTATGGCCTGGCATACAAGGCTGGATATAACCTAGTTAGCAGACTGATGCATGTAGTTCCGGCATGTATCGAACCCTAAACTGCTTAGAAAGTAGAGTCTGATCATGGCACACACTACACAACTGGACACTTTGCTTGATGACGACCGTTGGCACAACAAAGTCTATAGCGGAAGATGGGTCGATGGCGGCGGAGATAATATTGCGATCGTTGAGCCAGCCACCGGTAAAGAGCTGGGCCGTGTTGGTTCTGCTACCTCCAAGGATGTCGCCGCAGCAGCTAAACGTGCCGCAGACGCGCAAAAGGCTTGGGCTGCCACCAAACCTACTCAACGTGCGGCGATTTTACGTCGAGCGGGTCAATTTTTTGAAGATCATGCTGCCGAGCTGCAGGCGTGGATCATGCAAGAGACCGGAGCGATTTCCGCTAAGGCCGATCTGGAACTGCATGTAGCAGCACAGGAATGCTACGAAGCGGCAGCACTATGTACTGCTCCAATGGGGGAAGTACTCAGTACCGATGATCCCCGTTGGTCCATTGCGCGTCGTCGTCCAGCCGGTGTCGTATCGGTGATTTCGCCGTTTAACTTCCCGTTGATCTTGTCCATTCGTTCGGTTGTGCCGGCGCTTGGTTTGGGTAATGCCGTATTGCTCAAACCGGATCCGCGCACCTCGGTATCAGGCGGTGTGATAATAGCGCGCATCCTGGAAGAAGCTGGTCTTCCAATAGATGTTTTGCAGCTGCTGCCTGGAGGTGGGGATACCGGTGCAGCTATGGTGGATGCGCCGGAGGTGCGTATCGTGTCATTTACTGGTTCGACAGCGGCTGGCCGTAAGGTAGGCGAAGCGGCAAGCCGTAACCTCAAACGGGTCCACCTGGAATTAGGCGGTAATAACGCGCTGGTGGTTTTACCAGGAGCCGATCTGGACGCAGCCGTTTCCGCCGGAGCATTCGGATCATTTATGCATCAGGGACAGATTTGTATGACCGCTGGTCGTCATCTTGTCCATGAATCTTTGGTGGACGAATATGTCAACAAACTGGCAGAGAAAGCCAAGAATATCCCGGTCGGAGATCCATCAGCAGAAGCCGTAGCGTTGGGGCCAATTATCGATGCTGACCAGCGGGATAACGTGCATTCCATTGTGCAAAAGGCACAAGCGCAGGGCGCTAGTGTGGAGGCCGGTGGCGATTACCGCGAGCTGTTTTATTCTCCTACAGTGTTGTCGAATATCTCGACATCAAATACCGCCTGGGTTGATGAGATCTTTGGTCCAGTTGCCCCAGTTATGTCATTTTCCACCATCGAAGAGGCCGCCGACATTGTTAATACGTCAGAATATGGTCTTTCGGTGGGCATTTTGGGAGATGTCGGTATGGCCATGGACCTATCAGATATGGTTGAGTCCGGAAAAATCCATATCAACGAACAAACCGTTGGCGATGAGGCAAATGCGCCATTTGGTGGGGTAGGGGCTTCTGGCACTGGGTCGCGTTTCGGCGGTGCAGAGGCCAATATTGATGCGTTTACTGAAACACAGTGGCTGACTGTTCGCTCCTCGATTGCCCAGTACCCGTTCTAAAACAGCTGCTCGGTTATTTGGTCAAACTTGGCTCGCTACTGATAGGTCGCAGCCCCTATCAGACAAGACGGCATTTGCTGACCGGCGCGATTAAACGGGTGGCCCCATGAGCAACAGGGTTACATAAACAACCACCACAATGACCAAGCCCAACAGAATGCTCAACAAAGCGTGATTGATAATCCAGCGTAATAAACGGTCATGCCAGGTATGGTCACGGGGATCGTCCGTCGCCGTCCGACGCCAGTCACCATCGAGACGACCGCTGCGTTGCAACCAAATATCTACTGGCACGGTGGCGTAGGGAATAACAGTACTGACGATGGAGATCGAGGCCGGTAAGGCGGTCCAACGCTGGTTTTTGGCCATCAAAACCGCAGTGACACCGTAGGACAAGAAAATAAACCCGTGAATGCCGCCACCGATAGTGACAGCGATATCCCAGCCCTGGGTAGCCCGCAAAATGAGGCCGCCGATTAACAGTGTCCAAGAAATGACCTCTGCAATAGCAAAAAAGCGGAAGAATTGACGCGGAGTGGCGGTCATGTGGCCTCGAATCAGTACAGGTCAGGTGGGGCTACCAAGTGTGCAGTCTAATGGCTACCGGCAACCTTCCCCAAAACCACAGCAGACTTTAGCCCTTTCGGAAAACCTGACTGGCTACCAGAATGGAGCTAAGACGCTATGTGCTAGGGGCACGGCATCAGCTAGCCCACATAGCGCCTGGTCATGCGTACACGTACATCCTACGTGGAAGGAGTGTTAGTAATGACCACCAACTCAACAGATATAACTCTTGAACTTGCCCAAACCGTAGTAGACGCTTGTATGCGTCGGGCAGCTGAACTCGAGCTAAAAATGAACGCCGCAGTGGTTGATGCCGGTGCGAATCTGAAAGCCTTCAACCGCATGGATGGTGCTTGGCTGGGCAGTATCGATATTTCGATAAAGAAAGCCCGCACGGCACGCTACTTCGATATGGAAACCAGTGACCTGACCCCGATGATTCAACCGGGTGCGTCACTGTATCACATTGAATTCTCCAATGACGGTCTCATCACGTTTCCCGGTGGCATTCCATTAAAACTTGATGACGGCACGGTAATTGGTGCCGTCGGGGTAAGCGGTTCGACCGTTGATAACGATCAGAAAGTTGCCGAAGCAGGCGCTCAGGCTTTCGAAGCCGCACCCAAATAAATACGTAGGCAGCCAACCATTTTTCACTACCTAGGAGTGAAGCATCTATGAAAGCTGTTGTATATAAAGGACCATACGAAGTTGCTGTAGAAGATGTTGAAGACCCGGCCATCCAAGACCCAACCGATGTAATCGTTCGAATCACTTCCACTGCCATCTGTGGTTCGGACCTGCACATGTATGAGGGCCGAACCGATGCCGAACCAGGTATCACTTTCGGGCACGAGAATATGGGTATTGTTGAAGAAGCCGGTTCCGGAGTGACTACCGTATCTGAGGGAGACCGAGTGGTCATGCCCTTCAACGTAGCCTGCGGGTTCTGTGACAACTGCCGCGCTGGTAAATCGGCGTTCTGTTTGACTGTCAATGATCCCGGCACCGCCGGTGGCGCATACGGATATGTGGGGATGGGTCCCTACTCCGGTGGCCAAGCCGAATACTTGCGGGTCCCATTTGCCGATTACAACTGTGTGCAGCTACCACAGGGTGACGAACACGAAAAAGACTTCGCCATGCTGGCCGATATTTTCCCCACCGGTTATCACGCAACTGAGCTTGCCGGGGTTAAACCCGGTGAAACCGTTGCAGTGTATGGTGCAGGGCCGGTCGGGCTGATGGCCGCCTATTCTGCACAACTGAAAGGCGCCAGTCGCATCTTTGTAGTCGACCACGTACAAAACCGGCTGGATTTGGCCAAAGAACTTGGTGCCGAGCCGATCAATTTTGACGACGGCGATCCTGCTGAACAGATCGTCGATAAGATTGCAGGCTACGGTGTGGACCGCGGTATTGATGCTGTTGGCTACCAGGCCACGGCGTCTTCCGGAGAAGAACAACCCGCAGTTGTTCTGAATCAGCTGGTCGATACGGTACGCCACACCGGTGGTCTGGGTGTTGTTGGGTTGTATCTACCATCGGACCCAGGGGCACCTGATGAACACTCAGCCAAGGGAGAGCTATTGTTCCGGATCGGCCGGTTCTTCGAGAAAGGCCAAACCATGGGTACCGGACAGGCAGATGTCAAACAGTACGCCCATAAACTACGCGATCTGATAATCGCAGGTCGGGCAAAGCCAAGCTTCGTTGTCTCCCAAGAGCTACCACTTGCGAAGGCTCCGGACGCATATGAAAAATTCGATAACCGCGAGCCCGGCTACTCCAAGGTGATCTTGCAACCTAACCGTTAACGTATGTTGCCGCAGAGCCCGGTCAAAACTGGCCGGGCTCTTGCTGTGTCCCAAATTATGATGCGGCCGACAGCAACAGCCAGCCGCCACCAGCCAAACAGACAACAGTGACCAGCCAGAACATGGCCACCCACAAAAAAGCCGGTATCGGGGTGATACCGGCTAGCTGATCGGCATCAGTTCTGGAACGGTGATGTCGGCTGCGCTGTAATTCCACCACAGCGCGCGGTGCCACCAACAACAATGCCGAGACCATAAAATATGCCGCAACCGAGAGCATTGGCGGGCTTGCCGTCCAGGACAAGACCGCCACGCCCACACCGATAACTAAGACGACCCACAGACCATAGAGGTTTCGAATCAAGACCAACAGCAACGCGCACACAACAACAAGCGCCCACATGGTACCAGCAGCATAACCGTGGCTGACCAGCCAAGCACCAGCTAATCCGACCACCGCCGGGGCAGGATACCCGGCCAATAAGGTAGCCACCATACCCGGCCCAGCGGGCCGACCTTTCGACACGGTCAAACCAGAAATATCAGCATGCACACGAATGCCACGAAGCTTTCGTCCCAC
>DEPX01000025.1:8395-8902 GCA_002358975.1 Micrococcaceae bacterium UBA3381 | reverse complement strand
GGTTTAGCCATGGCACCAGCCATTCGGTCGCGATTCCCCTGGTACGTCAAAGTATTCGGCGGCCCACAGGTAGCCCGATCACTACACTTCATCTGTCATGCACTTTTTGCAGTGTTCATCATCATGCATGTGGGCCTGGTATTTCTTGTACACCCCGAATACAACCTGCCACATATGATGCTGGGCGTCGAGGCTAATGAACCCCAATACTATGCACAAGGATTTACGGTCGCGTTGCTGACCATCGTCGTCGTCATCGCTCTACTCATCGGCCTGAGCTACTGGAGCCTTGCGGACCGACCACGTGCCCAACGGTTCTTGGTGGCTGTTACCGAGCCGGGTCGTAAAGTCTTCCTCAATTGGATGCGCTCGAGAATGTCCACCCAAAAAGTCTTCACAGAAAAAGACCTCTCCGAATACCACTGGACCAACGGGCTTCCACCCACCCAAGACGAGTCACCCGAATGGCTGCAATACCGCGAAAATAAATGGGCCGACTGGCGGCTA
>DEPX01000025.1:7527-8271 GCA_002358975.1 Micrococcaceae bacterium UBA3381 | reverse complement strand
ATGCAAGGGTGGACGGCGACGTCGAAATGGGCCGGCGTAAAGCTGCAAGATGTGCTGGCACTACTGGGACCGCGCCCGGAACATGCCAACTACGTGCTCATCGAATCCCACGGGCTGGCACAAGTCATGTACGATAACCGTCCGCGCGAACCATTTTATGCGGTCATCCCGCTGCGCGATGTCTACGAAGACGACACCATCCTGGCCTATGAACGCAACGACAAACCACTCGATGACCACCTTGGTGCGCCGCTGCGCCTGCGAGTCGAATCCAACCACGGCTACAAAATGGTTAAATGGGTGCGAAAAATTTCCTGGGTTGCCGACTACAATCACATCGGCGACGGTCGCGGAGGAACCCGGGAAGACTCCGCCATGCAGGCCTTCAACGGTCGTATCTAAGAGCGCAAATACCCAAATACGCGCAGCCAAAGGAGCACCAGTGATTATCAGTACCATCTACCTGATAGCCGGCGAACTGAGCAATGCCGATACCACGGCCATCAAAGGTCAGGTCTACCGGGTGCCGCGGGTCGGTGCGATTGCCTTCGAAGTTCAAACCGGTCAAGACACCCGCATGATTCTAAAACACAAACGTGACGAAATAATCGACCGAACCGACTTAGAAACCGCCCTGGCCAAAGCCGGAAACTTTCAACTGCTCTAAAGCCAACCATTGGACTGCGCCCTACGGGCAGCCTCGGTACGATTTGCGGTATGCGTTTTGCCAATCGCGGCAGATAA
>DEPX01000025.1:3756-7446 GCA_002358975.1 Micrococcaceae bacterium UBA3381 | reverse complement strand
CCGGTCAGAGCAACTTTGAGGACCTCGCGCTCGCGGTCCGTCAATGGGTTGGTTCCAGCGCTCAATGCCTCAGCCGCCAAGGTCGGATCAACGGCCCTACCACCGGTATGCACCGTGCGGATGGCCTCGGCCAACTGCTCGGCGGGAGCATCTTTGACCATAAAACCTCGTGCCCCGGCGGCCATGGTGCGCTGCAAATACCCGGCCCGGCCAAATGTGGTGAGAATTAGGACGGCGATATCGTCACCGTAAGCCTGGAAAATCTGCTGAGTTGCGGTAATCCCGTCCACTTCGGGCATTTCAATATCCAAGACCGCAACGTCGACGCCGTGCTCAGCGATAGCCTCAACCACACCTGCACCGTCAGGCATCTGGTGGACAACCTCCAAATCCGGTTCCAAATTCAACAGGGCGGCCAATCCGGCACGCACCAAATGCTGATCATCGGCCAATAAAAGACGGATCGTCACAGGGTTACCTCCAGGCGGGTCCCGGGTGTCAGATGATGTAACGTCAGGCTACCGCCGGCGGATTCCACCCTGCGTTGTAGCCCGTAGAGCCCGTGGTGTTTCCTGCACTCTGTGCTGGCGATACCCACGCCGTCGTCGTCGATACGAAGCATGATTTGGGGATCGACGTCGTGAAAACTGATGATACAGGTGCTGGCGTGGGCGTGGCGGATAACGTTGGTGACCGCCTCACGAATCACCCAGGCAAAAATCTGCTGTTGCACCAGAGTCAGGCGCGGCAGCCGGTGGGGGCGGTCAAAGTCTAACCCGGCGGCGGTCAGCGCATTATGTGCCTGGTCGAGTTGCTCAGCCAAATCCGGATGTTGGAGGTCGGTGACCGTGGAACGCACCTCGGAAAGTGAGCGCCGTGCAAGGGATTCGATATCGGCCAATTCGGTCTTCGCGGCCGCAAGATCGGTGGACAGCAGGCGCTGGGCGAGCTGGATTTTTACCGTGATGGTGGTTAACGAATGGCCCAGCACGTCGTGGACGGTTGAGGCCAGCTCGTCACGCTGGCGGGCCAGGGTCAACTGTTCGGTGTGGTACTGGTGGGTTTCGCCCAGGTGCATGCTGATGCGGATAAACAACATCAATACTGCAGGGGAACCCACCGCGGCCAAAAACCAGCTAGCATAATCGTCGAATCCCATGGTGTTTACCAGGACGACGGCGGCACTAAACAGTGTCACCAGTGCAATGCAGGCGGTGGGTAATCGGTGGTTGAAGATCCAGATGGCCATCAAATACGGAACGATGTTGATGATTGCTGGGGGAGTTGCCTGGGACATGATGACGCCGAGCAAAACCAGCACGGTGGTATAGGCCAAAGTGTTGAGGTGGCGGTTCAGCGCGGTCAGAGGAGTTGGGTATAAAAAACTGGCCAGATACACCACCGGGAAAGTTACCAGCGCTGCCCAACCTGCGATTTGGATCGGGAGGGCGGCGGTGGATTCGACCAGCCCAAAGACCGTCCAGCCCAGAAAGATCAGCCACACCCCGGAAGTGAAAAGGGTGATGCGGCGCTCTTGGCGCGTGAGTTCGGGGCGAGGATGATGAGTCATTAGCGGGCGGTCCGGCGTCGGGAAGCAAGTAGGCAGATTAACCCCAGGATAACCGTCCAGGCCGTGACATTGGCCAACACCAGCCAGAGGGATTCAAAATCCGGGGCGGAACCATCCAACGAAATCAGCATGCCGTGGGTTTGTGGCCAGCGCGCCAGCATGGCCGGACCGTAAAGTGGTGTGAATTTAGCGATGGATAACAATACACCACCCAGTGGGATGAACAGGTTACCGAAGAATGCGAAGATGACAAGGAACCCGGATGCCGCACCGACGGCGGTTTCGGAGCGAAACAGCAGGGCAAAGGCAAGCCCGTAGAGCGAAAACGGTATCGCCACGACCAAGCACAGGGCGGCTGATGCCAACCAGTGGCCAAAGGAGTCGAATCCGGCCCCGGTTAGGGCGCCCGCCACATAGACGATGACGATGGGACTGATGGCCATCAGTAAAGCCATCAACATTTTGCCCATAATGTAGTGGCCTTGGCGCAGTCCGGTGAGGTTTAGCTGGCGGCCCCACCCCATGCTGCGTTCCACTGCTGCTGAACCGGCCATCGAGGTCGTGGCGATCACCGCCCCGTAAACGGCCATCGACGTCATCACATAGGCCGAGACGTTGCCATAACCGGTGGGCAATTCGCCTTGATCCATGGCCACCCCGAACATCATGTACATCGCGGCGGGTAGAACGATGACGAAAAATGTGGCATCAAGCATCCGGAAGTTGCGCCAGAATTCCCATGCCACAAAGCGCAGCAAAATTTCGGTTTGAGATTTGACTGGTGTGTGTTGCGATCGGTGCGGTGTTGCGGTGGTCATGATGCGACCTCCTGCCAAGTGCTGGGTTGGGTGAAATAAAAGAAAGCTTCTTCAATACCGGGTTGGACAATCGTCAAGTTGCGGATCAGTTTGGCGGATAAGAGTTGTTCAGCAACCTGATCGGTGTCGGCGGTGGTGATCCGGATCCGCTGCAAGTCGTCGTCATAATCCAATTGTTTTGGCTCCAGTCCCGCAGCGACCGCCCAATCATACGGGTCGGTATCGGCAATCCATTGGGCCGATAGTTTGCGCTGCAACCCGGCGGTCATGTCATCGACGCTGCCATCGGCAATGACTTTTCCGTCGGCCATTAACACCACCCGGTCGGCGTAGTCATCGGCTTCGCGCAAGTAATGGGTGGCAAATACAATGGTGCGTCCGCGACGGGCTTCGGCGTGCATGGTCGCCCAAAATTCGCGACGGGCGGCGGCATCCATACCGGCCGTGGGCTCATCAAGGATGAGCAGTTCCGGGTCTGTGAGTAGCGCTAAACCAAACCGCAGGCGCTGCTTTTGTCCACCCGAACATTTCTTGACCTTACGGCTGGCGAAATCAGTGATCCCGGCTCGGTGCATCACCTCGGCTACCGGCAACGGACTGACGTGGCAGGCAGCGATCATACGAAGCGTTTCACCCACGGTGAGGTCCTCCAGCAATCCGCCGTCTTGCAACACCGCGCCGACGTGCCCATTGCTGGTGGCACGTTGCGGCGTTTGTCCCAGGGTGTTTAGTGTGCCGGTATCGGGTTCGGTAAACCCCAACACCATATCCAATACGGTCGTTTTGCCGGCACCGTTGGGTCCCAGCAGGGCCAACACCTCGCCGGTGTTGATTTTAAGGCTGACATTATCGACGGCGGTCACGGCACCGAAGCGCTTGGTTACCGCTGCGATATCGATGGCTGTTGGAAAAGTCTGCATACTTTTAGTGTTCCGCACCGGCCGGTTTTGTGATACTGCCAGCGGTCATTTATTGACCATGACAGATGTCATGGGTCCCAACTGGTTTTGGCCCGTCGGCGTTCAACAACCAGACGAATCACGATGGTTGCCACCAGCACCACGGCCCCGGCCAGCGCGGCGGCCCAAACAATAATCGGGGAGACGAAATCGCCGCTGGTGCGTGCTACAGCAATCCACCCCAGACCCCAGCTAATAGTGAGCGCCGGAGCAATGCGGCCGCCCGTAGCAAGGGCCAACACCACGCCAATTGCGACGACGACGGCGAGAATCGCTACGGTGACCAGCTGCCAACCGCTAAATTTAGTCAACCCGGTGGTGCCGATCAGTGCCGCGGTATTGG
>DEPX01000025.1:0-3729 GCA_002358975.1 Micrococcaceae bacterium UBA3381 | reverse complement strand
CCCAGCCCAAATACAACCCAAACGTGCCGTCGGTAACCAGTTTATCGGTGGGCCGCGTTGAGCCACTGCTTGGCAACAACATCATGATGCGCACTAATACCACCAGGAGTGCAATGATCACGATCTCGCTGGCCAATACACTACCGGCCTGCACCACACCGATCCATGCGGCATTCAACAACGCCGATAGGCTTGCCCAGGGACGCAGTGCCGCATGTCGGGCGGCAGCTCGTTGGGCAGGTAGTACCTGGTAGATGGCATAGGCGATCAGGCCAAGATAGATCAGACTCCAGACACTGAAGGCTGGTCCTGCTGGCGCAAAGGGTGTCGCATCGGCCGAAAGCGCACCACCGGCTGCCGCGTTAATCGGTGTGCCACCCAGGGCGCCGCTACCAATGAAAGACAACACAATGGCCGCAGTCACGGACACCACCGTCAGGATTGGCATGAGTTTCATCGGTTGTGCTCCCTTCCGGGTTCGCCGGTGACAACTATTATAGTTCGCAAGCTAGTACTGCCGCTTTCGAAGTGCACTTAGACAGCATCACCGGCACTACTACACGGGCGCTACTACACGATGGGTGCTGTTTAGATTCTGGGTTGTATTCGGTAGCCTGGCGGTAGGTGTGATCTACAACGTAACACCGAGTTCGGAGGTTCCCATGACAACCCATAACGTTCCTGCCGGCTACACCTACGACGAAAGGCTACCGGCCTCACCGGTTGGCCAAGAAAAACTCAAAGAACTCCTCACCGACGTGATGTGGTCAGATGATGATGCACCCGCATTACGCCGGGCAGGAGAAATTCTGCAACCACGCGTGAAAGACATTCTGGACGTCTGGTACGACTTCATCGGTTCCACCCCGCATCTGGTTTCCACGTTCCTCGGCTCCGATGGTGAACCAGACGCCGATTATCTAGAGCGGGTGCGTGGCCGCTTCGAGCAGTGGGTCGTGGATATATGTACCCGCGAATTTGATGACCAATGGTTGGCCTATCAAGAAGAGATCGCACTGCGCCACCACACCACGAAGAAAAACGAAACCGACAACGTCGATTCACCGGCTCCCTACGTGCCGATGAGCCACATGATGGCGCTGGTAGTACCCGTGACGCTAACGATCCGTGACTTCCTTAAAGAAGGCGCCTCCACGGAGGACGACATCGATGCGATGCACCAAGCCTGGTTCAAAGCAGTAACCGTAACGCTGGTGCTATGGTCACGGCCATATGCCGGCGATCTCTGGTAAAGGAGAGTGCTTATGACCGAATATAAAGTTACCAACCCCGCCACCGGGCAGGTAGAGAAAGAATTCCAGCAAGACACCGACGACGAACTCAACGCGGCTATCGAAACAGCCGCCGATAGGTTTAAATCATGGTCGAAAACCACGCCGGATGAACGCGCCAAACTCTTAGACAAAGTCGCCGATATCTACGAGGAACGCACTGACGAACTGGCGATGATTATCACCCGAGAGATGGGTAAACCCGTCAAACAGGCCCGCGGCGAACTGGGCATCGTCGTCGATATTTATCGTTATTACGCCAAAAACGGGCCAGACTATCTACGCAATGAGACCATTGATGACGCGCAAGGCGGCAGCGCCTATATCCAAAGCGAACCATACGGTGTACTTCTGGGCATCATGCCGTGGAACTTCCCCTACTATCAGGTTGCCCGCTTTGCCGCACCGAATTTGATGATCGGTAATACCGTGCTGCTCAAACACGCTGGTATTTGCCCGGAATCGGCTCAGGCCATGGAACAGATTTTCCTTGACGCCGGATTCCCCGAAGGGGCCTACACCAATATTTATGCCTCCACGGATCAGGTCGCCGAGATTATTATCCCCCACCCGGAGGTCATGGGGGTTTCGTTGACCGGTTCCGATCGGGCCGGGGCCTCAGTGGCGACTACCGCCGGCCAATATGTCAAAAAAGTTGTTCTTGAGCTTGGCGGCAATGACCCATTTGTGGTCCTGGATCGTGACATTTTGCCCAAAGCCGTCAAGGGTGCCCTCTATGGTCGCATGGCTAATGCCGGTCAGGCATGTAATGCGGCCAAACGCATTATTGTTTTAGAAGAGTTCTACGACGAGTTCGTTGACGAACTCGGTAAAGCAGTCAATAAGCTGCAGCTGGCCGATCCGGCAGAAGAAGACACCTTTATTGGTCCGATGTCATCGGCTTCGGCCGCCGAAGGACTGCACGAGCAAGTTCAAGACGCCATCTCCCAAGGCGCCACCGTTCATGCTGGTGGAGACTTCGATGCCCGTGGTGGCGCGTGGTATCAGCCGACCATGCTGACCGGAATTACTCCGGAAATGCGCGCCTACACCGAGGAGCTCTTCGGCCCGGTAGCCATGGTCTATAGAGTCAAAGACGACGACGAAGCAATCAAGATGGCCAATGACACACCATACGGGCTATCGGCTGCGGTGATGGCCTCGGATGCAGAACACGCCCGCCGGGTTGGTGAACACATCGAAACCGGCATGGTGTACATCAACGAACCGGCCGCCACATCGGCCGAACTGCCGTTTGGCGGTTATAAGCGTTCTGGCATCGGCCGTGAATTGGGCCGGTACGGGATGGAAGAGTTTGTTAATAAACGGCTGATGAAATTTGCCGGCTAAATAAGCTTTGCTATCCGCACTACTATTTGGTCCCGCCTGGTACGGAACTTCCGGCCCGGCGGGACTATTCTGTCTAGACGGGCCGAAACGTTGAGATATCGTCTAACTGAATCAATACGGTGCAGATCTGGGGTGATTTGCCGCGAGCCTCACGGGCCTCAGCGCGCTCGTCAAAAATCGTACCGGAGTTCAACACTGTAGCCGTACCGGTAAAGCGGTAACCGTTTTTCCATTTCCGATCCACCACAGCGATGACCACTGTAGAACCGTGTTGAATATTATTTAGGGTCTGTCCGCCGGTTGTCTCATCATAAACCAGTGTTGAGACATCAAATATCCCGATGGAGCCCTTCGGGCCGAGATTCGGTACGCCCTGCTGGTTTGCCGTGGCAATAAACGCTAGTTGTTCATCAAGTACCTGTGCCATGTGGTCGGTAAGTTCTGCAGCCATAATCCTCCTTATAGTCTGTTTCAAACGGGGCTGACCTCTTCAAGTCAACGTCAGCCCACTGTTAGACGCAACAGTGCTGCGTTACCGGCTGAAGTGCCCGGACATGCGTAGCTTGACGCGAGCCCAGTCAGGCGTGGCTTAGTCTGGTCAAGACCATATCGAAGTTGAGACAGGAAACTACGTCGTCGTGCTTATTGGCATCTTGGTGCTAAGTTTTATTGCCACCGCGCTGCAACGCATAACAGGTCTTGGATTTGCCATGCTGTTGGCACCGTTTGCGGTAGTAGCGCTGGGAACTCACCAGGGCATTATGATCACCATGGTGCTGGCAACCATTGCTTCACTGTTGATGTTGCCATCGATGTGGCGCGATATTGAATGGGACAAGGTCGGCTGGATTGTGGTCCCTGCGGTAATTTCGACCCCGCTTGCCAGCTGGGTCGGTACTCTGTTGAACACCTCGTTGGTCTATATTCTCGTCGGACTGCTGGTAGTGGTTGGTTTGGGGGCGGCCCTGTTAATGCCGGCAACTTCAGAACCAGTTTCGGGTCGTAGCGCCCAGGTGCTTGCAGGCGTCGGTGCCGGTGCCGGAGGTGTGCTGGCAGGTGTCGGTGGTCCTGCCATGACCATCTACGG
>DEPX01000176.1:5970-6233 GCA_002358975.1 Micrococcaceae bacterium UBA3381 | reverse complement strand
CTGTACGAAAATGGTCCTGACAGGAAAGGACAGAACATGAGCGACACCTGGCCAGACAAGGATAAACCATCCGAAGAACCATCGGCACCACACAATGCGAGCGAACCCATGCCTGATGAACAGCCTACGCAAACTATGTGGCAGGGCCCGCCGCCACCGCCGTCGTCAACATCGTCGCAGCCGTGGTACGGGCAACCTGCACCCGCATCTCAGGAGAAGAAAAAGAAACGTTTCGGATGGCCAGTCTTCGTTACTGCTGTGGC
>DEPX01000176.1:0-5937 GCA_002358975.1 Micrococcaceae bacterium UBA3381 | reverse complement strand
CCGCCGTATTAGGTGGTGGCGTTGGCGGTCTAGCTGCTGATTATATAAGCTCATCGAATTTGCCGGTCAGCAATGAGGCACAGCAATCACCGCAACTAAATCGTACCGATAATGTCACACCCACAACTGAGGCGGCTACTGTTGCCTCGCCATCAGTGGTGACCTTGTCTGTCGGTGGCGAGCAAGCAGAAGGCTCAGGCTCCGGGGTAATCCTCGATGAGGACGGACATATTTTGACCAACAGCCACGTGGTGACCCTAGGTGGTCAGGCCGCGGCCGCTAATATCAATGTCCAAACCTCCGATGGCCAAGTCCATGATGCTGAAGTCGTAGGTACAGATCCCATGTCGGATCTTGCCGTAGTAAAAATTGATGCTGACGAGCTGACACCCATTGAGATGGGTTCCGCCGAGGACCTAAATGTTGGAGATCAAGCCGTAGCCATCGGTGCCCCATTGGGCTTGGATGGCACGGTGACCGAGGGCATTATCTCGACTTTGGATCGGACCATTTCGGTTGCTTCTTCGGCGGTCCCTGAAGAGCCTGAGGCACCAAATCAGGAGAGCCCCTTTGAATTCGGTCTACCGGAAGATCAAGAAACTCAAAGTGAACAAGGACAAGTTCATCTGAATGTGATGCAAACTGACGCAGCGATCAACCCCGGCAACTCTGGTGGTGCATTGGTAGATCACGATGGGCGATTGATTGGTATTAATGTGGCGATCGCCACTCGTACTGAGGGCAATGTGGGTCTTGGCTTCTCCATCCCGGTGGATTACGCGAAACGAGTAGCTCAAGAACTAATTGAAGACGGTGAGGTCTCCCACGGAATGCTCGGTGTTACCATCATGCCGACCAGTGATGACCAGATTTCCTCGGGGGCCCGTGTGGTAGAGGTTGTTGATGATGGCCCTGCAGCCGAAGCGGATCTAGAAGCCGACGACGTCATTACTGCTGTAGATGGCAAAACTGTGACTGATCCGGGTGGGCTTTCGGCAACGGTACGAGAATATCCGGCCGGTTCCGATATAGAGCTTACGGTTGTTCGCGACGGTGACGAGTTCACTGAAACCCTAGAATTAGGTGGCACCGACTAGCGATACACTGGGGGTATGCAAAATATCGGTGACCTGGTTGATGGGTCAAAAATTGCTCGTGCCTTAGTCATAGTGGCTCACCCAGATGATATCGATTTTGGTGCGGCTGCTACCGTTGCCGGCCTCACTGATGTCGGGGTAGACGTGACCTACTGTTTGGTTACATCGGGCGACGCCGGCGGTTTTGAACTGGATCATTCACGCGAAGCAATGGTTGCTCGGCGCGAGCGCGAACAGCGCGATGCCGCGGCTGTAGTCGGTGTTAGTGATGTCAGGTACCTAAAGTATTTAGACGGGTATGTCGAACCCGGCCACGAGCTCATCAGTGACCTGGTCGGACTGATGCGCCAGATACAACCTGATGTGGTCATCACACAGCATCCACAACGTAATTGGGAACGATTGCAGTCTTCTCATCCTGATCATTTGGCGGTGGGGGAGGCGACAGTTCGTGCTGTGTATCCGGCAGTGGAAAACCCATTTGCCTATCCGGCACTGAAGCACTTGCCGGCGTTTCGGATTCGCCAATTGTGGATGATGGCAGCTCCGGCAGAGCTAGTCAATCTGCGCATTGACGTTACTGACTACGTGGAAGACAAACTTGGCGCGCTGCACAAGCACTTTTCGCAGCACCCCGATCCGGGAGCAATGGATGAAAGAGTCCGAAGTGCGCTTGGTGCAAATCATCCAGACAAGGGACGTGGGGCGGAGGTATTCCACCAGGTCTCGGTCAACGACCTTACAACGTTCGCTGGCTTTTAGTCATGAAGCGGCATCTCAACCAGTGCGGTGCCCGAAGGCGTTTCCGATCCGGTTTGAGGTTCCACAGTAACCCACAGTAATTCGTACCCATTTACGCCGCGGAACTGGACTTCGTCATTTTCCATTTCTTCGGCTGTATAAGTATCAACAGAGACTACTGATCCACCCGGTTCTTCAAAGAGCCACACTTGGTAGCGTTCATTTTCGGGTAGATCGGGCACGTCATCGCTAAATGTCAAGTAGGCGACATCTTCGGTCTCGGAAATATGTCCGGTGACCTTGCTATCGTCCATTTCCGCTTCAGTGGTGACGGTGTCGTCAGCCTTATCCACGGTACTGCGAATTCGCTGATCTCCCGTATTCAAAAAGATGATAGCGACAATGACGGCGACCACAAGAATGGCACCGATGAGAATAAACATCGTGCGGCTGCGTCGTTGTTGTTCTGGGTCTTCTTCGACCTCGTAGTCTTCTACGCCTTCAATAAAGCCAATGCCCACGTTTTGTTCTGGAAGTTGGTCCAATACGGCGTCAAGCAGGTGAGCTGGTGGGTGGGCTGCTACGCGACGAAATGCCCAGGTGAGCATCCGCTGGAACAGGGCCTGACGAGCCCGCAGTTGCGCAGCGACGTCGCGGTCTTGCCGGTTGATCCAAGCTTCCACGGCTACCGCATCGTCATCGTCTAGGGCCTGTAGTGCATTCAGAGTAGCTAGCTCTGCGCCCAAACCAACCTGCAGATCGGTTTCAATGTCATCGGAGAATGCTGCGGTTTGGCCCCCGGTTGACGATAATGAGCCGGTGACGTGGGTGGTCAACAACGGGTCGTTTTCCGGACTGGAGCCGCCGGTAATTTCTGAGAGGTAGTGCCGAGTCAACCGGATCGTGGCATCACGCAGCCGTGATTTTAGTGTCGGAAGCGCCACTTCGAGTTCTTCGGCGGCTTCATCAACGGTGCGGCCGCCCAACCACACGGTGGTTAAAGCCAAAGCTTGAGCATCGGTTAACGGCTGCAGTTCAGTGAGCCGTTCGGCGATAGCTTGCATGCGGGAAACGGTTGCGACGTCTTGAGCTTCGGGGCGCTGGTAACGACCTGTTTGCTGGGCAATAGAATTGATCCAGGCCACCACGGTGCGGTCACGGGCTTGCTCATCGGCATGATCCACGTTGAAGTCAAACGTGAAATGCGGAGCCTGGCGCCACAGCGAAGTATAGGCATCCGTGGTGGCTTGCAGCGCATCCTGTTCGATGGGAAAAAGCGCGGTGAGCATGCCGAATACGCGCGGTGAAGTGACATCGTAGAGTGCTGCGAAGGCAGCGGTGTCGTTATCGCCGGCTAACTTTAACAGCTGGGCTGGACCCGGAGTTTGTGTTTCCATCACTGCTAGCTTAGGAGCAGTTGACGCCCCGAGCACTCCGGCGCGCCCTAGCATACGCTAACAGCCCGAAAAATCGTGTTGCCGCCAGGCCTCATACAGCACGATGGAGGCGGTGTTGGCCAAATTCAGCGAGCGACGGCCTGATTGCATGGGTAAATAAACCGTTTCGGTGATGACTTCGTCTGTAAGGACGGTCTGCGGTAAGCCCACGGATTCCTTGCCAAAAACCAGTACATCACCGGGCTGATAGGCAATGGTATCGTAGCGTACCCGGCCGTGACCGGTGAAGGCGAATACCCGGGTAGGCTGTAGCGCTTGCCAGGCAGCCGCCAAATTCGGGTGTACGGTGACTATCGCTAAATCATGGTAGTCCAGACCAGCGCGGCGCAGGTGTGCGTCATTGAAATTGAAGCCCAGCGGTTCTACCAGGTGCAATTCGGCGCCGGTAATGGCCGCTAAACGTATAGCGTTGCCAGTGTTTCCGGGAATTTCGGGTTCGTGAAACAAAATACGAAATGGTGGGTTCATAGTGTGGTTAAGAGCCGTCCCATAGTGGTGCGGTCGACAACGTTATAGTTACCGGTGCCAATGAAAAATTTGATGTCACGTACGGCATCCATAATAGAAGCCGGAACTTCGGTGAGCCCCAGGGTATTCAGCGAATCACTGGCCTGAATAGTCGGAGCGTGGGGGTTGTCGGAGAAGATGACGGCGAATCCGCCAACCTGGCAGTTTGGTAGCAGCCGTTGCAGCCCAAACACTGAGTCGGTGAGGTCGGCTAAGGCGATGCGTTTGCGTCCGATCAGCTCGGTACCGTTGAACTGATACACATCCGGTGGCGCGTATTGCACCGTAAGCACCGCAGCTTTGTTGCCACCAAGAATCACCGTGTCCAGCACCTGACGGCGTGCCAGTTTAACCCCATGAAAGATTCGGACGGCCGGCAGGCTGGGAACCACACGGTCTTGCAAAACTTGTGAGACCCGGGCGTGCATGGCGCGACGCCTGCCTGCAAAAAGGCCTTTGGGCAGCTGTCCGTGTACCACATGTTGAGCTGTTGGCGAATCTACGCTAATAGGTGGTTTGGTTGAGATGTGTACTGGCCCGTCAGCCAGCGGTGGCACATAGCGCACCGGCACAACCTGTGGTGTCTGCTTTGCCGAATCGGGCCGAGGAGGTGGTGACGGCGAAGACTCCGGGCGGGAGTCAAGTTCAGACAGTTGTTTCCAGGCTTTGGTGATTTCATCAAAGCGTGCTGCGTCACCGCCACGATCCGGGTGATGTTTTTTCGCTAAACCAAGATAGGCCCGGCGAATTTGTTTTTCCGTTGCCGAGCGGCTGACCCCGAGTACCTGATAGGGGTCTGAGCGGTTACCTTGATTGTCTGACACGACCCACATTCTACTCATGCTGTTCTAAACTGGTGGACATGACCCGAATTTATCTAGACCATGCAGCCACCACGCCGGTGCGTTCCACGGCGTTGGACGCGTTTGTCACACAAGCACAACGCAACGGTAACGCCTCGGCCCTGCATTCTGCTGGCCGTAGTGTGAAACTGCATGTTGAAGATGCCCGCGACCAACTGGCCACCACCCTGGCCGCTGATCCCACAGAAATACTATTTACAGCAGGTGGTACCGAAGCGGATAATTTGGCGCTCAAGGGCCTGTATTGGGCCAATCAGCCCAATAACGTCATTATTGCCACTGGAATTGAACACCCGGCCGTCCTGGAAACACTCGACTGGTTGGAAGCCCACGAATCAGCCACGGTTGTCTACGTGGACGTCACACCGGAGGGATTTGTGGATGTGGACGCGTGGCAGGCTGCTCTGCAGCAGCATCGCGGCAGGATTGCTGTGGCCACACTGATGTGGGCCAATAATGAAATTGGCACCATCCAACCCATCGCTGAAATCGCCCAGCTATGCCAAGCTGCGGGCGTAGATTTCCACGTTGACGCTGTTCAAGCCTTCGGAGCCGTGCCCATCACCTTTGCTCAAGGTATTACCACCATGGCCATCTCAGGTCACAAGATTGGCGCACCCATCGGCATTGGTGCACTGTTGGTGCAACGCGATGCCAAGCCAACCCCGGTGCTCCACGGCGGGGGCCAGGAACGCGAGATTCGCTCCGGTACAATCGCCGATGCACTTATTGCAGCGTTTGCTGCAGCTGCGGTTGAGGCACATACGAACTTAGCTACCGAAGCTGCGCGTTTGGCAGGATTGCGGAACCAACTGATTGCTGCAGTGCAACGCGATATTCCCGAAGCAAAGCTTCAAGGTTCTACCGAGATGGATTCTAGGCTGCCAACGAACGTGCACTTTTCTTTTGCCGGGGCAGAGGGTGACTCGTTATTATTTGGATTGGACATGGCTGGTATCGAATCATCTACGGGTTCGGCGTGCAATGCGGGAGTATCACGACCGTCTCATGTTGTCTTGGCAACCGGCCAAGACGAAGCAGCCGCCCGTTCCACCCAGCGGTTTTCCCTGGGACACACGACGACGCAAGAAGATATTGACGCGGTGATAGCGGCACTACCGGGTATTTACCGGGCGGCGGCGGATGCCGGAATGGCAGCGCAAATGTCGTCGATCCGCACCGCGAATTCACACCGATAAACGGGAGAATACTATGAAAAAGTTGAAGGTTTTGGCAGCAATGTCGGGCGGTGTTGACTCGGCCGTGGCTGCC
>DEPX01000160.1:2308-3367 GCA_002358975.1 Micrococcaceae bacterium UBA3381 | reverse complement strand
CGGGCTTCGTTCGTTTTGACACTATTGGGCCCCACCTTCAAACTGTGGGATTGGATTCTGGCGATTAGCCCATTTTGGCATATCCCTAACGTCTCCGATGCGAATGCTGACTGGTCGGGGCTTGGTTGGATCAGCATGGTCACTCTTTTATTCGTCACAGTCAGTTACGTAGGGTTTTGGCGCCGCGACTTGGCCCGATAATTCTGTGACCGAACATACACCATACCGTGTGGGCCATTGCGAGAGCGTCTAGTACTCCTGCGTCATCGGCACTTGGTAGTTCTGGCTATACTGTCGTCGCTACTTTCCACTGTAGACCGGAAAAGCACTGTGCTTGCCGTAATCCACATCCCGCAGACTGCGCAGCGCAGCCATATCGTCGTCGGAGATCTCGAAGTCTACCTGAGCGTTGGAGCGCATGTGGTCAGGGTTGGCGGTCTTAGGCAGAGAGACCGTGCCCAACTGCAGCGTGTACCGAATACATAACTGCGGTACTGATACTCCATAGTGCTCCGCCATGGCCTGAAGCTGTGGGTTTTGCAAGATCTCACCGTGGGCGATAGGCGAGTAGGCCTGCACCAGGATGTTTTTGCTCTGGCAGTAGGCAATCAGCTCGCCAGGAGTATTGCCGGCGTGCACGAGGATTTGATTCACCTGCGGTGCGACCGTGCAGGACTCTAGAATGTTTTCCAGATCGTGCTGCTGGAAATTGGAGACGCCGATAGCGCGGATCTTGCCGGCCTGGTGGGCTTCTTCTAGCGCTCGCCACGCGGCCTGGTTTCCTGCAGCGTAGTCGCCGCCGCGAAAGTCATCCCAGGGCTGCGGGCTGTGGATAAGCATCAGGTCGATGTAGTCAATATCCAGCGTAGCCAGTGATTCGTTGATGGCCTCGACCGCGTTCTCGTAGTCTTTGATCTCAGCGGCCAGTTTCGTTGAGACGAAAAGTTCCTCACGGGACACGCCCGAGCTACGTACACCCTCACCAACTCCGCGCTCGTTGCCATAGGCCTGCGCTGTGTCGATGTTGCGGTAGCCGAGTTCTGTGGCGGTGCGGACGGC
>DEPX01000160.1:0-2257 GCA_002358975.1 Micrococcaceae bacterium UBA3381 | reverse complement strand
TCGACACCATTGGCCAGAGTATAGGTCTCGTTGAAAATAGGCATCTGTCCATTCCTTTCGTTGACTGTCTTCACGCTAGACCCTAGGACCGGGTACAGGCCAGACACAATATAACAACTGACTGTGTTCTTACTCTCAGCTGGAATACTGCGCGGAACCCACCGCGTTGTACGTGCGTCGTGAAAAGGGCAAGAAACCTTAGTATCAGATTCCGCTAAGGAGAGCGCATGAGTAATACAACATCCGATGTAGCCAAAAACCGCGTGCCGCTGCAGCAGACGAACCCACATATCGGCAGGGTAGTGATCATACTTGCCCTAGGAACCTTTGCAATCGGGGTCACCGAATTTGCCATGATGGGGCTAATGCAAGAGGCTGTCGCCGATTTAGACGTCCCATTGCCCAGCGGAGGTCAGCTGGTCAGCGCCTATGCAATGGGAGCTGTAATTGGTGGCCCGATACTGTCGATCGTTTGTGCCAAAGTCGAGCGACGACGTCTGATTTTGATGCTGTTGGGATTATTTGCAGTAGGGCATACCGTCTCTCTGCTTGCGCCAAACCTCCAGACGCTGATCGTCGGTCGTTTTCTGTCCGGCATCCCGCACGGAGCATATATTGCTACCGCTGCTTTGCTTGTGGGTGGGCTGGTCAACCCGGGCAAACGGGCTCAGGCGGTTTCTTGGATCCTGGCGGGTCTAACGGTTGCCAATGTTGTCGGAGTGCCGGCTGTCACTTGGCTTGGGCAGCTGGCGGGCTGGCGTTGGATGTTCGGCATCGCTTTAATTGTTGCAGTTGCTACCTTGGTTGCAACACTGCTGTGGGTTCCACAGCAACAGCCGCCGGCAACTAGTTCGATACGCACGGAGCTGTCCGGTCTGGCGTCCGGGCGTCTATGGGCAGCCATATTGTTGGCTGTACTAGGATTTTCGGGAATGTTCGCGCTCTACGCCTACATTTCACCTGTTTTGACTCACGTGGCTGGTCTGCCTGAATCTGGTCTACCCTTTGTTCTTGGACTGTACGGTGTTGGCATGGTCATCGGTACGTTTATCGGTGGCTGGGCTGCAGACCGGTCCGTACTGGGCACCATTCTTGGCGGACTGGTTGTGCTATGTGCATCGCTTGCGCTCTTTGCGGTGACCGCACACATTTTGCCGCTGGCCATTGTCTTTCTAGTGTTTGTGGGCATTAGCGGCACAGCATTATCACCAGCAATGCAGACGCACCTGGTTGACTGCACACCATATGCGCCACAGTTGTCTTCAGCACTGAATCACTCGGCTTTTAACCTTGCCAATGCCTTTGGAGCATGGGCAGGCGGAATACTGTTGTCACAGGGCTGGGGACTCCGGGCGCCATCGGCTCTGGGAGCAACCACCGCATTGCTCGGTGCCGTGGCTATTGGCGTTTTTCTTTTGTCGGCTTTTGTACGTCGACGCAAGTCCAGCGCATTAACTTCGACGGCCAGCACGTTCAGCGAAGGCGTCTAAAGCATCAGTGAGAGCTCGGACCGACAAAACCGATTGGCCCCGAATCTTTTGTTCAGGCCGCAAGATATTGTGTTCGACAAGTCTGTTGATAATCGTATAGGCCGTCGAGGAGGCAACGCCGAGGTTTTCGACTGTGCGAGCGGTAAATGCAGGTTCAGTGGTGCATAGTTCAGCGACTGCTTGCAAGTTTTTCGTCACCCGTTGCACTGTGCCGAAAATATCGTTGCGCAAAGCGTCAATGTCATACAACAAAACCTGTACATTGGGCATCGCCCGGTTAGCCGCGGTAACGAACCACGTTTGCCGACCAATGACATCCTCGCCCATCTTTTGCCCTGGCTTGGTCTGGATATTTCTATCACCCGACAGTACGGACACCACGTAGCCGAAATCGCACCAAGTGCGTAGCATGACCCGATACAAAGCAACACTAATGGCTGAGGTTGCCATAACCAGCAGGAAGTGATCGTATGCGGGCAGCACAATGCACCGATCCCATCGCTTATCACGGGGAAGGGCCGGTATGGTCTACTACCTGGGGCGGATTGCGCTGGGTAGATATGCTGGCCGGAGACATTCTGTCGTTGACCGATGACGGCAACGTGCAGCGTCGCCACGTTGCGACCATAGCTGCAGCGCTTCGGCCGCGCATCGGCGGCGGCGCCGTCATCGGCATTGAACGTGGTTTTTTGTTAGAAGATGCCAACGGCGTTGCCACCGAGAAGATCCAGGTGTGGGACGACGAAAGCATCCGGATGAATGATGGC
>DEPX01000059.1:49794-54757 GCA_002358975.1 Micrococcaceae bacterium UBA3381 | reverse complement strand
GTACTGTCAAAGAGGGTATACCCTTTTTGACATAAGTGCAGGGGACGAAGGCGGCGCCTCCTTACTTCGGGCCTCCGAGCAACTCGAGATTCGGCAGAGCAGTGTCGAGCCCTCCAGAACCCTATGAGGCCCACCCCGTTCTCCATATGCAAATCACTCTGGTGACTGATCAACCCCAAAAAACGCCCTTGTGGCGTCCTTAATCAGGTTTGAAGCGACCTTTCCCAACCAGATGTGGCAGGCCGATTTCATCCACTGGCGGCTGACTGATGTCACCGACACCGAAATCTTAGATTTCTTGGATGATCACTCACGGATGCTGATCAACATCCGAGCCTATCGGCGCGTGATCCGCCCCGAGGTAGCCAACCAGTTCACCGCCGCTTGCCATCAACACGGCCGACCGCGCACGATGCTGACCGACAATGGACTGGTGTTGACCACCCGGTTCATCCACCAGAACCAACCGGCCAAAAACGCCTTCGAGAAACTGCTGCAGCGCTGGGATACTCAACACATCAATGGCTCACCCGACCACCCCCAGATCCAAGGCAAAATGGAACGTTTTCACCGTACCTCGAAACTCTGCCTCACCGCCCAGCCCCCAGCTGAAATCCTGGACGAGCTCAACGACCAACTGGTGACGTTCCAGTGCATGTACAACGAACAGCGCCGGCACAGGGCCATCGGTCGGTACACCCCGCTGGCCCCCGACACGGCCTTACCCAAACTCGAGCCGGTGGCCTTCCCCCAAGATGAATACCGCATCCGCACCGATATCGTCGGTAAGTTCGGCAAACTCCCCCTGCGCTATGACGGCAAACTGCGCCACCTGGGCATGGGCGTGGCCCATGCCATGTCAAAGTCCGCATGCTCATCGATAACACCGAAGTCATCGTGATCAACAGAAAAACCGGAGAAATACTCAAATACTTTAATATCGACCCGACTAAGAACTACCAATTCGCCGTACCCTGGCATGAGCTGCCGGAAGATTAAACACCAATGTCTCGGGACACATGTAGAACTATGTCCCGAGACATTACAAGTGGCATTTTGGCCTGTGTGGGGTCTAGTGCGATGCACTCCGGTAGCCGATCACCGTTGCTCACTAAGATCGACCCGTGGCTTCAGTAGACCGGAGTTCAAGCCATCGCCCATGGTGTCTATAAGCAATAAGACATAGCGTTTTACTGGCTTCTATTATCCAGTCTTTGACACATTACGGGGACTTGGGCATGCCATTTTGAGTTTCAGAAATTCTAAAATAACGTGGGAAGCTAAAGACCCAGTCTGCCCAGCTCTATCATGAGGGGGGCTGACTGTATTAATGTCAAAGCTTACGAAATTCAGCCCGCTGAGTCCTCGAAGAATCTGGAGACCTTCTCTGGTGGTGAACCCGCCCCAGCTAGGAGTGACAACTCCTGGTGCGACAGAAGGATCAAACACATCCATATCCCAGCAGAGATAAACATTTTTTCCGTCCAAAGAAGATCTTAGATCTTTGATGAATGCTTCAATGCCTACTTGGGCGAAATAGTCCATTGTTAGAACTCTGTAACCGATATCAATGGCGTCTTGCATAACCCCTTTATCATCTCCACCTGAAGTGTCACGAATTCCAGCATGGATCGATGCGGATACATCAACGAGGCCTTCTTTTGCCGCGTGGACGAAGCAATTTGCATTGTTATACAGTTGTGGCTTGGTCCTCGGGTAGGCATCCGTATGAGCATCGAAGTGCAAGACTGTAACTTGGCCGAATGCTTTATGCACGGCACGAAGCTGAGGAAGCGTGACCGCACCGTCTCCCCCCATAGTTACAGGTACCACTCCTCGCGCGAATAGTTCGCTCATGGCTGCTTCGATGTTGCGGTACGATTCATCAATTTGACTGGGTGTTACTTCTACGTTCCCTAGATCTACAAGGTTGCTCGCACTAATTGGGTCAAGACCGCTATATCTGGAGGCCTCTGCCACAAGCATCGAATTCATGCGAATGTGGTCTGGTCCTCCCCGGGAACCAATTCGGGTTGGGTGGTATCCCATGTCGAAAGGCACACCGAGTACGGCGACTTCGGCATCAGTCAGCGAATTATTGTGGACTCCGAATATATTGAGGGCGGGGTTCGTATGCGGGATTTTCATAATATATCTAGCTGTCGTTATGCAGTGGCTGGTTTGTGTCGGCGGCTGACTCTGAGGTGTTTTGACGTTTTATTATCCCTAAAGATGCCAAGACCCCCGTTATGTTGATAAGGACAAGAAGGATCATTAAACCTATAGCGTAGATAGGAGAACCCTCGCCGAGCGCTAATAGACCTGCCCCCGCCATAGGCATTAGACCACCGAAAACAACGCTTGAAAGTTGGTAGCTTACGGACATCCCGGTATAACGGACACTGGGTTTGAACAGTTTTCTGAGTAAAGCTGGGATGCAGGCCCAAGCGCCCGCTTGGGCCGTTTGGGTAACTGAAAGCATGAGAGCGATGAGAGAAAAGGACTCAGTGCCGGCGATCAAGAAATGTGGTGTTGCTACAACTGCAACAGCAACTAGGGACCAGAGAATAACTGGCTTTGGCCCTTTCTTATCGGCAAGCAACGCTAGCAGAGGGAACGATGCAAAGCTGGTCGCTGCAGCGACCGTTTGCGTTGTAAGTAATGGACTCTCTGGGAGGCCGACCGTAACCGTCGCATAGCTAAGGAAAAGAGTTCCTGTAATGTAAAAACCTCCGACACCAACTGCAGTTGCGGCAGCGCCAGCCAACACGGAACGCCAATCTTCCTTGAGTAATGTTCGCAAAGGTGATTTTTCCGCGCCTTTTGCTTCTACTTTCTTTTCGAATTCTGGAGATTCTTCCAGACCTGCCCTTACAAATAGGCTAATAACTAGTAGAACTCCGGCGAACCAGAACGGAATCCGCCAGGCCCAGGCATGCAGAGCTTCGGAGCCACCTAGAGCTGCTAGGGCAAACATGCCGGAGGAGATTACTGTTCCTGTAGGTGATCCAAGCTGAGTAAAACTTCCGTAAAAGTACCGGCGGTTACTCGGAGCGCTTTCAGTAGAAATTGAAGCTGCTCCGCCCCATTCGCCTCCGATGGCAAGCCCTTGGAGAAGCCGCAAGAGAACAAGTAAAGCAGGAGACCAGATTCCCCATGATTCATAACTTGGGAGAAAGCCAACCGCAAAGGTGGCACCTCCCATGATAAGGAGGGTGAATATAAGAATGGGCTTGCGGCCGTATTTATCGCCTAGTGGACCAAATATCAACCCTCCGAGTGGACGGAAGAGAAACCCCACACCAAACGTGGCGAAAGCGGCCATGGTTCCCATAAACGGATTGTCAATAGCGGGGAAAAATACATCCCCAAAGACCAATGCTGATGCGGTCGCGAATATGTAGAAGTCATAAAATTCGATGCTGGTACCCACGTATGCGCCAGCCGCCGCTTTTCTGGCTCGTCTTATATCTATGGGGTTATTGCCAACTTGTTTCTTAGTATCTGACACAGGTAACTCCTAGTCTATGTAGTAAGGTCGTCAGCCCCACCCCAGGTGCCAAGGAGAAGGAAATTCTCCTACGATGACCTCGATGATTTTTGGCTTTTTCAAGTGAATGGCTCTTCTAAGTGCGTTAGCCAGCTCTTGCGCGGAGCTAATGCGTTCAGATTCGATTCCAAAAGCTTCGGATAAGCGCATGTAATCCGGGTTCGTGAGCTCGGTCGCTATCTCGCGACCCGCGTAGAGTTGGCGCTGGATTCGCTGCACATTGCCATAGTGTCCGTCGTTGAAGATAATTGTTATAAGTGGCGGCCGTTCTCTAGCAAGGGTCGAGAGTTCCTCCATGGTCCAGGAGAACCCCCCGTCACCCGTGATGCATATCACTGTCTCGTTGTTGCCAATGGCAGCACCAATAGCGGTGGCAAAGCCATATCCCAATGTGCCTTGGTAACCAGGCCAGATGAAGTCATGCGGTGACCTGCATGGGTAAGCGAAGCTTGCTGCGTATCCAACCTGCGTGTACTCTCCGACGACAATTCCGTCATCTGGAATATGCTGTCGGATGACCTCCAGATAAGCGAGTTGTGGAGCGATCTGTGCTTGCTGCTCACGTACGAATTCATGAGCGTTAGCCAGCTCGTCAGTCTCCCAGCCTTTATGTGGAGGCAGGTCGCAATCACTTTCGACAAGCTCTGCTAATAGGTCAGTAACATCGTGCTGAAGGGTGTGCACCTGCTCAGGTTGGCGTTCTAACACAGCTGGATCTGTGTTAACTATGAGCAGTTCAGCTTGTCGCGTGGGTAGGTCCTTGCCATCTAGATCTACGAAACGCGTGCCGAGTGCTACCACTAAGTCAGCGTTCTCCAGGAGGTGTCGGTATGCGCTTCGCTCAAAGGCAAGTTCGTGAGAATGGCTTATTGCCCCCTTGCCATTCTCAGTCACAATGACTGGTGCTCTGAGTAACTCTGCAGACTGCGTTAAGAGTGAGGCAGATACTGGGTCGCAGCATCCTCCTCCTGCGATTAATAGCGGTCGTTGAGCTTTGCGAACGAGTTGAAGCGCTTCATCAATTCGATAGGCGACAGGGTACTTTGTCTGGGGGACCGGGGTAGGTGCGGTAATAGTTTCTTCGTTAGCGATTTGGTGTAGGACATCCACTGGTACTTCGAGTGCAGCTGGTCCTTGACCGGCCTCAAGTGCAGCGAATGCCTCGCCAATCAACGAAGGCAGCTCCGCGGGTGAAAATGCCATTCCATGCCAACGAGTCAGGGAGCGAAGCATGCCAGTCTGATCTGGGATTTCGTGAAGAGCGCCTCGGCCACTACCTATAATTTCACGCTCGATCTGCCCACAAATAAGTAATACTGGAGTCCGGCAGGCGTATGCAGTGGAGAGTCCAGCTAATGCATTGAGTACGCCTGGGCCGGGCACGACGATGCCAACTCCGGGTCTGCCAGTGGC
>DEPX01000059.1:15656-49784 GCA_002358975.1 Micrococcaceae bacterium UBA3381 | reverse complement strand
GTGGCTCGAGCGAATCCGTCTGCCATATAGGTAACTGCTTGTTCGTGTCGCGCAGGTGTGAAGTTTATAACATCTTGTCGAGCCAGAGCGTCGAACAGGGGATCAAGCTGGATTCCGGGAAGCCCAAATGCACGTCGTACTCCGTGATTAATGAGTGAGGACACAAGGAGGTCTCCGCCGTGAGGAAGGTCACGCCCCTTAGGTAGAACGACGCTCATCGCAGCGAACCTCCATCATCTCGTAATTCGAAAGCGGCATAGCTAAGTGGTACGTGCTCATCCATAGAACGGTTTGACCAATCGTGTTTCGGCCATCCTTCCCACATGCGTTCCGCAACCTGTTGCAAGGTACGGCGATCTGCAGCCTCGTCGAGGCTACGGATGGAGCCATTTTCGAGTGAAAATCGGCCACCGACCATGACACGCTCAATGTCGCTGTGCTCCGCGTAGTACACAATCGTGCGGATCGGGTCACGATCGGGCAGCATCGTGAGAGAATCGGTATTCCAAAATACGAGATCGGCTTTCGCGCCTGTTTCGATTCGACCCAGATCTGGCCTTCTAAGTACATCGGCAGCACGCACTGTTGCAGCGTTAAAAACGTCGCGTGCTGTGCCAACATCGGCACGGTGCTCGAAGACCTTAGTAATAATGGATGCCCAACGCATGGACAGCAGCATCGACTGAGTCGTGGTATCGGTGCCAAGACACACATTGACCCCCCTGTCTTGGTAGCTGTCATACGACTCCATGATGATGCCGTTGCGCGCAAACACCCACGGGTTGTATACGACAGTCGTCCCTGAGCGGGAAAGTAGCCCTAGGTCATCACCATAGAAGTTGGTCCAGCTGGTATTGCTAAGGAAGAGACCATGGCCGATCAGTGTCCGGTCGCTTAAGAAACCGATGTCATTGAGCCATTCGATTGGGGTCTTACCATGTCGACGTGTCATCTCGTGGAATTCTGAGTATGACTGTGCGGCATGGATTTGTATCAGTAGATCGTGCTCTTCTGCTGCGGTACGCGTACGCTGCAGCAGGTCTTCGGAACATGTATCAACTTGTGAAGGATTTAAGAATCCTGTCACTAATGCATTGCCTGACGCATTGCGTCGTTGCAGCGCAAATTCGAGTGCATCTTCAAAGGCTTGGCGGCCATCATCATCGAACCAGCGGTAATCGACGGTTCTACCGTTTGGAGTAAACCATTCCCCTGAGCGGTAAGATTCACCGATGAAGGCACGAAGTCCGACCTCTTCGCACATTTGTGCTACATAATTACTTTCTGCTCCCATCTGCATAACCGTTGTGGATCCCGTCCGTAGGTGTTCTGCAATTGAAACTCTGGTGCAGGCATGCATGTCGTCTACCGATAACGCTTTGGAGCGTGGTGGGAGGATCTCAATGAGGTTCGTCGACCAAAACTGGCGTTTATCCGTATCCTCAGCGATCCCTTTATCTATGGGAGACTCATGCATGTGTGTATGGAGGGATATGAAGCCCGGGGCGATTATATTGTTTGTAGGTTCAGTACGATCTGAATGCACCTCCCCAGGCTTCCCTACATGAACAATGGTGTCGTTTTCCACAACGACCGCCCCATTGCGCAAGAGGCGATGTTCACCATCCTGAAAAGCAACTATCCAAGGAGCGGTGAACTCGACTACGGTACTCATAATTATTCTCTCCTTCAAAATGTGATATGCGCAGAAATGTGGAGGTGTCCATCGGAAAACCTCGATGCACCTCTGCTAGCGAGTGCCTAAGAAAAAAGCTTTTGAGTGAATTGGACAGGAAGGCGGTGGTCAAAGTAGTAAAAGCGCCCATCAACCCGATGCAAAGATTCTTGCCCCGGACGAGGCGCCGCACTGAATGCTGTTGCGAAGGTGGTCGCATGCAAGCAATAATCCTGAGGCTCAAGAGCCGCTCCGATGAAGGGTGGAGCGAGTCTTTGAGTGCGTTCAGCTTGTGTGGTTCGGGTTGCGTCTGAAGGTGGCTTTAATGATGACACTGGGACTCACTTCACTTTGACACGGCTATTGTCACCGCTTGTTACTGAGACGAGCACCACACTAACACATGTTCCTCAAATATGAGAAGGGTGAGGCAGGTCACTATTGTGGCGCTGAGTAAGCCTAGCGGATTTCCTTGATAAACCAATTGAAGTCGGAGTTCGAAAGAGAGGCCATCCACTGGATCATTGTGTCGAAATGCTCCGACGTTGCCCGTCGGCTTGCATTGACGTCTCGGCGTATGATTGCATGCGCGATCGTCGTATGCTCCTGATGTGATCGATTATGTTCACCAGCTCTATGGGCAGCTGCTACCAGGAGTGGTTCAAGCCGACTCATTTCCGGATAGAGAGCTTCTGCAATTAAAGCGTATGGGGTACTGTGGGGCGCTCTGCAGAGTAAGACATGGAATTCGAGAGCGTCCTTAGAGAAATCGCCTCCCTGCCGAGAGTGCTGACCGTACGCTACCAAATTATCCAGAAGTTCACGATGATCCTTTTCGTCAGCCCGCTCGCACGCGAGTTCGGCCGCCTCGACTTCGATCGTCTTACGCAGTGCAAGTAAATCTAAGAGCTCGGATCGGTCGGCCTGCTCAAAGAGGCTGTCAATCAACTGATTCCTTCGGCGGTGGAGCGATGCCCTCATAAGCGCTGACCGAGCTTGCCCGGTGAGGCGACGTCCACTTTTTCCTATCGCCTCTGTCACTCCGAACTCATCGAGTCGAAGTAACATTCTTGAAACCGTGGCTTGACTTACTTTTACCCCGAGGCTTTGTAGGTGTTTATGTGCACGTGCCGCCCCGAGGGGCTGATCGGTGTGAAGCATTAGCTCTGCGATCTTTCGTTCGTCTGAGCTAAGAAGATCCCAAACTTGAGGGGGGATGTTTTTTGCGGTCACACTATCAGGTCTCTCATTTTCGCCAATAACACTGTAATTCTGTTCGCTTAATTTAGCTTGTTGGCCAACCTCGTGACCAGTGCTGAGTCTGAATATTACCCTGATAGACGTTTCGGTAAGCCCAAAGCGGTGGTCGCCTCTGCGACTCGCTGATGGAAGAGTGAGTGCAGGCGGCGGTCGCCAAGCAAAGTTGCGAGACACACACTGTTAGCGGCGACAGAAGCGGGCTGTAACGGCAGGTGCTAAAGGCGCATGTTTTGCAGTTGTCAGATCACCTTAAAGATGCGAATGAACAAGTGGTTGGTTAAAGATGCGTACGGATGGAACCTTTCCTGCGTGTTGATAACAAGCTCACAGGACAACACACCAGCCGATGATGCCCCGAAGGCTCTGCTGGAGATCTTTTCCGGGTAGGTTATTTGTAAAATAACGGTGCCCCTGCAAACATTTGGGCATTACCCGAATAAGAAAAGCGCCCCGCTCGCCATGCTCGATGTTAGAATGTAGTTTATGTCACCCAGGTCTAACGTGGTAGTTTGCAGGGTTTAATGGTCAACAATGCACCCCGGCAGTATGCTCGAAACCTGTGTACCGCTTAAGGCATACAGTTCAAGCTATGCGGGCCAACCTGCTAATCCGCTTATGCTGCTCAAGCCGCCGTGCCGACCGTGCAAACCAGGGGCTTCAACCCACGACCCTTACGAGGAGTTGTGCGTCGTGGCTTGACGTTGCTGGGAAGGGACGAAGCCCGGGTCGTGTTTGAGTGCTCGATAGATCATGGAGCGACTGACGCCTAAGACCTCGCCGATTTGCGCCACGGTCATGTCCTGTTGTTCATAGAGTCTGCTGACCGAATCCGGTGCCGCACACCGGCTGCCCCGCGAAGTATGGGAACGCACCGGCCACCCCGTCCGCGCCGGGCAACTACATTGGCGTCCCTACGAAAAGCTCTCCCTGGAGCACCAGCACCACACCCTTGAAGCCGCAGCCACCGCCATCCAGATGCTTGAGCATGGGATGCTGACCGGTCGAGGGAATCAGGCACCCCTGTTTCTCACACAACCAGACGAAACCATCGATGCCGGACGACCTCGGCGAGCAACGGATCCCGTACATGCCCAAAAGAAAGGCATGATGGAACTGCTCGACGAGGCAGTTGAAGCAGCACGACACGACCCTACGGCTGCTCAGCAACTTTTCGCCATGACAACGTTAGGGTATCGCGCCGATGAAGACCGCCGCCAACAAATCCTCGAGAGTTTCGACAAGCTCGGCATCCCCAGAGAATTTCTGTCACATTAGCTATCGTAGACCCTGTTTACATGACGTAGAATACGTAACGGGTTAAGTGACAATCTTTCCTAAACAGGTGCCGGCCCGCCGAGTTGTCACATAAACCATCGAATACATGACAGGAGAAACCCAAGGTGCTGATCGGATACGCACGAGTCTCAAAAGCAGACGGGTCCCAAACCACTGATCTACAACGAGACGCACTGCTTGCTGCCGGTATTGATCCAGAGCAGATTTACGAAGATCAAGCTTCCGGCAAACAAGACGATCGGCCACAGCTAGCTGCGTGTCTGAAAGCGCTGCGCTCCGGGGACACGTTGATCGTGTGGAAGCTCGACCGGCTGGGTCGGGATTTGCGGCACCTAGTTAATGTCGTCCATGACCTGACCGACCGGGGTGTGGGGTTGAAGGTGCTCACCGGCCAAGGGGCGGCCATTGACACCACGACCGCCTCGGGCAAGCTGGTCTTCGGTATCTTCGCTGCCCTGGCAGAGTTTGAACGCGAGCTGATATCCGAACGCACCAAGGCGGGGCTCGCGTCAGCCCGAGCACGCGGCCGCAAAGGTGGACGACCCTACAAGATGACCCCAGCCAAAATTCGGCTCGCCATGGCATCCATGGGGCACCCCGGTACCAACATTGGCGAGCTGTGCAAAGAACTCGGTGTCACCCGCCAAACCCTCTACCGTCACGTCTCCCCGACAGGGGAACTCCGTCTCGACGGGAAAAAGGTTCTCGGCATCGGAGCATGAAGTGACCGTCTTTGAAAATTCTGTGCCGTGAGCTTCTCGAAACACTAGCTCTCCGACGCATCCGGGTTGGTGAGGTGTTGTGTTCTGCCGTTCCAGTGATTGCGGAGCCATCGATCGTGCGACACGACAATGACTGCTCCGGGGTAGTGTTCTATGGATGCTTCGAGCTCGGTGACCAGCGGCAGCGAGAAGTGGTTGGTCGGCTCATCAAGCATGAGCACCTCGGGTGGGTCGGCCAGGATGATGGCCAGCGCCAGGCGGCGGTGTTGTCCGACGCTGAGGCTGTCGATCGACCGGGTGTGGTCGCGCGGATGCAACAGGCCAAACGTTGTCAAGGGGGTGGCCTCGGCCACGGTTAGTCCCACCGATTGTTCGTAGACCGCTTGGACGGTCTGACCAGCAAATGCTGAGAAGTCGCTTTCCTGCGTGAGCAGGCCGACGGACAGACCGGGTTTTCGCATGATGGTGCCGTAGTCCGGTGCTAGCTTATCGGCCATGATGGCAAGCAGCGTGGATTTCCCCACTCCATTCGGGCCGGTAATCAGCAACCGGTCATTCGCGGTAATCGCCAGCGAGGTCGGGGCCAGCCGGTGTGTACTTGCCACCTGCGTTGCCCGGATAAGCTCCTCGTCAGGGGCATAGTGTGGCCCGGTGGTGTAAGCGGCATCGAGACCCTGGAAGGACAGTTCGCGTGGAGGTTTCACGATCTGACGCTGTTCTAACTCTCGTAACCTGGATCGGGCGTCATTGACTCGACGGGCCACGACTTTGGCGTTGCGATCGGCATAGTATTTCTGGGCCATCCGAATTTCGGTGCGGGGTTTCCAATCCTCGTGGCCGACGACTTGATTTTGGTCCACTGCCGCTCGGAGCCGCTTTAGCTGGGCTTGTTCTTGGTCGTATTGGTTTTGCCAGCGCCGTCGAGCGTCACGTCGATGCTGGATGTAGTCAGAGTATGTGCCCGTAAATCGGGTGATCCCCCTGGTCGTGAGCTGATCCTCGGCCTCGTTAAGTTGATGCGGTTGTGGGGCAGGATCTAAATCGATCAGCGACCGTACCGTGTGATCCAGAAAGGCCCGGTCGTGGCTGGCAATCAGCACAGGTCCTCGCCAGTTGGACACCAAACCGCTGAGGAAATCCACTCCGTCATCATCCAGATGGTTGGTGGGTTCATCTAGCAACAACACGTCCGGGGCACTCAATAACAAACTCGCCAACGCGAGGCGTGCAGTTTGCCCCCCGGACAGCTGACCCACAGGGGCCAAAAGCTCGACATCCGCCAGGCCTAATCCTGCGACCATCCGGTTCACATGCGCGTCCACGTCCCAAGCGGCGAAACGTTCCGCACGGTCCAACGCTTCGGTGTACCGCACCATGGCAGCCTCTTGGTGAGGACGGTCAGCAAGAGCTTGGGCGGCGTCGTCGACTTCGCAAACCGCAGCCCGTAGGGGAGCGACGGCGGTTTCCAAGACGTCTTCCATTGTTTCAGACGCCGCAAAAGACGGTTGCTGAGACAACAATCCGACAGCTGGTTGTACGGTGTCATGGTGGAAAATTTCGACCTGCCCAGCATCAGCAGATAAATGGCCGGCAATAATGCGAAGCAAGGTAGATTTGCCGGCACCGTTTTCGCCGATCACCCCGACACAATCATCTTGCGGGACAACAAACGAAATGTCAGTGAAGACTCTGCGATCCGCAAAAGACTTCGACAAGCCCTCAACTCGCAGATGGGAATATACGGTGCGTGAATACGACACAAAAAGATCCTTGAACGTTTCGAACCTCGTCGGGCGCACGCCTCAGACACGAGGAGGAAAAAGGATCAAAGTTTCATGCACACCACAGTAGTCCATGAGGACTAGTAAAGACCAATCAAAGCAGGCTCGGACACGCATCATCATACAAGGGAACTATATCCTGACGGGTAAAGGTCCTCGGCATCGGTTTTGAAGACGCCTTCTGAACTCCGTGCAGTTAGCTTCTGAAAATGACACATGCTGTCACAATAAGTACTAATATTGCTTTCTGACACATTTGTATAGGCAGGTACTTAAGATGAGTGGACAAACAATTGGGTACATTCGAGTCAGTAGTCCAGATCAGAGTACAGAGCGTCAACAACAACAACTCGGAAATTGCCACAAAATCTTCACCGACAAAATCAGCGGCAAATCCAGGGCCCAGCGCCCAGCCTTAGCAGAACTCCTGGACTACATGCGTGACGGCGACACTGTGCGCGTTGTCTCTATGGATCGCCTCGGCCGAGATACCCGCGATCTGTACAACCTCGTTGCAGAAATTACCGATAAAGGTGCAGCCGTGGAGTTTATCAACGAAAACATCTCGGTAGATAAAAATGGTACGTCCCCACTGGACTCATTGATGCTCGGCATTTTAGCCGCTTTTGCCGAATTTGAACGTAACCGAATTAAAGAACGACAAGCCGAGGGCATCGCACTGGCACAGGCGAAAGGCAAGTATAAACAAACGCACAAACTCAGCTCCGCAGACGTGGAACAAGTCCAAGCCATGATCGAGTTAGGCATCCCCAAAACACAGATCGCCGCGACGTTTGGGGTGGCCCGACAAACCTTATATGCCGCCCTTCGCCGCGCAAACGAACGGTCCACGTGAAATATACTTATTCTTCTCGCGCCGCATTCGTCTGTAAATCATTCCATTGTCCGCTGTTCAAGATAGCCCAAGCAGCACTTTCTTGATGTTGCACATCATCCCTATATGCACTAAGCGCGGCCACCAAGCCTTCAAGCTGCGCGCCGTCTAATCTGTCAGCGTGTTCAGCAATAACGTGGGTGATCTGCGCCAGAGCCTTTTGCCCACTTGATAGGGATTCATCGCCAGGGTCGTGAATGGATGCTTCGGATAGTTCACTATGTGAGCTGATGTACTCACGGATATTCATGGACGCTCCTCCAAATGTTTTGTGTGCTTTATTCCGTCCAGTTCCATTGATACCCGATCCGAGTTTGATCGGTGGGAGGCAACCATGCTTTTGAAGCCCAAGTGTTGACCGTGGATGCGTCCACACCAGTTGATTTCCCCAATAACTGGTGAAGCTCCTGCGTTAATTTGTCCTGCTCTCCATTCACTACGACATAAAAGGCACTGATCTCTCCGATGATGACATCTGTCCCAGGGGCTGGAGGGAGTAGATCGATTTGCAACAATCCTGCTGCGCCAACGGTTTCATGTGCAACCCACCACGCTTTGTCCAGCTGGCCCAGGTGTGGAACATGATGTTCACCGTCCTGATCCGCTTCTGCCACCTTCAAGACAAAATCATCATGATTTGCTGCAGCGACAAACCAATCATGCGCGGTAGGCCAAAGTTGTCCGATGCTTGGCCATGGTGCAGACCAATCACGTGACCAATCGTCTCGGATGATGTCGTTTATCCAAGACGGTACACATGGATTTACAGCATCTCCGATTGAGGCATCCATCGCCCGATACCATTGTGCCCATTCAGCTACATCCCACCGGGCCAAGTAATCGTCATCGACACCTGCCACCCACTTCAACCATTCCAACGCAGCCTTGAGATCATCTACTCGAATCGTGTCAGTGGTCGTCATCACTTTGCTCCTCGCTGTCCCATTCATCAACGTCAATCCAGGACGCCCCATCAGTAGAGACTTCCCACATGAGTTCACAGTCCTGACGATAGTGTTGCCAGTTGGCCTGCAACACGTTGTAGTCACTATCTGTGGACAAGTACTGGATATCCACAGCAGACTCTGGCATGACACTTCGCTGTCCGACTCCCACTGGCGAGGAATAAGCAAACATCTCCCCGTTGCTGTCCACAAGTCCGGCTCGCACATACACCACACCTGCATCAGGCCGTTCGATGCGTTGTGTTGCGGTAACTTTGTTGACGTGCTGGAACCAATCATCTTCGTCGTAATCCAGCTGGAAAGGCTCATGACCGTCTACCGCCAACGGTTCTTTATGTGCCCCATTCCCCACACACCCGGCGTTTGTGACAGCTTCTCGGAGCCGAAAAATCATTTGCTGGAGGTTAGGATGCCAGAACATCATCGGATTCAGTCCTGGTTCGCCTTCTTCCCAGACTTTATATTCCATACACATCGCCGCATACAATTCGGCCACAACGTCAGTGTGCCGATACCAGCAAGGCGGGACCACGGCCGTGGGGAGTCGATACTCTTTGACCAGCCAGTCAACCCACTGCCGTAGACCATTCCACGCCTCCGGTTGGTCCTCAACGGGAATATCTCGCCACCGCGTACCAAACCAGACCGGTACCATCTCGCCGGCCAATTCTTCGGCTACCCCGGGATCGAGATATTCAGGTAATGGCGTTGACGATGCCCCATCAGCGGAGGAAGTGGTTGCAGGTTCTGGCTCGTCTGCTAGGACATCATCAGCCCAGGAATCAAATTCCTCCATGTCTTCATCAGATAGCCACGTGTTTCGCTCATTCGTCATACTGTTCATCTCCCCTACGCTTCCGGTATTTCCGTCGTGGTCCAAGTAACCGTTCCGTCAAGCGATCCAACAAGGCGGTCACGGCTACCTCTGATGCCTGTTCACTCGGGTGTTGTCGCATCCATCGGTGAAGTGCTTCCTCACACAACGAGCACACCCACAGTCCGGAACCTGGCATCTGACGGCACTTGGCACGATCAATCGCTGAGGACTGGGTGCAGTGCCATACCAATGGTTGAAACCGCTGACATATCTGACAATCATCAATCGGTGCTTCATGATCCGACCAGTTGCCGTTGAGCACGTCACGACTAGATTCTGGTGTCATCCTTGCCTTCCTGACGGTTGCGTCTTTGCTTGTTGCCATGTGATCAACCGCGCGATGATCACCACACTGGCCCGACGACGATCCCAACCATAAAATTCCTTACGGCCATCCATAATGCGATGGAGTTGCTGGTGATGCTCACGACACATCGGCATCAGATCCTCGTCTGCTTCTCTGGCCACCCACTGTTGCGTTGTGTCATCCCACGACACGCCCTCATATGACACATGGTGCAAGTCCAGGCTGTCACCGTCCACCAGGGTCACGCCACAGACCTGACAGGCTGGTTCGTATCCTCGTGCTCGGCAATCACGGAACCAGCGCACTCGCCGAAACCCCCACTGTTGAGAGCGAAGATAGCGACGATACTGCTTGTTCCCCGTTCTGTTGAGTCCATTTCGTGACACAACCTTCACCGCACAGGAATATCAGCTAATGCATCAGGTACGGGATTCTCCGCAGCTGGACCATCAGGATCGTCATTATCTGGTCGATCACTGGCTGTCGAGATGGACGACAACACATCTTCGCCAGATTCCAATTCTTCCTGCAGCGCCTTCGAGTAGTTCCCAGCTGATGCTGAGATAGCTTTCGCGTCTCGGCGGTCTGGCCATTTGCACATCTCCATCAGTACTGGGCGACCATTGCGATTGAGCAAAATTCCCCACCCGAAGGGCAACCGTCGCAACTCATCTACCGAGAACACGTCTTCGTTTTGTACTTGATCGGAAAATGATGAACCACCGTTATAGCCACCCCCATAGGATTGGGAAGCCCGGACGACTTTGCGTTGCCCTGCCAATTTGGCAAACACTTCCAAATCCTGGGTATTCGATGCCCCGCCCAGTTGCATTTTGACCGTGGCAGCGTCGAATAATGCCGATGCGGCTTGTTCTCCCCACTCGTTGCGACACTGCGCCATCGATTGGAATACCGCAAATGGCGAGATACCGACACCACCACCATCGGCCATCAAGGTGACCAGCCCTGGCCATGCACCCGAGATATTGGCAATCTCATCTAAAACCAAGGACATTGGCGGGTCTAAGCGGTTTCCTTTGCGTTTTGCGGCAATCTCGCGGCCACGCTGGGTAATAGCGTCCATCATGGCAATCAAGAATGGTCCTGCCGACGATCCACCGGCTTTCGTGCCAATGATGTATAACGTGCCACATTGTTCGATAAATTCGTCAATGTTGAACGTTTCGGCAGCACCCTCGGGTTTCATGACTTCACGGACTTCTGGGACAACCAGCCCTTTGACCGCGCTTTCGACACCAAACCATTTATTTTGTAGCAATTTTGGGTCACCATCGATGATGCCCTGCAACGTCAAATGCCAGCCTTTTGCCGCTTTGGGATGTTCCGCAAGGATATTGACGGCGTCTTTGGCTTCTGCAGGGTTCGTGCCCCACCGCATCAAATCATCCACGCTGCGGCCGTCCAATGCAGCAGCATGCAGTAAACATTCCATAATCAACACCGCTGGGTTTTTCCACTCACTATTCGACGATGTTCCGTCCAATCCAGATGACTCGATCAATGATGTTGCCCGTTGGTCTGCCACCTGGGGCACATCACAGCCGGTAATTGGTGACCATTTCAGCGTCGATGCATGGCCGGTCAACCCTTGTGGGTCAAACAATGTGACGGGGCCATTGTTGCGTTCACGAATATCTTTGGTCATCGCGTAGTTGTCGGCACGTGAGGAAGTAGAAATCACTGGCCCTGGTGCGTCAAGAATGGCACCAACGAGCAAATGCAGCCCTTTGCCCGAACGTGGCGGACCAATCAAACAAATGGATTCTTCCAGTGAAGACCACACATTCGATCCTTCCGATTCACCCAACAGTAAAGCCCCTTGTTCGGGTTTCGGGTGTTTCAGCGTGGGCCGGACCTTTTTGACACGAGCTTTCGTTGCCTTGGTGCCAACCATCTTTTTGACTTCATGATTCCGAGCAAGTCCTTCGCGACGTCGCAGCATCTTCAAAAACGCCCTATCTGATTGGAGATACCGATGCCGCCACCGAAGCAGGGTAAACGTGATCACCAGGCCAACAACGAAGACAGCAATCAGTGCAACCACCGTTGTAGAGGTTTCCGCTGAACAACCGTTGGCTGTTCCAAAAACGCTTGTATCCCCGGTAAAAAAGAACCCAACGGGAGCAAGCACAGATTCCGGAAGGCTACTTTCACCACAGACGATCCGGTTCACACTGAGACCGGTCAGCACGTACAGACCGTAGGCCCCAAATATCGCGACAACAATGATCACGCCCAGCCAATTGGTCGTTGGGCCTTCACGTTGTATCTGTTGTGTGCTCATGCTGCCACCTCCTGCTGCGGTTTTGCTTCAATCAATTTCTCATCAGTATGCGTCAGTCGCATTTCATCGGCTGTCAGCTCGTTATCTACTTGGAAACTGGCATCACCAAGCCGCCACAAACCCACACCCTTTTTCAACTGTTTCAGCACCCCACGTTCCCGATCAGACAAGTCCAACTCGTCCATCGTGACGCGCAAAGCCGAAGCATCTTGTCGATAAATGACTTTCACGTCAGCATCAGCCAACAGGCTTTTCGCCATGGCTTCCATCCGCGAACCTTTATCACCAGACATTTCCAAATCCGCCAATTTATGCAAAATAAGAATATTGAAAATCCCATAAGCTCGGGCGAGTTTCCACGACTCGACCATGCGCTGTAAATCAGCTTCCGAGGAGATGTTGTCCCAACCTTCCTCATACACCACAATCCGCTGACCCGAATCCGCATTGGTAATCATCGCTTCTGTCCATGCCCCAGTACAGGCATTGGCAACCCGCGCAGCTTCCGGTGAAGCACCTTTTAACGCTGAAGTATCAATAGACACCATCGGCGCATCAGCATCAAACTGTGCTGTGGTTTCACCATCAAACATGCCTTCAAGGTCACCATCCGTCACACGATGCAAGACCATCGCCACCACCGCAGCGGCTTGTGCCTCCATCTCGGGCGCAACTTGACGCATCGCATCCAGTGCATCAATCACATCAGGAATGACGACCTGACGTTGCTGTTGCTTACTGGCCGCAACCGCATCGTCTAAGGCACGCGACAACACGTGTCGTTCTGTAGGATCAAGCTGTCGATTGGCCAAAATATGACCCAGTGTTCCCAAAATGGCCATCCGTCGCGTGCGGACCATAGCCGCCCAAGACTGATCATCCAAGACTTTGCCCGAAGGGTCGGTCGAAGGCCGTGTGCCCTCGTCAAGGGGATTCATCCGAGTATCCATCCCGGGACCAACCTGAATTACCGACCCGCCGACCGCGCGAGCAACAACAGTCCATTCCCCTTTTGAATCCGATGCCACTGATGCTTTCCGGCCAGCCTTCACTGATCGGAGCACATACGACTTCGCTAACGACGATTTGCCTGTTCCGACTGTTCCGAACAACATCATCGACATCCCAGAAATAATCCCGCGTGCATACAGTTCCCAGGGGTCGAAGGTGAATGCCCCACCACCGTTTTGGTCAGTGCCGATATATACTCCATCTGCACCCAACGAAGGACCGGCAACATATGGAAATGATGTTGCCGAAGCATGAGCAGAGGTGGGAATTTTCTGCACCCGAATACGTTTGGTACCACGCATTGACTGTTGTCTATTTGGTCCGCCAGCCCCGTATTGCATCCGAGGAAACACTTCTTGCATTTGCGCAGCGTCAGCAGCATCGGCAACCTGGTGTTCTTTTACCAGTGCTTTCCACTGTTTCTTGAGATTCCTTCGCTCCCTGCGTGTATTGGGGATCACCCCAAAGTAGGTGTAGGACTTCTCCGATGTACTCTTCGACTTAACGACAGCCATGCTCAATCCTTCCAGTGCTCTAATCGGCCCAAGCAAACGGCAGTGCAGCCGCAAGAAACCCAGTATCTTGTTCCAACATCAGCGGGCGTAGCTCACAACTTGACTCCACAGCTCGCTGCAAAAGCCGGTCACAATTTGCTTCCAACTCCATCGGGTCGCCACCGGTGACCGTAATCAGCACCGATAATTGAACAGGTGCATGCCCAGCAACTAAGTCATCTTCTTCAGCATCCATGTCTTCACGCTCACGAATGTGCTCAAGCGAGGGTTCCTTTTGCATCCGCTTCAACATATTCGACGTCGACCGATGATCGGCCTTGCGCTTCTGGAGTTTCTTCAGCGCCTTGCGTGGCTGCCCTGGCGCATAATAAACGCTCACGGTATGCCGAAAATCGCCAGCAAATACCAAGGCATCCAAAAACCCAAACCTGGCTTGTTTTTGCGGAAACTCCGAGACTTTATATGTACGATGCCAAAACCCGTCAGTGGTCACCCGGTCTTTGAACACTTCCATCGCCATTGGCCCAGCCGAATGTGGGGCCGCTCCAACCCAGTCACCCGACCGCTCAGAAATCTGTACCGATGATCCAGGATCAAACGCCGACCGAGACAGGCCAGCTATAGACCGTGCCGAATGCCAAGCGTCGACACGTGCTCCTGAACGCAACATGGTAGCTTCGACCGTGCCCATTACCGAGATCATCAATTGCAGCAACCCAGGAACACCACCACCGTTGGCGCGAATACGATGTGGAACTTTATTGCGTGCCACCACAATGGTTAACCAATTTTCATGGACTGGCATATCCTGGGCTTGATCCATCAGATCAAGAAATGACGAATGTAAAAACGGGTCAATGTCATCGCCCGCACCGGCCACACTCGACCGCTGCTCGTACCACGATTTGACCGATTGACTAGAAATCAGCGTGGTCTGATCGGTGGCCTGAACCCGTACCACACCTTCAGTTCGCATCATCGCTGATATTGCTTCACGCCACCCTGTCGTGCGATCTTCTTGTGCTTCAAATGATTCAAGATCAAAACCCTTGGTCGTACGAATCTTCGCAACCACCATCGCTTCACCACGCCGGGGGTTATAGACCACACCAGCCCCCTCAGGCAACGTGTAGGCCAACAACTCATGGGCTTCACCCGGTAAAACAAACCGTTGTGGCGTCCCAGGAATAATACGACCCTTTGCGTCACGACCGTCCTCATCTGCAGTGTCGGCGTCCTCGCCATCAACACCGAGCACTCGATTCGATGGCGGCTCATCGGACAATGCCAACACCTCAGCATCGTCACTTTGCACATACCGCAGCTGATCAGTAGCGCCACGCTTGCCGTACCGGACCACATGCCACAGATAGACCACCAGCGGCATGCCATGTCGTTTCGGCAGTCCCAGGCCGGCAAAAATGCCAGCAGTCAGCACCGCGAAGATCACACTGACTGGTGCAGGTAGCAGTAGCATCCAAAGCAACATCAGCACCGCGCCAACACTGAGAAAGATGACCTGTGGCCATCCCAACCCCAGCATCACTCCGGTTGTCTGTTCGCGCCCAAATCGGGTGCCGTCCCATTCCGATTCTTGAAGATTTTGTGTCATAGTTTCACCTACTGTTTCGCCTTATCTCCTCATGCCCCGACTGAGCGTTCGTCCCACTCTGGATGCTTGTCGGGCTGAACCAGACAGTGCACGAGTGGTACCTCGGCCTACGCGGCCACCACCACCAAGCGCGGCCCGCTCCAATGGCTCAGAACCGCCACCGGTAAAGAAGCTAATAAACATCAACGTTGCCACCGGGGCCAACGCAGCCACCAGCACAAGGCAGATGCCAGCAACCATTTGTGTCCAGTCATCCGCGGTTTGGGACATCGTCATCCCAACTTTGACGATGACCGCCGCCGCCGGTTTCGCCAGAATGAGTCCCAACAGCACAGATACCCACTTGCTAAAGGCCGCCTTGGCCGGTTCCAGTGTCAAGGAATAAATGGCAATTGGCCCAAAGACCGTCAGCACAATAACGGCCACGGTCCGAAACGTCATCATCAGCGACAAAAACATGACGCAAAGAAAGGTCACGGCCAAGATGATCAGCGGGAGAATAATATGACCTGGCTCGCCTTGGTTTGCTGCCTGTTCCCACTGCACAAAGTTTTCGTCAAGGGCTACGGAGTCGGATTCGGGGTCGTACACCACCCCGAACATGGAAGCGACACCAGCCACACCTTGTGAGCCTTCATCGCCTTCCATACCGATATTGAGAATGCCCCGAGTTAGTTGATCAACCCCTTGGACGACAGTCCACACAAGTCCAGTCATGATGTACACCGTCGGTATGGAAAAGACTGCGACACCGAAACCGCGAATCAACCCAGCCGTTGAACTACGAAACAGCGAGATAATGCATTGAATCGCGAAATAGATCAACAGCATCGGGATTGTCGCTAACACCACTACGTTCAACATGCCCGGATGCTCCACGACCGTAGTTGTCCCACTCTGGTCATAGGTAATAGTGCCGCCAACGACCGAAGCCCACCATGATTCATCCATGTCACCGGCTTCAAAAGCGCCCGTCAACAGGCTCCATAGTCCCGCTGCTATTCCTTCAAGCCCTTGCCACAAAAACTCCCACAAAGACTCCATCGCATCATCAAACATAGAAGCTGCCGTCACCTCCTTCCACAGATCGAGTCATCACTGACGTCGGATCGTTCTGTAGTGTTCAACTTTGGTGTCAGAACCCGAGGTCGAGACCAGCAGCCCAAGCAATAATGCCCCCTGCCGAGCCAACAACCGCCATAATGGCGCCAATCCACAACAGCGCCGTGATACTGATTTCTTGGCCACGTGAGGCACCACTAGATTTCGACGAGGCAAAAATAATGGCGGCGATCGCGACCAAAATCACGCCAATGACAATGACCGTGCCCACGATCCACCCGCCAACATCGTTGAGCAGTTGCATCCACGGTGCGTCATAACTTGCTTCAATACTTTCCGGACCGTATTCCTGCGTATTTATGATTGATAAACCCAACTGATTCAGCATTATTATGTTCCTTTCACATCACAGCTAGTCATAGAATTCCCGGTCTAAATCCAGGTCATGATTCGCACTGGTCTCCACCGATTTCAATCGTGTCTAATTGAGGCTCGTCGTTTGTCCGCGACCACCACTCGACTTCTACTTCCGTGCATTCCGCTACCGTTTCGTTCTGTTCGCTACATCCGCCAGCCGCGCTGTCTGGGTACCAGGCCACTGATTTCACAGACACTTCATTGCTGTGCCAAGGATCATCCAACGGTGGTTCATCCTCGTATTCCGGTCCGACAAGCTCTCTTGCGAACTCCAACGGTTCAGGATCATCGCTGGGGTCTACAAAACCATCCCCATTGAGTTCCCGACTGACTTGTTCGCATGAAATCGCTGCGGCATCTTTTTCGACAGTCACATCGCTTGGCCCAGCTGCTTCGGGCATCAGCGAGTCTGTCCCTCGGTTCATGCCCCAATTCACGGCTGGGCCAATACCACCAAGCATGACCGCCGCGACCACGGCGACACCCATGGTGATGAAGCCTTTCGTTGCTAGATCTGGCTTATTGCGTGACTTGCCAGCTCCGGCAATAGCACCGCCTACTCCTAGCCCTGCTACCAGGACGACAACGGCTGTACCAATCAACTGGCCAGTCACCGTGTCCAGTGCACCGAGCCCTTCTACATCGATGTTGTCCAGCATCTGCTGTTCTCCTTCATTGCTGTACCGGTACTGAAGATTCGGTGGCTATCGGTGCCTCGTGGCTGGCCACCGCACTGATAGTTCTGCCAACACTTGAAAGTTGTATGTCACACGATGAGCAAGACGACCAGCAGCGTCCAAAGCAGCACCACGATCAGACCCATCCCGATAATCGCTAACCGGCCACCATTGGTATGAGTCCAAGACGGTAATTTGCTTTCAACTGTGTCCGGTAGCGGACGATCGACTTGTTGATCGACCCAGTTCTCGCGGTAAAGACGCCACTTTTCTCGTCGAGCCTGTTTTCGATAGGTACGCAACTGTTTGCGACGTTGCCGTGACGACATGGTTGCCAACATTCGCGTTACAGCAGCATCAACATCGTGTTGTCGTTGCTCCTGTGACGGTGCTTCAGTCGTATCTGTTTGTTCATCAGTGACTTCACGCGCATCTGTGCGGGGTGAGTTCTTATCCTGAGTCATGGTGGTATCTGTCCTCGTTGTCCGTGATCATCTACCACCAGTTCGAGCTAACGAATGTATTTGTGTGTCACCCAGACAACGAGCGTTCTTGCGATCTGAATCGATGAATGGCCGTTGCAGCGACTTGAATCAGGTGCTGCGATTGCACTAAGTATTGCCGGGCGGTGTTGTATGAGTACCCGGTTACGTCCATCACATGATCGATCGTGACTTGGTCAAATCCCCCAGCGGTCGCCACAGCAAGCGTCAGTTGGCGAGTCCAGTCCCCGGCCTCAGTCATTGATGGCAAGCACTCCAACAACATCCTAAGGGTCACTCTGCCATCATCGATCTCGGCGGTGTGTTTGGCATTGGCCACGACCTGACAACACATGATTAATTCGCGGCGTGCCCGTCGCAAGACATCCTCGCCCAGGCCCAACGTTCTGGACGCTAGCTCCAGATCATCATCGAAAATCATGATTAGCGACAGCCCTCTGGCAGTGGATGCCCGGTTCTGAATCACGTCTTCGACGACTCGCAATATCTGGGTGATTTGATGAGAAGCATCCAACGAGTCAATAACACCGTCAGCATGGTCTGTAGCTTCTACTGCGAACACTGGATCGCTACGATCACCAGCACGTGCCAAGTGTTGATCCCATTGCTGGTGCTCTATGTCTGTGACTTTGGCATTGAATAAATCGATTGCTCGATATCGCGCAATGGTCACGACCCACGGATGTAATGGTCCTTTGTTGGGATCGTAATTATTCCTAGACCGCCAGGCCGATTCCCAGGTTGCTTGGGCCACGTCAGCAATATCATCTTCAGTAGCAAAGTTGCCTAACTGTGATGCAATCACTGGATACAGTCTGCCAACGACGTCAGATAATTGTTCTTTGAAAAGGTGTTCATCTTCGGACAACTGCTCGGACTGATTTCCCCGCATTTTTGAGTATGCCCCTTCTGCTGGCTACGCCGTTTCTAGTCTTGGTCCCCTACAGGCTCACCGTCGCGAAACTGCTCAACCCAGCGTTGCAATCGCGGCGGTAAAGCACCGATTTGAGCTGCTGTTGCGTTGGCGATATGTGGGTAGTGGTCCTCATCGGCAGTTTGTTGTTCAACTCGACAGTGATTGCAGTTAGCCAGTTGCCGATTACTCATCTCGTAATTGTTCAAATGATCAAGATTGGTACACGGAACATCACCGTGGGACAGGGTTTCCAGGGACGGTACCGACAGATCTTGGTTGGCACCAGAGCTTTCGTTGGACGACAACCCCAGATACTCCTGCTTGCGATCAACCACACTGAGGCGTTGTTCAGTAGCTGGCTCAAACGAGAGTGGATCAAACCATATCGACGAAGGCGATGGTGTGCGCATTGGCTTGCCCATGAGCATCGAAGAGTCTGGAACCGATCCGAGCACGCCGTATAAGTCCTCGGATAACGCCCGACGAAGATATGCTGTCGGATTAGCGATCCTGCCGCTGGCCCGATTCAGCACCACATCGATGGCACCACAAATCAGACCAAGCTGACCGGCGTAGCCAGATAACCCCGGCACTTCTTCGATCAGCTGCTGAAGATTCACCCGCCGATAGAATTTCTGGTCATCATCGTCATCATCGATCGTCGCGTCTCGCGCGTCTGATGATTGATGATGATGGTTAATCCGCGCGTGATCCTTTAAAGGCACCTGGGCCGAAATGTCGTAATTGTCACTTAGGTCCTGTCGTTTTTGTCGCTTAGGCTCCCTAAGTGACAAATTGTCACCGCACGTATTTACTGGGGTCTCATCCCCAAGTGACAAATTGTCACCGCAGTCTTCTATTGCCTTCTGCCGCCTACGTGACAAATTGTCACCGCACGTATTTGCTAGTTTCCGCGACCGTCCAAACCGTCGTCCGTTTTCAGGAATACCCATCTTCCGGTTTTCTTGCTCTAGTGCATCCAAGGTCTCCACATGCAGCTGAAACACGCTACCGGCCCGGGACCCTGTCTCAGTGGTGTAATGCACTTTCGAAACGAGGTTGAACTCTTCTAGCGTCTTGATTGCTCGGACAATGGTGCGAGTAGAAACGCCGCCTAAGTCCCGTGCCAGCGTCGAATGCAACGGCCAGCACCGCCAATCCTCATTGGCATAATCCGCCAACACCCACAGCACCGCGTGCGGTGTCCCCGTATAGGGGTTCTTCGGCTTCTTCTCGCCAGCTTCCTCAGCGGCAGTCTCGAAATGCTCATATCGACTTGCCATCTCATGCGAAACAATCTTGGCCCAAGTCAGTGCTTCATTACTCATCGTCTACCACCACTGTGTGTGCAGTTTGCTCTACATCGTTACGGTCATCCGGTGCAAAAAGCTCTGGATGGGATTCTTGTAAGTCTTTAATTCGCCGCCGTCCGGTACGTGCAGATACGTCGAGAAATTCAGCCACCATTGCCCCAGTTACCTCAACACCTTCAGCGACTTGTTCTTGGACAAATGCCAACAGGTCATCATCATTGCTGGGCTTCTTCACAGGCTGTTTGGCTGTAACCACACTGCTCTGCTGTGTGGATGCTGCAGGCTGCTTTTGCTGCTCACTATTCACGGTCTGTGGCTCTGCCTGGAGGGACGCTAAGGCTTGCTCATGGCGAGTCTGTTCAACCTCTGTGTTCCATTGAGCACGCAACCGTTGCTGCTCACGTTCACGTTGTTGTTGCTCCCGCTCGAAGGCAATCTCATCACGTCGTTGCTGCTGCTCCGCCTCGAACACTTCAAGCTCGACCTGTTCTTGAATCTCAGACTTCCGTGAGTTCAGATCTTCAATAGCGACACGTGATAATTGCTCAGTTGCAACAAAAATCGCTACAGGAACCATCGCGGCGATAAGGACGGCAACGTATGCCTGCCAAGCAGCATCATGGCCATGACTCAACGCGTGGGCAGAGTTGGCAATCACACTCAATAAAGTAAATGCGCCCAGCGCCAACCATGAGGGCCAGGTTCTTTCACCACGTGCTTGGTGTACGAGGACAAGTCCGGCATAGACCAAAATAGCTAGATCAATAAAAGTAGGAACAGCCCACCACATCCATGGCGGCAGACCTAACCACTCAGCGACCTGATATAAAGAAACGAAACTAATCGCAAAAGCAACAAGTCCTGCCACCATGACGCCGCCCATAACGACACGGATGAATAGCCCTGAATCGGGATTAATTCGCTTGGACTTTGCAGCAGTAGCTCTCGTACCGGGAGTGCTAAACTCATCTGTGACAGACTGCTTGCTATGTTGATCTGTCGCCCAGGTGCCCTCAGCTACCCGCATTGCTGGGGGCACCGCTTCGTTAAGATCTGCATCAGTTTTCGCGGGAGTATGACCATTGCTATGTATTTCAGTGGAATGCACTATTTCTTCTCCTCCATCTCCGAAACGGTGACCTGCAGATAATCGTCAGCGAAACGCAAATCATCGATAACCACTGCAAGCAATTGCCGGTTCTCAAATTCGACGTCAGCACCTGCCAACGTTTTGGCTACCCAAGCAAATTGACGCAAGGCAGCAGCAATATCTTTGGCAACATCCGCATAAGCTGTCGCGTCAACATCAATGTCTCCACTCACCGGTGAAACCAACGCACCGATTTTTTCTGCCAGAAACATGGTTTTAGGCAACACAGCAACATCGCTGCCATGAAATTCAGACAGCACTTTCTCGGCCTGATCACTACGCTTCTGTCCAATTGATTCGGAATCCAAAACCTTCACGCCGACGTCTTCAGCTGGAGCGTCCAACACAGCATCCAACACGCCCGAATCAGGACTGTTCACTGGAGGTGAAAATGAGGGTTTGCGGGACGAATACTCTTTGCCATCTATGCCAAGGACTTTGGCAGTATCTGATCCAGCTTGTTCAGGTGTCCCATTTGGGACACCTGAATCATCAAGCACTCGACCGACTGTTCCCCGGCCTAACTGTGTAGCAGTTGCAATGGCGCGGACACTCATGCCGCTATCGCGCAGAGACTGCACCACCTGGTCTCGCTCCTCCAAAGGAGGTCGCAGAGATTGGTTCCCAAACTCCCGGCGAACATACTCATCCCAAGTCAGATATCCCAGCGAGGACCACGCACGACCCTGATAAGCCTGAATAATTAACTGGTGCACACCTTCTAACCCAGCTCGAATCTTGTCAGTAACTTCCCGAGCAGCTGCCGAAGAGAGATTTACTGAAGCCCCTTGTTCGCATTCCTGAATTGGTGAATTCATTAGCTTGCCACCCCCTCTGCAAGCCCCCGGTTCAAGAACTCTTCCTCGACACCGTTCAACAAATCATGAATTGAAATGCCGAAAAGTTCTGCCAGTATCAAGAGTTCTTTGAGTCGAAAATCTGTTTTCCCATAAAGGCGGGCAGAGAGTGAATTCTGGCGTAAATCCAGCGACTCCCCTGCAACTGCTTGGCTCATTTCTCTTTTTGAAAGGTGAGAGACTACATTCGCTCTCAATTGATCTGTATAGCTCATGCCTTTACCGTAGCGGCTGAGACGCTACAGTGGCAAGAACAAGTAGCGCGTGTGAAGTAAGTTTATCTATTCAGCCGCTACATTTATCGTCAAGATGCTATCGTAGGGGGCATGACTCAATCAGCATACGAAATACATGACATAGCCACCCTTGGTCTTGCCTCGGAAGTAAGGGCTTGGATGGGTAGACGTGGCCTGAGGCAAGTTGATATTGCTCAGGCAATTGGCGTTACTCAAACACAGATTTCGGCGCGTTTACGCGGTCAGATCCCATTTACGTTTGAACAGTTAATCAAAATAGCGGCAGTTATGGACATAACGCTCAGTGAGCTATTAGGGGAGAGAATCCTTAACGAAAAACACCCTCGCCCCGCTATGCGGGACGAGGGTGATGGTCAGCTCCCCCAGCTGGATTCGAACCAGCAACCCCTCGATTAACAGTCGAGTGCTCTGCCGTTGAGCTATGGGGGAAGGCAACAGAAGAATACTATAGCAGACCTTTTTCTACATTGTCTAATCAACGAATTCAGCTCAACTCTTTGCCCATCGACCAATCAGAGCTGGTGCAAATCATGCCATGTGATCAGTAGACTCGATAACCAGTTGGACCTCTTCAGGGCCATCTTGAAAACCGATAGAACGAAAAGCTGAACGAACGTAAGGAGTTAAGCCGTGTTTAAGAAAACTGATTCTAGCCGTTCCAAGCTGTACACCGGTCTCGTGGGCGTGGCTGCTCTAGCTCTCTTCACTGCTTGCGGTGGAAATGACGAACCTCAGCAAGAAGAACCTGAGGAACCAGACATGGAGCAGAGTGACCCGGCTCAGGAAGACACCGGGGATAATGGGGACGACATGGAAGACGATCCCATGGGCGAAGACCCTGAAGGTGAAGATCCTGAAGGTGACGACCCCGCAGACGAGGACACCAATGAAGATCCGATGGATCAGGAATCCGATGACGACGGTGCCGATATCGAAGGTGCTGGTGAAGATAATGCCACTTCGCTTGTGGGATTAGCCGGCAACGCAGTGTCATGGGCGGTCTAAGTTAGACGCCAAAAGATGTCTTGATCATTGACACTCCACTCCACACCCTGAGGTCCAGCCAATGATTACTTGGCGTGACGGCGTTTCCTGCTGCCGCGAACTATTTACTAGTCGATAGGGCGCAGGAAACGCCGTTGGTTTTCTAACTCAACGAGTCGCTGTTGGAGGGCCTGAAAGCCTTCAGGATCTTGCTGTGCGTCCCATCGTTGTAGCCTGCCTATTAGGTCAGCTTTTTGCTCAGTAATTTGCATTTCTAATAGACGGTTCATGATGTCGCGGCTGTAACGCATCACCTCCTCCTCGCTCGAGGCTGGCAAGGGCGCTACTGCGAGTTCTGTCACAAAAGAATACAACGGTTGCGGAACTTCAGAGGTTACGTGCTGGACCCAATTAGAGGTATCTTGGGCATTTCGTGCGGCAGCCAAAATAGCGGTCTGTATCGCACTATAGACCGGCACTTTAAACTTTGAGGTATATAACGCCCTCCATTGTTCCTGAGATAACGATTCGGGCCGTTGGAGAATAACTTCCAGAGCTTCTTTTTCCATCCGTGCCACAGGATCACGAAGGTCAGGCCGAAAATTTTGGGCCTCAGTATCCTGCGAATCGTGTACCTGGTGCTGTCTGTCATAAGACCTTTTGGCTTCGGAGGCCTTTGGAGCACGTTGAACGGCTCCATGAACAGCGTCAACATCCATACCAAGCCACCCAGCAAGCTCTCGAATATATCCATCGCGCATTAGGGGATCTCGTATCTCTTTAACGATTGGTGCCGCATAGTGCAGCGCCCCGGTTCGGCCCTCTACGGAATCTAGGTTGTACTCTTTCAATCGCGTTTTGATTGCGAATTCAAATAAGGGCTCACGGGAATCAACAAGACGACGAACAGCGTCATCACCGTAAAGCTGCCGCAAGTCGTTGGGGTCTTGGCCTTCCGGTGCGACGGCCACAAAAGTCTTAGCAACGATTTGGTTATCAAATTCGAAGGCACGCATCGCTGCCTTTTGTCCAGCTTCGTCACCATCGAAGGTAAAAATAATCTCACCACCAGATCCATCGTCGGTGATGAGCCGTCGTGCAATACGAACGTGGCTTTCACCAAATGCTGTCCCGCAGGTAGCTACAGCGGTGGTAATTCCAGCAAGATGTGCCGCCATGACATCGGTATACCCTTCGACCACCACAAGCTGCCGTTGCTTAGCGATCTCATTTTTGGCCAAATTCAGCCCGTACAACACCCGTGATTTCTTATAGAGGGTGGTTTCCGGGGTATTCAAATATTTCGGCCCGTTATCGTCATCTGCTAGCTGCCGAGCACCATAACCAATGGTATTGCCCGTCATATCCTTTATTGGCCACATCAAACGATTCCGAAATCTGTCGTAGAGACCACGACGCCCTTCGGAAAAAAGTCCTGTTTCTTTCAGTTCCTCGAGAGAAAATCCACGCTGCTGCAAATGAGCGAGCAAATTACCCCATCCGGATGGCGAATAACCGATACCAAAATGCTCAGCATCCTGCTTGGTGAAGCCTTTATCCTTCAGGAATTCTCGGCCGGCCATGCCGGCCGGCGATTCAAGAGCCTGTTGATAGTATTCATCGGCAATCTGGTGGGCCTGTAACAGGCGTTGACGGGTAGTTGTTGCCTCCCGGTCCGGTGCTTCACCTTCTTCATATTCCAACTGGACATTGGCTCGCATCGCAAGAATCTCCACCGTTTCCGTGAACGAGGTATGTTGCAGTTCCATCAGGAATTTAATGGCATCGCCAGATTCTTGACAGCCGAAACAATGGTAAAAACCCTTAGTTGGAGTTACGTGGAAGGAGGGAGTGCGTTCGTCATGGAATGGGCAGAGCCCTTTATACGAACCAATACCAGCTGTTCGCAGAGAAACGTGTTCTTCAACTACAGCCTTAAGATCCGTTGCCTCAAGTACCTTATCGATGGATTGTCGAGTAATGCGTCCTGCCATGATCTTCAGTCTAGAGTGCGTCACCGATTTCACGTAGATAAACTGTTCAGCCTGTGGATAAGTATAACTGAGCCTGCAACACCTGGCACGATGCAGTGCTGCTATGGCTTAATGGCTGTTATACACATATTAGTAAATCGATATACTTAAATATGGTTGGTACCTGCAAAATCTGTATAAAGGACATAGGCCTATGTTTAACACAATCAGAACAGCCCGGCTACGTTTTTATGTAAGCCTTGCCGGAGTCGGCGCGCTGACCATTTTCACCGCATGTTCGACACAAGAACCCGCACAAGATGACCAACCTGCAGATCAGGAAACACAGCAGTCGTCTGCTCCTGCCGATGAAGAATCCAGCGAGAATACTGCTGATGATGAAACCGACGATGCTGCGGCAGATAACGGTGAGGTCTACAAGGTTATCGATGCAGTGGAAGCTGAGTACAGTGACGGGATCATTATCAGCATAGAGCTAGAAAACAATGGTTCGCTTTATGATGTGGATGTTGTCTCAGATAACGCAGTTCACGAGCTGGATGTTACACCTGATGGCGATGTCACTCTTGACGAAACTGAATCCGACGATGAAGATATTCGCGAGGCTGACCAGGCCAATGTGACCGTCGCTGAAGCGTTGGATCAGGCCTTTGATGAACACCCTGATGCCGACTTCGACGAAATTGAGCTCGACGAAGACGACGGCAATCTCTACTGGGAAGTCGAGCTCGTAGACACGAACGATGAAGAAATTGAACTAGAGATTTCTGCTTCTTAAAGGTACAAAACTCTCCACAGTTCTGCCGTCCGCTACTGAATCTGGCTGAGGTGGTGGCCGTAGCCTAAAGTGGAGGTTATGTCGGAAACTTCACCTTCAGCCATTCATGCCGCCCGTGGGTTGGTTCGTGATGCACAACGTATCGCCGTGTTGACTGGAGCGGGTATGTCTGCGGATTCCGGTGTTCCCACCTATCGTGATGCACGGACGGGTCTCTGGGAAAAATATTCACCGGAGCAGTTGGCTACCCGTGAAGCCATGGCGAACCAGCCCGACTTAGTATGGTCCTGGGTGCTGTATCAGGCACGGCTCATGCGCTCCGTTGACCCCCATGATGGCCACGTCGCTCTTGGTTCGTGGCAGCAACAGCTCCAACAAAATGGCGGCAAACTAGACATCATTACTCAAAATATCGACGACCTTCACGAGCGCGGCGGGGCTCAAGTACTGTCGCATTTGCACGGGACAACTTTCACATTTCGCTGCTTTGAATGCGACAGTCCAGCCGAATATGCACTAGAAAATGCCACCGACGAGCAGCTAGCTGCGACCCCAGAGCTAGATCAACTGGTATTAGAAGATCCCCCCGAATGCACTAATTGCTCCCATGGTTTTATTCGTCCAGATATTGTCTTGTTTGGCGAGCAGCTTCCTCAACGAGCCATGGATGATGCGCTTGATGCTGTTCGTTTGGCGGACGTGGCGGTCGTGGTGGGAACCTCCAATATCGTTCAGCCGGCGGCATCATTGCCGGTCGCTGCCTCCGCAGCTGGAGCGAAGTTGGTCGAAGTTAATCCAAGCCACACCCCGCTGTCTGAAGATGCTGATGTCTACATCAACGGGACCGCTCGCGATATTTTACCGGAGCTATTTTAGTGTTGGATGTTTGGGGCCAAGCTAGCCAACTGGCTCAGCAGGCTCGATCCGTTGTGGTTCTGTCAGGAGCGGGTATGTCAGCTGAATCCGGTGTTCCCACTTTCCGTGACGCTCAAAGTGGTCTATGGCAACGTTTTGATCCCGAGCAGTTGGCCACAGAAGAAGCCTTCCGAAGTAACCCATCGATGGTTTGGACATGGTATGTCTGGCGAGCAGTACTGGTCAACAGTGTAAGACCTCATATCGGACACAACTATATTGGCGCATGGCAACAATACCTGACTGGCATCGAAGGCTCATTGACCGTGGCTACGCAGAATGTCGATGACTTACACGAGCGTGGTGGTGCGCAGAAAGTGCTGCATTTGCACGGTTCGCTACACCAACACCGTTGCATAGACTGCAACAAAGAGACAGCCTTTGATCCGGCATATACCGGAATACAACCCGATCAACAATTTCATCAGGATAATATGCTCCCGGCAGTCGACTGTCCACACTGTAGTTCTGGGATGCTACGTCCGGGTGTTGTCTGGTTTGGCGAAAACCTTCCCGAGACGGCTTTCCATACTGCCATAGCTGCACTACGTGCAGCAGATCTGGTGGTCGTGGTTGGCTCTTCCGGACTGGTACAACCATCAGCGTCGCTGCCGCTTCTGGGACAGGATGCTGGTGCTGCGGTTATCGAAATTAATCCAACCCGTACCGACCTGTCTAACAGGGCGGACGTGTATCTCGGGTCAACAGCGGCAGTAGCAATCCCAGAAATACTCGCCGGAGTATTGACCTAAAGGTACAGTCCGTGCGGCAGTGTTGTGGGCTGTGCTGTTCCGCGCACTAAAGTACCGTGCCACATCAGCGCCGAATGGTCTGTCAGAGCGGCCACTTGGTCAATCACAGCACGTAGACGGGCCGCGTCAGTATTAGCGTTGCACCAGTCTTCAGCGTACATGGGTTCTAAGAAACGGTCTTCAGTAGCGAATAAAAAATCGACCAGCTCCAACAAGATCTCTCGCTGGGCTTCATAGAGTGGCTGACGACGCTCCGATGACATCACATAGTGCGCGGCAATTCCTTTCATCGTGGCGATCTCAACCTGCGTGTTTTCCGGAATGACAACGTTAGCGGTGTGTCTAGTTAGCGGGTCATTACCGTACGCATTTCGTGTCGCATCAAAAGCAGCAGTGGAAAACCGTCCGATAAGCTGTGAGGTCATATCTTTAAGAGCGGCATGCGCGTGACGGGCCCCATCTGCACTGGTCACCCAAGTCGTAGTCGCTTCCAACCGGGCCAGAGCAGCCTCAATAGCGGCCGGATCAGTGGCAGGCAGATACCAGTGCCGAGTCGTGTCGATAACGCCTTGGCGTTGGTCTGGATCAGCAACCCAGCCCAGCTGGAACATGCCAGAAACGATACCGTCTTCCACATCGTGGACACAGTAAGAAATATCATCAGCCAGGTCCATAACCTGAGCTTCCATAGATAACCGTTGGGCGTCGACACCTTGGCGGAACCAACCGAAGACGGCGGCGTCGTCATCGTAGACTCCAAACTTTGGCGTCGGCTGGCCATCAGCTTGCAACGGTGCGTCCTGTTTCCGCCAGGGGTATTTTGTCGCAGCATCTAAGGTAGCGCGGGTGAGATTCAGTCCGGCAGCGACACCATCGTCGGTCATTTTCTTGGGTTCAAGCCGTGATAGCAACCGCAGCGTTTGGGCGTTACCTTCAAATCCTCCAACCTGTGCTGCCGCCTCATCGAGTGCCTTTTCCCCATTATGGCCAAATGGTGGATGCCCCAAATCGTGTGATAGACATGCAGCATCAACCACATCTGGGTCACAACCTAGGGAGCGACCGAATTCGCGGCCTACTTGGGCAACTTCTAATGAGTGTGTCAGTCGGTTGCGAATGAAATCGTCGTCGCCTGGTGATACGACTTGTGTTTTGGCGGCAAGCCGGCGCAAGGCGGCAGAGTGCAAAATGCGAGCGCGGTCGCGTTCAAAATCGGATCGGTAGGTTGATTTTTTGGGCTCGGGAACCCACCGAGCCATATCCCAGACGTCGTAGCCAGGCGTCTGGGTTGCTTCGCCAGCATAGGGTGGCCTATGTTGTGGCCAAAAAAGGCTAAGTTGTTGTGGGGATTTGGAGGCTTTTGCCTTATGCCCCTTGTTTGGTTGATTTCCGCCGCTCACCATTTAGCCCCCGGAAATATCTAACTCTGCTTCATGAATCTGGGCCCGATGTTCATCGGTGATGTCTTGTGAGTCAAGCCAGCCTTCGGGCAAGTGCGGTTTCTTCGGGGCACCGGCTCGGCCACGTGGGCCCTCTGCATCGGCGCCAGGATAGGGGACGGTACGATCTACAGTGGCCAAAAGTTCACGCAATTGCTCAAGCGTTTCCACGGCGGTTAATGACCGGCGCATATCGCCACCTACCGGATAACCTTTGAAATACCATGAGACGTGTTTGCGGATGTCACGCATAGCTTTGTCTTCGTTGCCCCCGAAGGTTTCGACAAGAAGTTCCGCATGACGATAAAGCACATCGGCTACAGCACCCTGGCTTGGCTGAAAACGTTGTTTGGAACCCGTAAATGCGTTTTGCACATCACCGAATAACCAGGGGCGGCCCTGGCAACCACGACCAATTACTACCCCATCGGCACCGGTATATTCGATCATGGCCATAGCATCTTCGGCCGACCATATGTCGCCGTTACCCAATACTGGAACATCTGTAATAGTTTCTTTCAACCGAGCAATCGAGTCCCAATTTGCTTGACCGGAATAGTGCTGTCGCATGGTTCTTCCATGCAAGGCTACCGCGGACACTCCGACATCAACGGCACGACGGGCTGCTTCTAAATAGGTCAGGTGGTCTTCGTCGATACCCCGCCGCATTTTGATGGTCACGGGTATGTTAGCGCGTTCGGCTTCCTTCACGGCACCCTGGACAATGGCGGTAAACAACTCAATTTTCCACGGAAGGGCCGATCCCCCACCATTACGAGTAACCTTGGGGACCGGACAACCAAAGTTTAAGTCCAGATGATCGGTGCGATCTTCTTCAACCAGCATACGTACCGCTTTACGGGTATACACCGGGTCCACCGAGTACAGTTGCACCGAGCGAGGGACTTCGTCATCATCGTGGTCAATGATTCGCATCGACTCTGGGTGGCGTTCTACAAGGGCACGGGCCGTCACCATCTCGGAGACGTAGAGGCCTCCCCCGTATTCGCGGCACAAACGCCGAAAGGCGGTATTAGTGATGCCTGCCATCGGCGCCAACACAACTGGAACGTCGATGTCTAAGTTGCCGATCTGCAGTGGTGGCAGCTGCATGGCATTTTTCGACGGCACAGGATGGTTTTCGCCTTGGTCTCCAGTGCCGCGTTGCCGAGTTGCGAACGCAGGGCCCGGTCCGGCTGTCGGTGTCTTTACGTGAGCGGTAGTCATAACAGACCTAGTATCCCAGATTCGCTAACGAAACACCCAGTTCTGGTCTGAGCCTGTGGAGAAATTACGATCATAAGATCCAGGTGGCCCAGGCCCCTCCGGAATATCTTTCAGATTTGAAATGTTTCGTAGTTATGCAGAAAAAACTTGGATTTCTAAACTTTGGTAATTTTGGCTATAAGCGGCAGACGGGCACCGTTGATGCGAAGACTGCGATCGAAGACCAACTAGCGATGACGATAGCTGCTGAGGAAGAAGGTCTCGATGGTGCCTGGTTTCGTGTGCACCACTTTCAGTGGATGATTTCTTCACCGTTTCCAATACTTGCTGCCATGGCTGCCCAGACCTCAACAATCGAGTTGGGTACCGGTGTCATTGATTTGCGTTATGAAAATCCACTCTATTTTGCCGAGCAGGCTGCCACCACAGATCTGATTTCTGCTGAACGACTGCAATTGGGCATTTCTCGTGGGTCACCAGAAGCTGCTCTGGATGGTCAAACACAGTTCGGCTATACTCTCGGGCCCGGCCAAACTTGGAGCGATGTCGCTCAGCACCGTGGTCAGCGCATACGGCATGCTCTTGGCGGTAATCCGGTGGCCACTGGTGACCCGAATTCTCCGTGGTCTCCGGGTGGGGCAACCCAGCTGGTGACACAGCCACAGTCCCCTACCTTGCTTAATCGTCTGTGGTGGGGTTCTGGTTCCGTTGCTTCCGGAGGTGTCGCCGGCAAACAAGGCTACAACTTATTGTCGTCCACGCTGCTGTTGCAAGACGATGGCCGACCATTTCATGTTCAACAAGCCGAACAGATCAGGCAATACAAGCAAGCCTACGAGGCCTCCGGATTTAGCACCGGTGGCATGACCGCCGTCACTCGTTCCATGTTTGCTATACGTTCAAGTGCCGATGAGCGTATGTTCGGGCGAGCCAGTAGTAACCTCGATCAGGCTGGTCATTTAGATGGCAGTCCGGCACGTTCGGGTCCAACGTATGTCGGCAGAGTAGATGAACTGGCTCAGTTGCTTTCCCAAGACCAAGCGGTCGTTGAAGCCGACTATGTGCTTTTTGCCAATCCTGCACAGCTGGGGCCTGAGCGGAACCGGGAAATTTTTGCTGGCTGGTATGAGGCATTCAAATTGCTGGGCTGGAAATGAGACTCAGTGCCCAATACGGCGAAGAGCTCAAATGTACAGCATCTACGCTGAAAACGACGCACACGACTAGACACTGCTGAGCGTTGGTTAGACTGTCAGAATATTTGCAATATTCGGGATAAAGGATGCTCAATGAACGTCAGCGAACAATACCGTGCTGCCCGTGATCGCCTTATGGCATTGGACTTGAACGAGGCAGTTGAGCATTTCAGCTGGCCCCACCTCGAGCATTTCAATTTCGGACTTGATTGGTTTGATGTCATTGCCCAAAACCCTGATCGCTCCGGTCAGCCAGCTTTAATAGTCACCGGTGATGCTGGGACTCAGGTTTTGACCTTTGCGCAGCTGTCGGCTAGATCAACGCAGGTCGCCGGCTGGTTGCAGACACTTGGCGTTACCCGCGGGGATAAGTTCATGATGATGTTGGATAACGAGGTGGAACTATGGGAAGCCATGCTAGCTTGCATCAAAATTGGTGCTGTTATCCTGCCAACGACTGTCATGCTCGATGCCAAAGCGCTGGCTTCGCGAATCCAGCGAGCCGATGTCGACTGGGTCCTAACTAATTCCAAGAATATTTACAAACTTCAGAAGTTAACTGAATTTGGGGTTGACCCAAATTCACTAGGCATTGTTGTTACTGGCAATGCAACTAGCCCCAACACCTATGCATATGCCGATGCTTACACATGCAATCGCGAATTTATCGTTGATGATCCTACCCCAGCCGACGCCGAAATGATGGTGTATTTCACATCGGGCACCACCAGTGAACCAAAAATGGTACTGCACACTCAGGAGTCCTATTCAATTGGGCATTTCTCAACGCTGTACTGGCTTAGTGTAGATAGCGACGACGTGCACCTGAATATTTCTTCGCCGGGGTGGGGCAAACATGCATGGTCGTCTTTTTTTACTCCATGGATAGGTGAGGCAACTGTATTAGCGATCAACTATGCACGGTTTGACCCTGCCATCGTATTGGATGTGATTGACAAATTCGGTGTGACCAGTCTTTGTGCTCCACCCACCGTCTGGCGCATGCTGGTTCACGCTGATATGGGACGATTAAATACCCCACCGACTAATGCCCTATCGGCGGGCGAACCACTGAATCTCGCCACGCTGCAGCAAGTCCAACAAGCGTGGGGTGTAACTATCCGAGATGGTTATGGGCAAACCGAAACTACTCTTCAAATTGCTACCACACCTGGGCTTGACGTTGCTGCCGGTGCGCTTGGCAAACCGCTTCCTGGTTTTCACATCGAACTAGTCGACGAATTGACGGGCAAGCTTATTGACGGAGCCGGTACCGGCCAAGTCGCATTACGGATTGCGCCCAAGCCCGTAGGGTTGACCCCTGGGTACTATTTAGATGAGGAACGAAATGTCGAAGCCTTCGGCTCTGAGTTATATCTCACCGGGGATCTCATGTCACGCAATAAAAACGGTATTTATACGTATGTCGGTCGGGCCGATGACCTGTTTAAAGCCTCTGACTATAAGTTGTCTCCCTTTGAATTAGAAAACGGGCTAATGGGGAACCCCTCCATCTCAGAAGTGGCAGTCGTGCCCAGCCCAGATCCGATTCGGACAGCAGTTCCTAAGGCATATGTGGTGCTTTCTCCGGGCTACCTGCCTACCGCTGAAACGGCCCATGATATTTTTTCTCATGCGCGAACCACGCTGCAACCTTATGCTCGAATTCGTCGCATCGAGTTTGTAACCGAACTGCCTAAAACGGTGTCCGGCAAGATCCGTCGCGTGGCGCTACGACAAGATGAAATCGCCACCCACGGTGACCAGGGCCAACATACCGCCTCTATGCTAGCGAAACGTACCTCTGCTGAGGGCTATGGATTCGAGTTTTCAGACGCACAGTTCCGCTAAAGCAATTTGGTTACTTCAGCTCACGTTTGAGTATTTTTCCCGACTGGTTTCTTGGTAGTTCGGCGACAAATTCAACGTGCCCGGGCACTTTATGACGGGCTAAATACTGACGGGTAAACTCTCGGATGTCATCGCCGGTGACCTGTTCATAACCATTTTTAAGCGCGATTACCGCAGTCACTTGCTCGATCCATTTCTCGTGAGTGCGGCCAACGACAGCCACTTCTGCAACAGCTTCATGTCGATAAATGGCGTCTTCGACCTCTCTGGACGCCACCAGAATACCCCCGGTATTAATTACGTCTTTGATCCGATCGACTACTTCGATGTAACCGTCTGCGTCTTTAATCACCATGTCACCGGAGCGGAACCAGCCATCCATAAATGCTTCGGCTGTCTGCTCCGGTTTATTCCAGTATCCCGAAAATAGCTGGGGCGATCGATATTGCACTTCACCGGCCACACCCACACCACTATCTTCGCCGGTAGTAGGATCGACCACCCGCATCTGAACAGTTGAAATTGGCCGCCCCGCTGATGCTGGGCGCTCGTCATGTTCTTCAGGGCGCAACACAGTACATAACGGCGCCATCTCGCTTTGTCCGAAACAGTTGTAGAA